>NZ_CAWUDE010000013.1:0-164886 GCF_963920895.1 Anabaena sp. CCY 9613
GATGGTTGTTTTACTGAAGCTCCGGTTTCAGCGAAGCAAGCCGGAGTACTTCACTATCTGTAATCACGCAAACTTCATGAAAAGTCCCCGCATTGTCATTGTTGGTGCTGGATTTGGTGGATTACAAGCTGCCCAATCTTTAGCTAATTCTGGAGCAGACGTATTATTAATTGATCGTCATAATTATCACACTTTTGTCCCTCTGCTGTATCAGGTTGCTACAAGTCAATTGGAACCAGAGTATATTGCTTATCCTATCCGCACGATTTTGCGGCGATTTTCTGGGAAACGACACAACGGTAAGCCCAAAGTCCAGTTTTGCATGGCTGAGGTGGAGAGAATTGATTTTACCGCGCAAATTGTGAAAACAGATCATGCAGCGATCGCTTATGATTTTTTGGTAATGGCTACTGGCTGTCAAGCTCAGTTTTTGGAGGTTCCTGGAGCCGCAGAATATGCTTTTGCTCTGAAAACTTTAAAACAGGCGGTGGCATTACGCAACCAAATTATCTCTTGTTTTGAACGCGCTAGCAAGGAAAAAAATCGATTGCGGCAAGAACAACTACTCACATTTGTGATTGTCGGCGGTGGTGCTACTGGTGTAGAAATGGCGGGAGCCTTAGTAGAAATGTTCCGAGGTAAGTTACGCCAAGATTATCCCACACTAGATATAGAACAAGTGAGACTGTTTTTAGTGCAATCAGGCGATCGCTTATTAACGGAATTTCCCCAAAAATTAGGAGTTTATACTTATAAAAAGTTACGCCAGTTGGGAGTAAAAATTTACTTACAAACCAAAGTCAGCGAAGTCACCCCAGGATCGGTGCATTTGCAAAACCATGAAGTGATTCCCAGTGCTACCGTAATTTGGACAGCAGGTTTAGAAGCCAACTCACCGGAAACATCTGAAGAACTAGCCACCGCTAAAAAAGGTAAATTGGTAGTTCATCCCACCCTGCAAGTGTTAGAGCAACCCCATGTTTATGCTATTGGGGATTTAGCTTATTTAGAGCAAAATGGTAAACCACTATCTGGGGTAGCACCAGAAGCACTGCAACAAGGCGTTGCGGTGGCGCGCAATATTCAAAAGCAGCTACAAGGTAAAGCACCAAAACCCTTTAGCTATTTCAACAAAGGCCGATTAGCAATTATTGGCTGTCACTCTGGTGTCGGCAAAATTGGCAATTTCACATTTACAGGCTTTTTAGCTTGGTTGATGTGGCTAGGAGTCCACCTAGTATACCTACCGGGATACCGTAGCCGCTTGCTAGTATTACTCACTTGGCTTTATACCTATTTATTAGGCGATCGCGCTGTGCGTTTACTTCTGTCTATGTAAACATTATTCCTGCAATTGCCGTCAATCAAATTGAATTCCTAGAGTCGGAGTTAAGTTAATGAATGAACACAAGCCATACATTAGTCTGAGACAAAAGGATATTGCGATCGCTTATTTGTTGTTGCGTATTCTCATCGGTGTAAATTACTTTAATCATGGATTTACTCGAATCTTCGACATTCCAGGATTTGTAGAACAAACAGTAGAGCAACTAGAAAATTCTTATTTCCCAGAATTTTTGGTAAGAATCAACTCTTACCTAGTACCCCCAGTTGAATTAATCGTAGGCGTGTTAATCACAATTGGGTTAGCAACTCGCGGTTCCCTCATAGCAACCTTTATCTTGATGATTATCTTAAAATTGGGTGTTACCTCAGTCCAGAACTGGGGTGCAGCTACATCAATGATAAGTTACGCTCTGGTACTATTTATTTTACTAGCGGCAAGCAGCTTCAATATTTATTCAATTGATCATTGGCGAAAAAACAAACTACCCAGCGTTGAATCTGCAACACCTTATGAACAAAATAGAAACAACTTTTTTACTTTCAAATTTGGTAAAAAGCGTCGTCGGCACCGTTTACCCACTCAATACTAGTTTTTAACTAACTTTTTTATTGTGGAACAGGCATCTTGCCTGTTCTAGACGCATCTGGTAGATATTTTAGAAGAGGCGATCGCCTAAATTAATAAATTAATTAGCAATTTTCTTCATGAAGCTAATCAAAAAAATTTTCAAGTTTCCCCGAATTATATATTTTGGGATTACAATTTTAATTCTTAGCATTTTACTCATAAATTTATCTACAGATGCCGTTGAAATTAGTGGTATAGAATTTATTGGTGAAGCAACTCTACCCAAAGGATTAATTTTCCAAAAAACTGAAGTTGGTGGCTTATCAGGAATTACCTACGATGCCAAGAACGATTTGTATTATGCCATTTCCGATGATCGAGGACAAAAAGCACCAGCCCGTTTCTACACTCTGAAAATAGACTTAAGCCAAGGTTATCTAAAAAATGGTGATGTTCAGCCTGTAGGTGTAACTACTTTGTTAGATCAAAATGGTCAAACATTTCCTGCGGGTGAAACCGACACAGAAGGTATTGCTTACACTAATCGAGAAACTGTCTTCATTTCTTCTGAAGGCGATGTCAGACAATTAATTGATCCTTTGATTAAAGAATTTTCTTTATCTTCTGGGAAGCTACTAGCAAAATTACCCATACCAAATAAATTCTTACCCGATAAAAATGGTAATCAAGGTATCCGCAACAATTTAGCTTTTGAAAGCCTCACCATTACCCCCAACAATCAGCATTTATTTACAGCTACCGAAAATGCTTTAATTCAAGATGGGCCAGCCGCTAAACCAAACCTTGGTAGTCCTTGCCGGATTTTGCAATATAATCTGCTCACCCATCAGCCAGAAAAAGAATTTCTGTACCAAACAGAACCAGTCCCGCAAATTTTAAATTTGACTGGTAGGTTTGCTAGTGGATTACCTGATTTATTAGCTTTGGATAATCAAGGACACTTCTTAAGTATAGAGCGGTCTTTTGCTGGTTTGGGATTTGCTCTTTCCCTGTTTCAAGTTTCTTTAGAAGGCGCTGATGAAATTCAAAATATCAATAGTCTTTTAGCAGATGAATCTGCAAACATCCAACCAGTCAGTAAAAAATTGTTATTAAATTTGAGCAAGTTAGATGTATTGTTAGACAACATCGAAGGTTTAACTCTCGGCCCTCGGCTACCAGATGGACAGCGCGCATTAATTCTTGTTAGTGACAATAATTTTCATTCATTACAACGTAACCAAATTCTTGCTTTTAAACTCAAAATAGAATCACCAATTATGAAATTCATCCGGCGTTTATTACCCAACTTACAGCCCTAAATTTATCCTACCAATTTGATATTTTTAATTTTGGATGAGAAAATTTTTCTTTCAATCTAAAATATTCGCTATGTTAACGTCAATTTAAAATTGTTTGACCGTGGATTTACTGTTATGACTAGGCAATTTGATCTAGTTGATTTATTGGTTCAGTGAATTTCCTCATACGCTTACTATAATCAATATGTTACATAATATTTAAGACTTTTTGCATAAGGATACGTAACATTTTTATCAAAAGTTAACCTAGGATTATTTTAATCTTTATCTTAGATGATTTATTTTATAAGTCTATTGAGATATTCGTTGATTACAATAAAAAGATTAAAGGTATGCTTCTATACCTGTTGTTAGGGTTAACAAATTATTTTATAGCGTAAAATTTCCCAAGATGCTGAATCCCAAAACTGAAGTAGACGTTTATATTGGAAAATTTTTAAATAATCGCTATTTAATAAAAGATTTGATTGGCAAAGGGGGAATGGGTAGAGTTTACTTGGCAGAAGATGTAGCCAAGGGAGGGATGCTGGTTGCTGTAAAAATTTTGATGATGAGTTTGGGAAATCAGCAAATATCCCAACGTTTTGCTAGAGAAATTTTTATTGGCGCTCAACTTGGTCGTAAAAGTAAAAATATTGTCCGAGTTTTGAGTTACGGCGTTACAGAAGATAAAACGCCCTTTTATGTTATGGAATATCTTCAGGGAAAAAATTTAAAAAATATTCTTAAAACTCAGCCACTAACACCATCAAAATTTTTAGATATTGGTTCTCAGATTTGTTTAGGTTTACAGTGCGCTCACCAAGGTATTAGCCTCAAAGGTGAGATTTATCCGATTGTGCATCGAGATATTAAACCAGAAAATATATTTATTACTGAAGATGCCAAACAAGGCGAAATTGTGCGGATTCTTGATTTTGGCATTGCTAAGTTCTTAACAGAACGTAGTGGTATGACTTTAACCGATTCTTTTATTGGTAGTTTACCTTACTGTTCTCCAGAACATATGGAAGGGCGCAAATTATTAGATGTCCGCTCTGATATATATAGTTTGGGAGTCTTAATGTTTGAAATGCTCACAGGAAAACATCCGTTTCAAACACAAACTAATTCCTTTGGTAGTTGGTATCAAGCCCATAGGTTTCAACTGCCTCCTACATTTGAAGAAGTAAACCCCCAAGTTAAAATACCACCAGAACTACAAAAATTAGTCATAAAATGTTTGGCGAAAGAAGTAGGCGATCGCCCGCAAAATATTGGTCAAATACTAGACGATTTAGAAGCAATTAAAGTTAAAATTAATACAAAAAACAATAGCGATATTGATAGTCAAAAACCTGTAGTGCCATTGCAATTAGTACCGCTAACTTCTGTCACTGAAAAAGAGTGTTTACAGAAAACTTGGCCTAAAAACAAACCAATTGCGCCTATAGGATTTCCTCATTTATTGCATAGTACTCAAGGCATTTTACCTACTTTTTGGGCAATGCTACCCCAACAGGAAATCGCCAGTTTCTTAGAAAAAACTCATAGTACTGAATTTATTGCCAAAATGAATATATATCCCATGTTAATGTGGGTAACAGTGCTATATGATGCCCAACTTTCTCTAACACGTTGGTTATCTTATTTTCTCGATATGAAAGATAATCGAGGGCAAAAAATAGTGAAGATTCTAGCAGATACAGGCTATTATCACTTATTATTCTTTGCCTTGGAAGAACCGACGCGTTGCGCCCACGTCATGACTTTAACTTTAACTGCTGTCCAACGTCAGCAACTTACAGATTGGTTAATGCTAAACCAAAAATCAAATGCCTTAATTTCTGCAAGCCAAGCTAAAACTCTTTTAAAATCAGAGTATGAAAAATTAAAAACGGAAATTATGAAAAAATTGTCAGTCAATCACCCAATTCAAAGGAATGATTTTAAAACTTGGGTGGCTAAAATATTCGGGAGATTTTTAAATTTCATTAAACATGATTAATCAATATGTGTAGCAATCAGAATATAAAAATTCGGATATGTAAACATAAAAAATAGCAAAAATCCAGAGGATATTTTCACAACTCATTGGGAAATGCTATAGAGAAAATTTTATCTGATGAAACTTTAAAATGCAGCGACAATAGAGGTTGTACAAGTGAATCAAAGTGCATTTACTTCTCCACATAATACAGGGTTGCTGGCCAAGCGCTATCAACTCAAGCACTTAATTGGCAGGGGTGGTATGGGAGAAGTTTTTTTAGCAGATGATATTTTACTAGGGGGAATACCCGTTGCCATTAAATTCCTTTCTCAAACTGTTTCGAGCGCCAAAATGAAACAGGACTTTGCCCGTGAAGCCTTAATGAGTGCAGCATTAAGTCAAAAAAGCCTACATATTGTGCGCGCACATGATTACGGCATCAGTGAAGAGGGGAAACTTTTTTATGTGATGGAATATCTCAATGGTAAAAGTTTAAAAGATTTAATTCCCATGCCTTTGCCTAAGTTTGTCGCCCTGGCGCGTCAGATTTGTTTGGGGTTACAGTGCGCTCATCAAGGTATTAATATCGATGGAAAAATTTATCCTTTAGTTCATAGAGATATCAAACCAGCTAATATATTAGTTGTCCCCGACCCGATATTAGGTCAGTTAGTCAAAATCCTAGATTTTGGTATAGCAAAATTTTTAAACTCTACTGCTACTATTAGCACCAACAAAGGCTTTAACGGCACTTTGCCTTACTCATCTCCCGAACAATTAGAGGGTAGCGAATTAGATAGTCGCTCTGATATATATAGTGTGGGAGTATTGATGTTTGAAATGCTCACCGGTGCTAAACCCTGGGAGCCAGAAACAGATTTATTTGGGGCTTGGTATAAAGCACATCATTTTGAAGCCCCGCGAGCGATCGCAGAGGTTAATCCTCAACTGAAAATACCTCAGCAGCTGAATAATTTAATTATGGCTTGTCTGGCGAAAATACCAAGCGATCGCCCCCAGAATATGACTACCATCTTACAAGTATTAAATAGTGTAGAAAAGTCTATTTGTCCTGGTTGGCCCACAACCTTAGCTACCCCATCCACCCGTAATATACCTGTAACGACTGGATTACCTATATTCAGAGAAAAAAATTGCAAGCAACTTGCATGGCCACAAAATAAACCGATTCAAGAAATTGTTTTTCCTCAGTTGCTAGATACTGCACAAGGGAGTATGGCCACACTATGGCTGATGTTGTCTCAACAGGAAATCCAAAAACGTGCCGATTCTCAGGTTTGTCACCAATTTATATTCATCACCTCTCCACATCCGATGCTGTTGTGGGTGACAGCACTTTATACTCTAGCACTAGGCCCGAAATGGTTACCCTGTTATCTGGATATGCAAAATCTCCAAAATCAAGCATTGGTGTATGCATTAGCCAACAAAGAAAGCTACCCTTTGATTTGCTTTACCTTAGAAGCGCCCCATTCCTGCGTCAAAGTTCTTAGTAGTCAAATAGATCCTCATCAGCAGCAAATGTTGAAAACCTGGGTAGCACAAAGTAAAGGTTTACCACCTTCATCTCAAGCTCATTTGAGCAAAAACTTGTTAAAGCAGCAGTATAAACAAATGCAAACCCAGATGTTAAAACAAATGGCATTAAATCCTCAGGTTGTAGTCACAGTTTCTAAGTAAGTCGTTCAAAAACGACCCCTCACAAATATACTGAAGATATTCTCCTTTGCTGCTAATTGATTACCCGAACTATCAGTGCCATAGTCATACTCATTATTTCTCCACGATAGATTGAGTGTGGGACTATTCTGATTTTGTCCGAGTGTAAAACTTGCTGTTGTACCATACACAGAGCGTCCAGCATTTTCATTAATCGGTGCATAATATGCGGATAAGGCAAAGTTGCGGTTAAATTGAATACCCAAACTTGTGACTAGAGTATTTTTAATTGAATCGGGGACAACATCTCCCACGTAGCTAGTTAACGCCAACCAAGTATTACCTAAATTGACTCTTGTTCTCAATGTCAATGAATTCACAAAGTCGTTGGGGCGAGTTTCTCTATCAAAAGCATAATTAACTCCAGTGGATAGGACTAAATTGCTATTTCGACTCAAGGTGATGCGTTTAGCGATATTACCTACGACTTGACTGTAGTAGTCAACATCAGGATTAACATAGGCAATTACACCACCGGAAAAACTCCATCCATTGGAGGTATTTTTAGTAAAATCTGCACCACCATAAGCTTTAATTTGGTCGGCACCTATGATACCAGTGTAATATCTCAAAACATCCTGTGTTCCTGTAATATTTCCTGTAAAACTGAGATGTGGTACATATTTGGTTGCTTCTCGATATCTGTTAGATGTTACATTATTAACTTCTTGATTTAAAATAGTCACATAGACTTGAGCATAAAAGTTTTGTAATTCTGCTGTGGAAAAATTTTGATTATTAATAGTAGAAGCAAAACTCACATTAGAGTCAAAGCCACCTTCTTCACCACCCTCAGATAAAACTGTCTGGGGACTAATTTGTTCAAAACGCGTACTAAGTTCAGAACTACGTTTAATTACAGGAGAAGCACCTAACCAGATACCATTAAAATTAGCAGCAGGTATTTGAGTTAAATTTGTTGCTTTGGACGGAACACTCTGCGCTCGCCCGATCCCTCCATGATAAGCAGTAAAACTATTAGCAGGTAGCCGGACATTATTAGCAGCTAAAAATAAATTATTATTGACATTAGAATTGACTCGATTCGCTGATCCGGCAATGCTAGGGTTAATATCTGGAAACAAACTATATCCTAGTTGCAAGGCTGTATTTAGTAAAGTATTTTCGTCATTCAAGATGAATCCAAATCCCCGTACTGTACGCCCTATCACAGCTTCACGATCATTAACTTTGATAATTTGTCTAATTCTAGAATAAACTGCTGCTGGTGTATTTTCTATTTCTTCCCTTCTGGTGATAGAAAGTTGATTACCAGTACTATTACCAAGAAATGAACCTGTGTTGGGTAAAGATAAGTTTATACCAATTTCTTGTCCATTAGCCCCAGATTGAAAACCCGGTTGCTGAATTGCAGCTAGTGTTTCTGGCGCTACTACATCACCTACTGTTGCAGTTTGAAAAATCCGATTTGGTATCAGGGTATCAGGGTTAATATCAGTAGATGTTAAGCCAGGAGTATATGTACATATATCATCTGGGTTAGTATCCGGTAAGAGACAAGAAGCAGTCAGGCTTAATTGGAGGTCTGTACCTAATACAGTTTGGGGTTCTTTGAGATTAACCATAATCTCTCTGGCTTTTCTCACCGTTTGCAGTTGTAGATATTCTCCTGTTTGGTCTACAGTAAAAATATTATTGGTTGTCAAATTTTCTTGGACTTGGCTATTAAGCTTGATAATTCCGTTAACATTAAAAGTAGTATTTTGAAGATTACTAAAGCTTGAACCTACACCTAGTTGTCCTTGAGTTAAATGATTAATTAATACACCATTAAGAGGGATGCTAGTTGTGCGTGGACGTATTTTTTGCGGATCAGCGACTCTGGGGGGAATAATATAATTTTGATCTATTTGGGGTGGTTCTTTTTTGGGAGATATTTGCTCAACTTCTATTTCATCAGCTTGAGGCTGTGGATCTGATGGTGGCTTTAGTGGATCTAGTTGTCTAGTATTCGATTCTGTTTGACTAAGTTTATTAGGAGTACAAGATTGTAGCTGAGAATTAATTTGATCTAAATCCGTAACTGCGTTAAATTCTTGTTGTCGGGCGTGGCTGGTAGTACAAGACGGAAACTGAGAATTATTTGGTGCTAAATCTGCTACTCTTAATGTTTGATTGTTATTTTCTGCTTCAGAGGTTGGTGACAAGTTTAATTTGCCATTACTATTTAAACCGTCCAACTCTAATGTATTTGTAGATATCTGAGCGCCAACTGCTTTGGAAAAAAATATTGTTGCTGAACTAAATAAAAGTACAAATGCTAGTTTTAAATTTTTGCGAAGCGAAATACTTATAAACATTTGTAACAGAAGTTCCAGAAATACCTGGAAAAATCAAATTTTCAGTCTACTTATAAATGAAACTGCACTACTGCTATTTAGCCTATGTGACTAGCATTTCTGAGTGTTTTGGATACAATAAGCTAGAGACACGAGGCTATCGTGTCTCTAACAGATAAACACAAAAGGGTTGGGGTAGAGAGAATTTTAGGACAGTATCAGTTTGTCGCCTTAATTCTTGATACCCTGATCATTTTCTGGTATTTCCCGGAAAAATGGATATATTTTGCCTAACAAAACTAAAATCCAGTTTCAATAGATCCAATGGGGGTTTCGGTGAAGGTAGCAATGGAGTTAGCTTGGCTGTCTCCTAAAGCTGTATCTGCGCCACCTGTGAGAGTAACGTTGCTGTAAACTTCGCTCTCACTAAAATTAGAGTCGGAGTAGGAATACAATCCGTTATCGCTGAGTAATTCGATGACGCCAGCGCTACCCAAAGCGGAAGCTGAAACAATACCACCGTTACCAGCAGCTGTAGCAGCTGCATCATTTTTACCGACAGCTCCAGCAGCAGCCATTTCAGTTACCAAACCATCAGCGTCAAGTGTAGCTGCTACAGCTCCAGCTGCACCACCTTCACCAGCAGAGGCTACAGAACCGAAGCCAAATACACTAGCGGAAACTGCAACTAACGCGATCGCTACTTTTTTGTTGAATTTCATCGACTTCTATTCCTAATTATTTAAACTTCAATGTGCTTGTGATGTCCGCATCTGACATTTGTGCTGGAGAAAATTTCACTATCTCAGTTACTGTTAGCAAAAATTGTTTGTTCAACGTCAGAAATATTGAATTTAAGGTGTGGTTACTCTTCAGTATCTGAAGTGAAATAACATTATATTTCGGCACAAATTAGGTTAAGTTTTGGTTAAAACTTGCAGTGCGTAAATCTGATGACAGAGTTATATTACTTAAAAGCAATTACTTAGTCAAGCGGTTAAAAATTAATTTAAATTAATTACGTATTTAAGCAATCAACTAGCTGTTCTTAACCTGATTTTAAAATACAAAAAAACAATTTTTGATAATTAAAACTAAACATCAAAAAATAAATAAAATTAATTGCAAGCTATCAATATTGAATGAATTCAAGAATAATTAGAGAAAATCAGCCTAATTTTTGGTTTTTTGCCTGAGAGGCAGCAATTGCTATCAATGGTATTTGAGTAATTTTTTGTATTCTCTACAACAAATAATAGCTATAGTAGCTCGATCCGATTTGTGAGTATTATTAATAGCCAAACACGTTGAAACTGTCAAGTCAAGCAAGAAACAATTTATAAATTCTTGATAAAATATAGACGCATCGCTAATGCTGTAAACGATTTAAAAATGGATAAAGGCGGAAAGTTTTTTACATCGTCTTTAAATTAATTGCATCAAAGCACTTACTAAGACCCACTATTTGATGAATATTTTAGGTTAAAAAAACATTAATAAAAAAGAAAGCTTTGGTTTGTATTTCTATATATTGCTGATTGTTAGCGAATAAAATCGTTCTGCATCACAAAATAGGGCACATTAATCAAAATGTACCTTAATATTTAACGTGAGTTCGACGGAACCTAACCCCAACCCCTTCCCTACGAGGGAAGGGGCAAAAAATCTACAGTTTGGTACGAAAAAATAGTGTTTTTAAGCCATCGAACTCACGTTAATATTTAAACTTGACGACAACTGAGGTCAGGCATTGCGATCGCACACGCCAGAAATCGCCGCCGCCATGCGGGTGATATTGACTAATCTAGTACATTAGTCCCATTCTTGAAGTTCATCCTTGATGTTGCGAACAAACGAACTTATTTGAGTCCGATGAGTTTCAAAGTTGGCAGCAATGGTAATCAGGATAATACCCACTAGCAAGCCCACAACCCATTTGGCGAAGGAGTAGCGTAAGCTAAAAATCACTAGTTGATCAATACTGATAATAAAGAAAGTAGCTGTACCAACATAGAGAAAAGCCCTGATTCGTAAAGCTAATCCAGTAAAAATAGCCACAAGGCTAAAAATTCCTGGTATCCAGGGTGTGCCTCGATTAAATAAAATTGCCCATCCACAAATTACACCAATGCCGAGTATGCGTAAACTGTGGCGCACTGTTTTGTATTCTGGTAACTTCAGTTGAGTGTCTACTTGGGCAATATACAGCAGTGATAAGCCAATGGGTGTCACATACCATAAATCATCACTCAAGAGTAAGTCATTAAACCAACGCCACAAAGCCGCATTAATTAATGCCACACTGATATATGTCCAGCGAATATTTTCACCCACCTTGGCCAAGAAGATATAAAAGCCAGCCGCTAGCAGTAAGGTAATGGGATAAACTTGCAGTCTAGTTTCCCATAAAATGATTAGCGGTATGATGTAGGCGACTTGTTGCCAAGGTCTTTTCGACCAACCCCAACGCTCCCAAGGTATGATGTAGAGAAAATAGGCAACTACGCAAGCGATCGCACCGTTCCAAGGTACTAAGGGGCCACCTAACCATTGTCCAACGGCTGTTTCGCGCCAGTAAACTCTCATGGCTGCTACCTGTAATAATCCCAGGTAAACCCACATTTCTCCGATGGTAATGGTGCCAAAAAAGCGCGGGACATCAGGCGATCGCCGTCCTTGAAAGAAGGCATATCTAATCAAAAATGCCCCAGTTGCTAATCCCACCAAACGGTTAACATCGATAGGAAGGGGAATGGCCGCCATTAATAAGCAGCTACTCCACAACCAGTGGACATGGGCGATACCTTTGAGTTCTTGGTAAGTCAGACGTAAGTAGCTGACAATCCAGGGGGTGAGGATGCGATAAGCATACATGATGCTAGTGCCTAGAGCAGACATGGCAATTAAACCATCACCTAATCCGCCACCTGAGGCTTGCAACATCTGATAAAACAGCAGTTCATAAGCAGCAAGGGAAACACCAATAATTCCTAAATACAGCAGCGGTTGGAAATTCTCCCTTCTTCTTCCTACGCCAATGAGAATCAAAGCTACGCCTAAAGTACACAACCCTGTCCAGTTGGTAAAAGTATCTAAACGCAGCACCACACTAAATGCACCATAGATTAAGGGTAAAATGTGGAAACTACTAGGTAATCTTTCTAGTTGGTATCGTCGTCGCCACCATTCGCCTAGCAGTTGAGTGATTAAACCTAAAGCAATGTTAGCGATAGCAATGTGAATAATTGCCTGTTCCCCAAAACCCAGCACCTCGGCGATGAACAATTCCACACCCCAACCGATGCCATAAAATGCCCAATTGCTTGGTGATTGCCAACTGCGGTAAGTAATTGCGGCTAAAGTGATTGCTATGGCAGTTAAGTACCATAATCCTGGTGTACTTATTCCCTGATAAACCAACGTCGAATGTAACGTCATCCCCAATAACTCAAGGCTACACAAGGCGATAGCCCATTGATCACTGGCGACTGCATATATAGTTGCCAATTCCCCATCACGTCGATTTAGTGTTGTTTTGGCTAACCATAAACAGAAAATAGCGATCGCACCCGCAACAAACCACCCGGCTATTGTCAGGCGAACGGGTATACTTGCCCACAATAAGGCCCCGATAAAACTCAGAGCAAAACCGATAGTCAGTTTCGCCGTTGCTGGATTTCTTAAATAACGCGTATTGGCGAACATCACCGCCGTAGCTACACCCAAACCAATCAATCTGGTTGTTGGTAAAGGTAAAGTCAATAGCTGGGTCA
The DNA here is from genome assembly GCF_963920895.1 of Anabaena sp. CCY 9613. Taxonomy (NCBI): domain Bacteria; kingdom Bacillati; phylum Cyanobacteriota; class Cyanophyceae; order Nostocales; family Nostocaceae; genus Anabaena; species Anabaena sp. CCY 9613. The sequence continues at coordinate 13,020 of NZ_CAWUDE010000013.1, forward strand.
TAATGACAGTTATGACACTAAAGAAAGTGGTCATCGGGCGACGCTGTGTATTTGTCCGACTAGCTAAGGCTGTAAGAGTCACAGGAGTAAGTAACCAAATTACACCCCAATCAGCCCAAGGGTTAACATTGCCATACCAAACTAATTCAGCGTTGAACCACAAGAGGGCGAAACTGAGAGTGGCTAGTGCTAAACCGATATACCATGCACTATATCGCCATAATCCATCGCCACTAAAGGCAAATACCCATTCTGCCACCATGAGTGTCAACAAAATGCCTGCCCAAATATGTACAGCCAGAGTTGGCCATAACCAATGAATAGTCGAAGCAAGTGTGAGTACTCCCACGATATGGGTGAGAAACACCAAAAAGGGCAGAGAACGGCGTTTGGTGATCACTGCGAGAGTGATGGTAGAAAATAGTAAATTAAGCGTTAACAGTGTGGGATTAACTAGGGCAATTGTGGTTAAGCAAATGCCCAATAACAAACTTAAAATTTCGCCAAATCGAGCTAATTGGGGCTTTTGGGCGCGATGTAGTCGGTCGGACACCGCCACCATGAAAATTAAGTAGGGAAATAAAGCTACACTCAGCAATGCCCAAGGTTCATTTTGAGCATAAGTGAGTTGGGTACCCACGGCGATCGCTAATTTCTGGAACTCAGCCGGGACTAATCGCCAACCCAGCCAAACTGTCTGTAAGCCAATAGCAAAAAATGCCGCCAAGTCAACCCGCAAGTTATATCTGTGCAAGCGACTACCGACAAACCACAAACCTAATCCGCTAACAGCTATGGCTTGTCCCGGATGATTGAATACTGTCACCAACCAACCGAGAACAAGTAAAATTCCCCCCAGAGATTGCCAAGGTATTTGGGGGGATGTGGGTTGTCTGTGTTGTGCTAACCACGTTACCAACCAACCACAAATGCCAATGGCTAAACCTAACTGAGTTACATCTACTCCATTAACAAAAATTGCCCGGACTAATAATAATCCCAACGCATAGATAATTACGGCAGCAAATAAACTCATCCCCAATGTTGGCTGCTGCTGACTTTGATTAGCTGGAGTGTTTGGGGGCTGCTGTTGGTAACGATTGTGATAAATAGTAATAATAGTTGTACCTATCATTGCCACGTAAATAGCAATTACAGGAAAGTTGGGTAGTTGCCAACCCCAATGCAGATAACTCAGTCCTAAAATATTGAATAAAGGTAATTTTCCAGGTGGTAAATGGGCAAAAACAGCCCGATTTTTGCAGAGTACAACAGTAATTAATGTCAGGATAGGACAGGCGATCGCCAGTGTCAACCAGTCCCCAGGATATCGCCACAACTGAAAGCTATCCATTGCCCAAAAGTTCACTGGTACTAACAACAGGGTGACAATTAGCAATGTTTGCGCTGTTAAGTTGAGATTATTTTGCCTGTTAGCCCAAAAGCTAAATCCCCAAAAACTCAAGGTATAAGCGAATAATACCCCATACTGTCCAGAGGCAGGAAACCTTTCCCACTGACTAGCAGCCAGTACGCCAGAGGAAACCACAACTAAAAATAAACCTAAAAACAATAGCCAACGGACACTTAATTCTGCCCCTAGCGATTGCAACATTGAGGTGACAAAGTTGGGTTCTGGTGGTGGTTTGGGAGTTTGTCGGCGGCTATTAGATGTTAAAGCCTCTACAGGTAAAGGTTTTACAGCATCAGAAATAGCTGTTTCCGGTTGAACTTGGGGGATGAATATTACCGGACAGACAAGAAACTCTCGGCATATTTGCCTGACTTGGGTATCCGATATCAAACCTAAGCGTAGCCAGATATCCAATCCTGCCAATAGCTGGGGATGGGAAGATGGTAGCCTGAGTTCAATTTTGACAAGGTGGTCAAGAGGCGATGACATAAGCCAACTGTATCGGTAGATACTTCTATCTTCATGGGATTAACATAAATTTATGCGATCGCTGTGCCACTTATTTTTGCTTACATCTACTCTCCAAGAAACTTAATATATAGGATTCCGGAAAAGCGCTATTAGTATAAGTAGTATAAAATTAACAAACTTTTAAGCGCACTCAACATTATTACTCAAGGTAGTCTGTGATGAAGTGGCTAATTCGGTCATTAAATCAGAAGCTAATTATTAGCACTCTGTTAACTTTATCTTGGATGACTCCAGTACTGGCAGAGTCAGACCAGTTATTAACCCGTGCTGAAGTCTATAAGCTGATTAAGATTGTAGAACTGCTACTGCATAACCAAACTGCACGCCCAGCCCAACCACAAGATGTGATAGTACCGCGAGATGCAGTCAGAACAGGTGAAAATTCGGAAGCGCAATTATTTTTCAACGATAAGTCTTTAATTCGGGTGGATCAAAGTAGTACTTTTCGCTTTGAACCAGGGTTACGTCGCTTTAAATTGCGGAATCTCCTGGCTTTGAATGAAATGATCTTTAAGCTGGAAAATGGTACAGCTTTGGTTTTAAGTCCGCCAGGTAGTGTAGGTACAGAAGTAGAAACCCCAGAAAGTCAAATTCAAATATTGGCAGTCCGTCCCACAACTGCACAGAAAAATAATACATTCATTGCTGCCAACAAAAACAATAAAATCAGCCAAAATAATCTATTTCTCCCTGCACAAAAGGCTAGTGCTGTCATGGTGATGCATGACCAGACACGCAACGCCACACAGGTATTTGCTTTAACTGATGGAGATATTAAAATATCCGACCAACAAGGTAAAAAAACTGTAGCTTTACAAGGTGGTCAGACGGTAGCCGTGAGAAATGGTGTGGTGGGTAACGTCCAGGAATTTGACTTGCAAGGTTTTTATCGCAGTATTTCTTTAACTACAGGTTTGGGGCCAGGACAAGAAAATGTTGTGGCGCAAGAATCAGTTCCAGTCCAGGAGACACTCAAAGCAGTACGAATTGAAACATTAGCTGCTTTAAGAAATCAAGCCCAAAGATTCCGGGGTTTTACTAGAACATTCCTAGCGGATGCACTGAATGGTTCAGAAGGCGATTTAAATCCGCGTCCACCAGTTTCTGTGAGAATTACTAACCCTCAAGTAACTAATGGGACTTTTGTGAGAAATCAAGATAATACTGTAAATTTTACCCCAGATGGTAGTTCTGTTACCCAAACTAATATCTCAGTTGATTTTGACGAGAACACAGTCACCATTGATGGAAATACAGGTATTAGTAATAACGCGGGATTAAGTGGCAATAATGCCAGTGGTTCAGTGATTAATGCTAACGGTCAAATCACCCAAATAGAAGTGTTTGGAGTCAATGGAGAAGCCCCAGGAGTGGGTATTCCTTATCGTGGTAGTTTAACTACTGGGATTGCACGCGATCGCTAATTTTTAAATATCCTTTTTTTATATCAGGTGTGGGTGAGATTTATGAATAAAAAAGCTTTATTGCTTCTATCGGGAGCAGCAGTATTTTGCTTGACTGAAACTGCATATGCAGAAAATTATCATCCTCTGACAATTGCCTCAGATGTATCTTTTTTTGAAAGTGACCAGGGCAATTTTTTTTCTGTGGATAATGTAAATTTTGTAGTTACAGATGTAGATAATTCGGTAATAGCTCAATCACCCGATAGTAGCTTAGAGCAAGTGACATCAGTATCACAATTATCGGATGTCCAACCGAGTGACTGGGCTTTTCTCGCCTTGCAATCTTTAGTAGAACGTTATGCCGTAATAGCTGGTTATCCTGACGGTACATTTAAAGGCGATCGCGCCATGACTCGTTATGAATTTGCCGCCGGATTAAATGCTGTGATGGCTGCCATTGAGACAGGGTTAGGAAGTAGTGCATTCATTAATTTAGCGAGACAAGAAGATTTAGAAATTATCAAAAAACTGCAAACAGAATTTGCCCCAGAATTAGCAGTTTTAAGAAATAGAATTGATAATTTAGAAGCGCGCACCGCCAACATAGAGGCACAGCAATTTTCTACTACAGTAATTTTAGGTGGACAAGCAATTTTTGGGTTAGCAACTGGTTCTGGTGGCGACCCTCCGGGGAGGGGTGAAGCTAACACAATTTTTACCCATCTCACCCAACTACAACTAGCTGCTTCCTTCACTGGAAAAGACCGTTTTCGCTTGGCTTTAGTATCAGGAAATTCTGCCAATGATAGCTTTGGCAATCCTAATGCGTTTAACACCAACATGGCAAGATTGTCTTGGCAAGCAGATTATGACAATGACGTGCGGTTAGATTCTCTAGAATATCGTGTTGCGGGATTAGGCGATCGCGTGGTTTTTACCTTTAAACCTGTAGGCTTTAGCTTAAGTAGTGTTCTCAGTGTCAATTCACCTTATGCGGGTGCTGGTCAAGGTGCGATTTCTTTATTTGCCGGTTCCACACCTGTATTTAAAATTGGGAGTCTGGGTGCTGGTGTAGGCTTTGACTGGTTAGCATCTGATACCATCCGTCTACAGTTTGCTTACGGAACAAGAAACAGCAACGATAGTAACGGGGGTTTATTTGGTGCAGACCATAGTGCTTTGGGAGTACAGGTACTTTACAAGCCAAATCCTTCATTAATTACAGGTTTAGCTTATGTGAATGCTTATTCTAAAACTGGTCAATTAGATACGGGTACAGGTAGCAGTAATGCAGATACATCTGGTGGGATTAATGAACCTGCTCAAATCCATGCTCTTAATGGTAGTCTGCAATGGCAGTTAACTGAGAAAGTAGTTTTTGGTGCTTGGGGTGGGTTAATGGTGACTGACTCTGTTGTATCTGATGCAGCTGTTCTCAGTAGTACCTATTTATTATCTTTGGGTTTATATGACCCCTTTGGGAGAAAGGGTGATTTGTTTGGGTTTCTGGTTGGTTTACCGCCAAAATTGAATGCAGGTTTTTTAATTCCAGCGGTTGATACAGGTAATTCTACTCATTATGAGGTGTTTTACCGTTATTTAGTGAATGATAATATTGCCATTACTCCTGGGTTTTTTATTGTGACTGACCCTGGTCATATTTCCCGCAATAATGACATCTTTGTGGGTACTATTCGGACTACTTTTAGTTTTTAGTGGGTAATAGTTTCATGCAAAGAATTATTCTGTCATGCAAGGTAACGTGATTAAACGGACTTGAAATGAGACAATTTAAGCAGTGATACCTGCAATGGGTTACGCCTACGCATATTTTTAAAAGTGCATTTTGACCCTCAGAATCAGCATCATACCTGAAAGCGGGCGGTTCAACAAATCAAGCTTTTCAGCAATTTTTGCGTACCTGAAGATGATTCATCACTTTCGACAAATCAAGCGATCGCCTGGACTAACATTGGCATTATGCTGAAGATAATTGGCAATCCGATCACATCCTTGCTGCATCAAATCATCTAAATCGAGATTCCACCGCATCACACCCGCATCATCACCACCACTCACCAATGCTTTACCATCGGGACTGAAACTCAAGCTGTTAACTTTACCCGGATGTCCCAAGAGAGTTTTTAATAAACTACCATCTTGAATACTCCATAACTTGATAGTATTATCAGCACTACCAGAAGCCAATGTTTGACCATTAAAACTCAGACTAGTTACACCATCTGTATGTCCAGTCAGGGTATGAAGTAACTCACCATCAGCTACACGCCAAAGTTTAATGGTATTATCCCAACTAGCGGTAGCCAAAAGTTTGCTATGTGGACTGAATTTTACAGAGGCGATCGCTAATGTATGGTTAGTTAAATTTTTTACTAAATTACCATTCACATCCCATAGCTTGACTGTATTATCAGCACTCCCAGAAGCCAGTAAATTACCATTAGAACTAAAACTAACACTTGTCACTTCATCAGTATGCCCAGTCAAGGTGTTTAATAATTTACCACTATTAACTTGCCATAGCTTGACTGTATTATCAGCACTCCCAGAAGCCAGCAAATTACCATCAGAACTAAAACTAATGCTAGTTACTCTATCTTCATGACTCGTGAGGATTTTGATTAACTGTTGATGATTGCTATCCCAGATTTTAATAGTTTTATCAGCACTAGCTGTAGCTAACGTTTTGCCATCTGGACTGAAAATTACTGCATCAGCAATATCATTATGTGCTGAAAAATTATTAACTATCAATGCGTCTTTTTGCCAAATTTTAATATCACCATTCCAACTTGCAGAGGCGAAAGTTTTACCATCTGGACTGAAGCTAATACTGCGAATATCGTTAACTTGTACTTGTTTATCTTGTTTTAGTTGCCAAAATTTAATAGTGTGATCAGCACCAGCAGAAGCGATAATTTGACCATCAATACTAAAGCTAATATCTCTAACTGCTTCACCATGTCCTTGAATTGTTTTTAATAAGTTACCATTTAATTGCCATATTTTAATAGTTTTGTCACCACTAGCAGAAGCTAAAATTTGATTATCTGGACTAAATTTAATACTGTTAATTTGCTCACTGTGAGCTTCTATATTTTGTAATACTTCACCTTGATTATTCCATATTTTAATAGTTTTGTCACCACTGCCAGAAGCTAAAACTTGATTATCTGGACTGAATTGCACCCTGGTAATCCGTCCTTGATGTCCTCTTAAGACTGTAATTAAATTACCATCATCTACTTGCCAAAGCTTTACTAAATTATCTTCACCACCAGAAGCAATAATTTTACCATCAGGACTAAAGCTAACTGTATTTACCCAGCCATCATGAGCTTTCCATGAATTAATTAACCTGCCGTCAGTTTGCCAGATTTTGACAGTATTATCCAGGCTTGCTGAAGCCAGTATTTTGCTATCAGCGCTGAAACTTACATCAGTAACAATATCATTGTGTCCAGTTAAAGTTTTGATTAATTGACCATGAATATCATAAATTTTAATATAATTATCAGCATCAGCAGCAGCTAATAACTTACCATCAGGACTAAATGCAATAGCTGTAACTCTGCTTTTATTCCCGGAAATAGTTGTGATTAAACTCCCATTTTGATGCCACAATTTAATAGTTTTATCATCACTTGCAGAAACTAAAATTTTACCATCAGGACTAAAAATTACGGCATTAACTTGTTGATTGTGAGCCGGAAGCCGATTAATTTCTTGAGTTTGGTAAATAGCTTGTTGAAAGGTCGCCGCTGTAGATAATTTAATTTCTGGTGATGGTAAAAAAACTTGTTTAATTTCTCGCCCTGCTTTAACACTAGCAATCACAGCTTCTAATTGTTGATGAGATAATAAAAAGGCTTGGGACGATGCATTTAAAGCTGCAATTTCTCTTAATTGAGCCGTTTGCTTTTGGAAATAAGCCAAACCGCCAAAACCACTAGCAAAAATTCCTAAAACACTGATAACTGTCACCGCTATTTGAGCTTGTCGCAGACGCTTTTTTTGTTCACGTTGTTGATGTTCTCTAGCAGCTAAACAAGCAGAGATAAAATATTGCACATCAGCAGATAATTCATCTGTATATTTGACAAAAATTTCTTCTGCTTCCGCCAAACGGTTACCTTGTAACAAAAAATCTGACTGCTGCTGATTATGTTGCCACAAAGCTGCTGATTGTTCAATTTGACGCTGCGATCGCAATCGACTACGATTTTCTTCTAACCACCAGCGTAATGTTGACCAGTGGCGGATGAGGATTTCGTGAGCAACTTCAATAGTGACCGCCCCAGATGCAGTGATAGAGTCAACTTGTTCGCCTTTGCTACCCTCAACTACAGCCTCATCTTCTAAATTCACTACAATTAATTTCGCCGCAGTTAAAGTGACAAGAGTCCTTTCTACCAAAGCCTTTGGATATTTCTGCACAACCAACTCAGATTTCAAAACTCGCCTTCTTGTGTCTTCTGTACCTTCCCCTAATTGTGTGAGTGAGAGAAAAATCCAGCGCGCGCATTCTTGGGCTGGACTATCTAAACTTTCGTAAACTTCTTGGGCTTTGCGTTCCAATGCGCCTTTAATACCACCAATTTGCTGTTTATGAGCAGCTAAAGTTAATTCACCTGCTTGACGAAACTCCCATAATTGCTCCAGTACAAATTCCAATAGTGGTAAATCACCCGCCGAGTGGTTTAACTCTTGTAAGAGAACTTCCACTAGTCCCGGTTCGACCTTTAACCCCACTTGTTCTGCTGGGTTGAGCATCACACGACGGTAGTCTTCATCACTCAACTTGGGTGGTACTAACACACTTGATTCTTGCAATAACTGAGCCAGTGCGGGTATTTCCAAACAAGCAGCGATAAAATCAGCCCGCACAGTCAACACTAATTTAAACTTATCAGCCGCATATTTGATTGCTCCCAACAACAAATCTAAAAACCGTTGTCTATCTTCACTGGGTGCAAGGGTGAATAATTCTTCAAACTGGTCTACTACCAAAACCACCATCGGCTCAGGGCGGCTACGTAGCCAGTAGACAAAGCCTTCTACTCCCTGGTAGAGCATGGCTTCCAGGATGTGGGAAGAGGAAGGGTGCAGGGGGGAAGTTTCCCAGTCCCCATCGCCCCGAGTTCCATACTCCCTACTCCCCACTCCCAATGCTTCCACAGGACTTGTACCGGGACGAATGTTGATAATTAACCAGGAATCACTACCAGGGAGTTGTTTACCCAGGCGCAACTGAGCTATTAGTCCTGCTTGGACTACAGAAGATTTACCGCTACCGGATGCGCCGACTACACCCAGGAAGGATTTATGAGCCAGTTGACTTAGTAACTGCTGAGTTAAGGATTCTCTACCGTAGAAATATTGGGCGTCGTCTTCGCTAAAGGCTTTTAATCCCCGGTAGGGGCAAATTCTTAAATCTAATGTGGTTTTTTTGTGGTTATATGAGCTACTGGGGGGGATGATTTCTATGACGCCTTGGGTACCAGATAGCCAAATATGCAGTGGTGAGGGGGTAAATTGTGTGTGTGTGGCTAAATGAATTTGCAATTGGGTAATCCAAGCTGCTACTGATAAACCATCGGGTTTCTTTGCTGCTTTTAAAGTCTCGGTGAGTGCTTGGGTAAATAGTTCTGAGTTGTTTTTGGGAAAAGTCGCAGCAATGATGCACTGTCCTTTTTCCGTATCAAGTTGCAAGTCTTCTACCCAATCTTGTAGGGACACACTGTGGGAACCCAATGGACAATCTAAAATAATGATTTGCTGGATAACTGAAGAACGCCGTAACTGCTGTCTTAACCAAGAACGACTTAACCAAATCTCATCTAACAATACTATTGCTGCTTCTCCTGATGGGGTTTCTTCGATTCGCCCACGCAGATATAACAATACTATTGCTGGTTCTGTGGTTTTCGGTTGCTGTGATTGATGGGTGGAACGCAAACAGGTTTTGATGGTTGCACAAATATCTTTAGCTGTGGTGGTTCCAGAACGGGGCAAATACTCTAACTCAAAGGCTCCAGCATCACCCAAAACTTTACTAAAATCTAATGCTGCTTGCGAGCCTCTAATGCCTTCTAATACTAATGCTATTCTCGGGGGTAAAGATTCTGCGATCGCGGGGATATTTCCTAAGATTAATTCGCCAATACCTTCAACAATGCGTTTAGGCGTTTGCAGAGGATATTCACTATAAAGTTGAGTATCTCCTTTGCCGCGTTTTTGCTGGTTGATTAATCTTAACTGTTGATTAGTTTTATCAATATATTGCAAGGTTTGGTGATACACATAGCGATAAAGTCCATCAGCCGAAATTACACCTTGAGCATCGGCAGCACCTCCATGCAAACCCCGCATTAAATAATAAGTAAATACCCCATGTCCTAGTTCGGGAAACTCCCAAGATTGCTGGTCTGTGTCGCAAGAAAGTAAAGCATAAAAACCCCTACTTTTAGCAGCGCGTTGCTGTAATACTGCCACCAGTTGCTGTGTGGGGTTTAGTCCTCGTAATGTCATGCCCCCACTATGACAAGCATCCAGCCAGATTAGCTGATTTTGGACACCACTATTAGCTAATAATTGTAATAATTCTTGAACAGCTAAACCTGTGGTTTCCAGATGATCTTTTTGTGTATCTGCTAAACAAAGAAATGCTTGCTGAGTATGGGCTTGCAGCATTCCATGTCCAGAAAAGTAAAACAGAATTGTATCCTGTGGTTGAGCTTTTGTAGTGATTTGCTGTAAGCTGGCGCGTACTGTTGCTAAAAGCGGCGGTTGCGGAGCAAAATCGTGATAAATATTAATATTTTTTTGAGCGAATTGCTCTTGAGTGGCGCTGGTTAAAGCTGCTGCTAATACTTGACAATCAACTGCTGAGTAACGGAGACATGGTAATTGCTCATCTTGATATTGATTCACTCCCACCAATAACAACCACAGTGTAGGAGTAATTTTAGGTTTAGTTTGAGTTGAACGACCGGTAGCAACACCAAGTGGGGGCATTTTGGAGATGAGGGAGGAGGGGATGAGGGGGAAAAGACCTGATTGTTTTTCCTTATATATTATTTAGGATTGATTTGTACATGATCATGCACGTGATCGCTAGCATAGTCTACTTAAAAGTAGAAGTTTTTCCTCGTCTTTCTATGGTTATGTTATTTTGATTGATTAGTTTCATCAAAAAAATGGAGTAAATATACTCATTAACATTCCTGTGTAACTTGTATTTTGAGATAAATGTAGTTTTTTTAGATATTTTTAAATTACCGGAGAGATTAATAAATGAAGATACTGGCGCTAAGTTGGGAGTTTCCACCGAGGATAGTGGGCGGAATTTCCCGCCATGTGGCAGAGTTGTACCCAGAAATAGTCAAGCGAGGGCATGAAATTCACCTGATTACCGCAGAGTTCGGTCAGGCATCAATGTATGAAATAGTCGAGGGTATACATATACATCGGGTACCTGTGGCACCTAGTAACGATTTTTTTCACTGGGTAGTCAATCTCAACCAAAGTATGGGACATCATGGTGGGAAGTTAATTTTGGAGGAAGGGCAGTTCGATGTCATTCATGCTCATGATTGGTTAGTTGGAGACGCGGCGATCGCTTTAAAGCATAATTTTAAAATTCCCCTAATTGCGACAATTCACGCCACTGAATCTGGGCGCCATAACGGTATTCACACTGACACTCAACGATATATTCATGACAAAGAAAATCTTTTGGCTTACAATGCTTGGCGGATTATTGTTTGTACCGAATATATGCGACGGGAAATCGAACGAGCGCTACAAAGTCCAGGGAACAAAATAGATGTGATTTATAACGGCATTCGTCCAGAAAAAAAACAGCACCGCCGCGAAGATTTTCATGCTCAAGATTTTCGTCGTCAATTTGCTGCCGACCATGAAAAAATTGTCTATTATGTTGGTCGCATGACATATGAAAAGGGTGTATCTGTATTACTTAATGCTGCGCCCAAGGTACTTTGGCAAATGGCGGGTAACGTTAAATTTGTGATTATCGGTGGCGGTAATACCGAACATCTCAAGCGTCAAGCCTGGGATTTGGGAATTTGGCATAAATGCTATTTTACTGGTTTTATTTCTGATTCATACTTAGACAGATTTCAAACCATTGCAGACTGTGCCGTTTTTCCTAGTCTTTATGAACCCTTTGGTATTGTGGCTTTAGAGAGCTTTGCCTCTCGCGTTCCCGTAGTGGTTTCCGATACAGGTGGATTCCCAGAAGTAGTGCAACATACCAAAACAGGCATTGTCACTGGAGTCAATAACCCTGAATCTCTAGCTTGGGGAATTTTGGAGGTTTTATATAATCCAGGTTATCGGCAATGGTTGATTGATAACGCTTACAAAGATTTAGGACAACGCTTTAGCTGGCCAAAACTAGCCAAGCAAACAGAAGCAGTATATCAGCGAGTAGTCAAAGAGCGATCGCAAACTGACTGGCTGTAAAACTTACAAGCAACGCGGAGATTTTCAGCATATAACCAAGAGAATTAAAGATTACTCATGGCTATTAAGCGTTAACAAACAGTACAACCCATGTACGCTGGAAATTCTCCCCTTTCTGGTGCGAAAGTGAGCAATAATTGTGGTTTGCACCAGCAGATTTTTATGACAAAGGTATTCCCAAACATAGCAAAGTGGTTAAGGAATCTCGGAACCAAGTTGATGCAGATGGGAACCTCAATCATTGCCCGTCTTCGAGCATACCTGATACCCGACGTTCCCAACAAAACTTTCGATCTTCGTTTTCCCTCATCCAGTCCTTTAGCCGGCCCCGTGCATATTTTAGGTGGGGGTGGCCCCGATGTGGAAGAAGCAATCCAGTGGATGATTCATCAAGTTAGGGGATCTACTAGCTACTCCACCAAAATAAATGTTGTGGTACTTCGCACTTATGGTAGCGATGATTACAATCGGCTAATTTACAATATGCAGGGTGTGAATCTTGTTGAGACACTGGTTATTAGTAATCGCCGAGATGCCAACAGACCTGACATTCTTGAGAAAGTGAGAAATGCCGGCGTAATTTTCTTTGCTGGTGGCGACCAATGTGAATACATCCGCAGTTGGAAAAACACCAAATTAGAAACCGCCATCGAATCAGTTTATGCCAGAGGCGGTGGCATTGGTGGCACTAGCGCGGGTGCGATGATTCAAAGCGATTTCGTTTATGATGCTTGTGCTTCCTCCGAAGAAGGCATTGAAACCAGAGACGCCCTCGAAGACCCTTACCGAGATATTACTTTTACTTACGACTTTTTCCCCTGGAGTCATTTGCGGGGAACCATTATCGATACCCACTTCGACAGGCGCAAAAGAATGGGGCGAATTATGGCTTTCATCGCCCGTCAAATCCAGGATGGCATATCCAAAAGCGCCTTAGGCGTAGCCATTAGCGAAGAGACATCAGTTGTAGTCGATAAATACGGTCAGGCAAAAGTCATGGGCCGGGGTGCAGCTTATTTTGTCTTAGGAGATCATCCACCCGAAGAATGCAAACCTCGAACACCGCTGACATTTACCGACTACAAAATTTGGCGCGTTCCCCGTGGAGACACCTTTAACCTGAGGAACCTACCCACAAGAGGTTATTACCTTAGAAGCGTGAAACGGGGGCGGTTTGATTCAGATCCTTATTAGGGGAATGGGGACTGGGGACAATAACGAAAATAGTTCCCATTTCCCCTATACCAAAATTGCCTGTTTGCGTAAACTTTCAATGGTAGCGATCGCATGTTTGGCGACAGTATCAATCTCTGCTTGGGTGGTAAATCGTCCAATGCCAAACCGCACTGAAGCATAGGCGAGTTTTTCTGAGTGTCCCAAGGCTGTGAGAACGTGGGAGGGGGCTGTGGTGGCTGAGGAACAAGCCGAACCAGAAGATACAGCCATCACTGGTTGTAAGCCTAGCAGTAGCGCCGCCCCATCTACCCCCTCAACACTAATATTCAAATTTCCCGCTAATCTTTGAGTAGGATTTCCATTGAGATGAACACCTTCTAATTGCGAAAGCCCTTGCCATAATCTTTGCCTCAGTTCAGTCAAACGTTGGTTTTCCGTGACTTGTTCTGCTAAAGCAATTTCCACAGCCTTACCAAAACCCACAATTTGCGGTGGATACAAAGTCCCAGAACGCATTCCCCGTTCATGTCCACCGCCATGCTGCTGGGCGGCGAGTTTCACTCTGGGGTTACGTCTTTGCACATACAACGCCCCAATTCCCTTAGGCCCATACACCTTATGTGCTGTCAACGACATTAAATTAACATTCATCGCCCGCACATCCAAAGGAACCTTACCAATAGCTTGGGCGGCATCCGAGTGAAAAATAATATCACGATGACGGCACATTTCTCCAATTTCTGCCAACGGCTGCAATACACCAATTTCATTATTAGCAGCCATCACCGACACCAAAATAGTATCAGGACGTAAAGCCTTTTCTAACTCAATTAAATCAATTAATCCATCTTTTTGCACAGGCAGAACAGTAATATCAAAACCCAGAGTTTTTAAATAATTACAAGGGTCAAGAACCGCACTATGTTCAGTAGCCACAGTAATAATATGCTGTCCTTGAGAACAATATGCTTCAGCCACACCTTTAATCGCCAAATTATTAGCTTCTGTTGCGCCACTAGTAAACACAATTTCTTCCGGCGTAGCATTAATCGCTGCTGCTACAACTTCCCTAGTTTGTTTCACCGCCGCTTCCGCTTCCCAACCGTAAACATGACCAATACTAGATGGATTACCAAAATGCTCTGTAAAGTAAGGAAGCATTGCTGCCAACACACGCTCATCCACAGGTGTAGTAGCGTGACAATCAAGATATATAGGACGAATAGACATAATTTAAATTAATTCGAGTTAAGTTTTGTAAAATAAAATCATATAGACTTATTTATAGCAGATTCAACAACAAGCATCTCCAATTTACCAAAACATATAAGACTCATGCAAAAATCCTGTTAAAAACTCTTACCTCTGCGTCCTTTGCGTCTTGGCGGTTGGTTTTTCAATTCTTCGGGATACTAGCGAATAATCCCCATCACATACTCACATTAAACTAATTTCTTAAATCCAAGAATGATCCAAACACTAATTATCGATAACTACGATTCTTACACATTTAACCTTTATCAAATGTTAGCAAAAGTCAATGGCAAAAAACCCCATGTAATTCGCAATAATCAAATCAACTGGCATCAACTACAAGAACTCAAATTTGATAACATAGTCATTTCTCCCGGCCCCGGTCGCCCAGAAAAAACCAAAGACTTTGGCATTTGCCAACAAATACTACAAAATCATCTTAATATACCATTATTAGGTGTTTGCCTTGGTCATCAAGGAATCGCTCACTATTACGGTGGCAAAGTCATTCATGCACCAGAAGTCAGACACGGAAGATTAAGTGATGTCTACCACAATAACAACAGTTTATTTAAAGAAATACCTACACCTTTTCGTGTAGTCCGCTATCATTCATTACTAGTCGCAGACGAATTACCCAACTGTTTAGAAAAACTAGCTTGGACAGAGGAAGGACTCATCATGGCATTACGCCATAAACATCTACCATTATGGGGAGTGCAATTTCACCCAGAGTCTATCTGCACAGAATATGGATATAAACTCTTACAAAACTACCAAGAAATTACTCAGCAATTTATCTCAAATAATCAAGCAGAAACAACAACAAATAAAAAAATAATTCCACCTATAACTACTAAAAATTTACCTGCCCAACCAAATCAAGACTTGATAGTTTATAATCAGAAACTTAATTATTATCCTGATGCAGAACAGACATTTGTACATCTTTTTAGTCAAGAAATTAACGCATTTTGGCTAGATAGTAGCCGAGTAGAAGCAGGCTTATCACGTTTTTCATTCATGGGAGGAAATGGTGGAAAACACAGTTTACTTGTTCGTTATTCCATCCAAAACCAGGAACTAATTATTAATCAATCTGGTAAAATAACCAATATTAAAAAAAGTATTTTTGCCTATCTCAAACAGCAAATTAATTGCCGAAACTTCCAGTCCGATGATTTACCTTTTGATTTTAATTGTGGATTTGTAGGCTACTTAGGTTACGAACTTAAAGCTGAATGTGGATCTAATTTAGTACATCCATCATCTCTACCTGATGCCATTTTTCTCTTAACTGACCAAATGATAGTTTTTGACCATCAAGAAAAAACTACTTATTTAGTTTATCTTACTACCAAAGACGCGAAAGCCGAAGCAGAATCTTGGTTTAAATTAATTACACAAAAACTCTATACACTGCCTCCCCTCACCCCACTAGTAGCCGATATCAACTCCCATCCTGTGACTTTTCACTTAAGTCGGTCTTACCAAACATACAAAGATGATATTTATAAGTGTCTCCAAGAAATTCATGAAGGAGAAACATATCAAGTCTGTCTAACTAATCAACTATACACAGATACAACGCCTGATCCTCTGACCTTTTATCGCAGGTTACGCCAGGTTAATCCAGCACCTTATTCTGTCTTTTTGCGCTTTGGTGACATTAGCATTGCTTGTTCTTCACCAGAAAGATTTTTGCGAATTGATTCATCAGGATGGGTAGAAACTAAGCCCATTAAGGGAACAGTGAAGCGGGGACATACTCCCGAAGAAGATTTCTTGTTACGGGAACGTTTACGTAATAGTGAAAAAGACCAAGCAGAAAATCTCATGATTGTGGATTTATTACGCAATGACTTAGGCCGCGTATGTGAAATAGGCAGTGTTCATGTACCAAAATTAATGGATATAGAAACTTATGCCACAGTACATCAAATGGTGACGACTATTCGGGGTCATTTATCTCCAGAGATGGCGGCTACAGACTGTATTCAAATGGCATTTCCTGGTGGTTCAATGACAGGCGCACCCAAACTGAGAACAATGGAAATTATTGATAAACTCGAACAAGAACCACGGGGAGTTTATTCAGGTGCTATCGGCTTTTTGAGTTTGAATGGCGCAGCAGATTTAAATATAGTTATTCGTACCGCAGTCTTTACCCCCGATAAAACAGCTATCGGCATGGGGGGTGGTATTGTGGCTTTATCTGATGCCGAAATGGAATTTCAAGAAACTCTCCTCAAAGCTAATGCTTTAATTGAGGCGATGCTGTTGACGGTTCATGGAGAGTTTCATCCTAGTTTTTATGAGATTGTGGGATTGGAGACAGCTGATAATTCTTGTAATTTAGTTAAGACTGCTTGAGCATGACCTTTAGTTTTCACATTAGGCCAAGCATAGGCAATGATTTTATCAGGTGAAATCAAAAAAGTTGACCGGGCAACACCCATATATTCTTTACCCATAAATTTTTTCAAGCGCCAAGCACCATAAGCTTCAATGAGATGATGTTCGGGGTCACTTAACAGGGTAATTGATAAATTATGTTTGTCAATAAATTTACAATGCGCTCTACCAGAATCTGGACTGACACCTAGGATTTTTGCTCCCAAGACGTTAAATTCTGCCTGCAACTCGGTAAAATCTTGAGCTTCGGTAGTACAACCGGGTGTGTCATCTTTCGGGTAGAAATAGATAACCAGCCACTCACCACTGAAATGATCTAGGCTGACAAGATGATCATTTTGGTCAGGAGTAGAGAAATTAGGCGCGGGTTGTCCAGTTTGGGGAATGTTGCTCATGATAGTTTGGAAAAGGCGATCGCCTTTTTATCTAAGTGTAAGAAATATTGTCCGGGAGTGAATTTATTTTACACAGCTACTTAACTGGTGGTGGACTGTCTCAGCTAAAATGTTGCATTAAATTTATCTTCTAGGATGGGCGTCCGGTGCAGGCAAGATGCCCGCACTACAAGAGTTATATCTATCACACCATCATTCCACTACTTGTGATTAGATCATTTATGTGTACACCGTAGTGGGGAGGGAAACCGAAGTATCAGGATGAGGACATAGTGTTTTTGGTAGAATGCCCCAAAAGAGAACCAAGGACACAGAGCAGTCATCGGTTCAGGTAAGATGTTAGCTTTACCTTAATAATTGTGGTTAAGTTGAACATCAAGTATCATGCAAGCTGGTTACCCTATTGGTAGGGTAGTTTACACGCGGAGGATGGAAGAATGAGGGTTTGGCTGGCCTGTTTTTTAGTATTGTTTGCATTGGCAGAACTGTTTGACTGGTTAAAAGCCTTTAATCTGCCGTTGCCTATTTACATTTTGGGTGGAGCATTTTTAGCTGTTGCTTCTAACTATGACAAAATCATTGGCTCTTACTTTAGTGATACAAGAATCAACGCATCGCCTGAACAACCACAGTTAAATGCACCGAATCAATCCCTAGACGCGATTTCTTTTGCTAATTCTGTAAAACAAGTGCAACAATCGGAAACACAACTTTAGATATTGCTGTGTATTTAGACTTTAATGCCATCACTTACTTTACCCGTTGCTTTTTCATAACATATATAAAGCTCAAGGATAATTGAACCAGCAGATGAGGATATTACCCTAACTTGGGGCTAGGTTGAATGCATAATTCATACAGCACATTTGGTGTCGACGAGGTACATAATGGCAGGCAAGATGCCTACCCTACAAGATTTACAATATGTAAGTTTGTACTTCATTTATTTGCAAAAAGCTGTAATTAAGGAAGTTTCAAAGCTTTGAAACTGACGTAAGCAATATTGTTAACTCATAACTCCTATAGTTTGCCAGATTTATTGCTATCCCGTAGTCAAAAGTATTACAACTCAACCTGAATATAAAACCCATCCTCTAACTCCAGAAAACACCATGAATCAAAAGACCTATCAACTACCTCTGACTTTTGAGCAAATCCTGAATCTGGTCTTACAACTTCCAGTACAAGAACAAGAACAACTCATTCAAGAAATAAAGAAAAAATCTCCAAAAAATAAAGATGAAGATTTCCTGCGTGTTTTTGACAGCATCGGCAGAAATGCTCAAGCCAAAGGACTAACCGAAGAAGTTCTAGAAGAATTACTCGCCGATGAATCATAAACTAATTGTTATTGACACAAATGTTTTAATTAGTGCTGTCCTGAGTCCAGAAGGAACAGCCCGTAAAGCCCTAAATAAAGCCTACGAAAAATTTAAAATTGCTCAAAGTGATGAAACTTATCAAGAATTAAAGACACGAATTTACAAAGATAAGTTCGATAAATATATCTCAAGTGAAGACAGACAATATTTTTTGGACATAGTAAAAAAATACAGTCAATTTATAGAAGTCAAATCTCAAATAAATACTTGTAGAGATCCAGACGACAACAAATTTTTAGAACTCGCTAAAGATGCCAATGCAGAGTTTCTAATTACAGGAGATCAAGACTTGTTATCACTCAGAACCATAGCTGAATATCAAAACCAGATTATTACTCCCAAAGACTTTCTAGCCATTGATTAATTCACATTGCTTTTAAGCTCGTTTTGACAATCAAATCACAGCGATCGCCTAGAATCATCTGGGAATTGCTAAATTAGATCAAGTTTGATTGAGTTAATTAGCTTTTAACCCTGATTCCGGTACTTTCGTTCCGGGTGGGCAACATCTACTAAATTTAGGCTTTTGCCGCAACACCGTGATTAATGGAATATTAGAACGACTCCAAACCGCGTTTGCCAAAGATAAGATTTACCGTGATCCTGCTCCCCATAAGAACTGGTTACAAGTGATTTTAATCACCAGCCTGGGAGTTACAGCCTTGGTATGGGGCGTTAGAGAACTCAAGTGGTTACAGTCTGGGGAATTAAAAGCTTATGATACAATGCTGCGATCGCGTCCGGTGGAACCACTCGATTCTCGCATCTTATTAGTGACAATTACTGAAGAAGATCTAGTAAAACAAAAATGGCCCTTGTCGGATGCCACAATCAATCAACTATTAGTCAAACTAGAATCTTATCAACCTCGTGTCATTGGTTTAAATTTTTATTTACCAGAGCCAGAAAATTTAGCGGAGAACTTGCAAAGTCAAGATAATATCATTGGTACATGCTTATTCAGCAGTATAGACAGAGAAGAAATTCCCCCGCCAGCCAATTTACCAATCGAAAATATTGGTTTCAATGATTTAATTCCTGATCATGAAGCAGAGCAAATTATTCGCCGCAGTTTATTATTTGCCACTTCCCAAGACAGTCAATGTAAAACTTCTTTTTCATTTGCGGCCTTATTAGCCATTAATTATTTAGAAAAAGCGGGTTTTAAATTAGATTTTACTGATGAATATAATTTCGCAATAGGTAACACTCACTTTCCCACACTGAAAGCTAATTCTGGTAGCTATAAAAGATTGGATGCCGCAGGGTACCAATTATTATTGAATTACCGCCATCCTGATAATTTGGCACAACAAATAACTCTGACACAAGTTCTCAATGGTCAAATTCAGCCTGATTTGGTAAAAGATAAACTAGTAATTATTGGCACAACTGCTGCCAGTCTTCATACGGGATTATATACACCTTATAGCGCTGCAAATGACCAACCAAGCAGAACACAATCTGTATTAATTCATGCACAAATAGCCAGTCAGATTATCAGTAAAGTTCTAGATGGTAGACCTTTAATTTGGTACTGGACTGAGTGGGCGGAAATTTTATGGTTATTTAGTTGGTCAATTATTGGTAGTTGTTTAGGCTGGCGATGGCGACATCCTTTATTATTGCTAGTAGTGGGAGGTACAACCTTAGGCGGCTTGGTGGCCATCTGCACTGGTGTATTATTTCTCCAAGCTGGTTGGATACCCCTAATTCCCCCGGCGATCGCTTTAGTAATGAGTGGTTTGGGTACGATAATTTACACTACCTACCAAACTCAGCAGCAAACGCGGGTAATTCTGTTACAAGTTGAACAACAACAAGAAGCAATTGAACAGTTAAATATTTTATTAAAAGATACTATAACTACAGCAATTCATGACGTACATTTTCATACTGCATCTACAACTACAACCCCAGGAAAAATAACTGGGGATTTGCTATTGGGTGGACGTTACCAAATATCTAAAGTGCTGGGAGCGGGCGGATTTGGTCGGACTTATTTAGCAAAAGATACTCAGCGTCCGGGGTATCCAATTTGTGTAGTTAAACAGTTAATGCCAGCACGTCGGGATACAAGATTTTTGTCAGTTGCTCGCAGGTTATTTAAAACTGAAGCAGAAATTTTAGAAGTGTTAGGAAAACATCAGCAAATTCCCGAATTGCTAGCTTATTTTGAAGTTAATGAAGAATTTTATTTAGTCCAAGAATACATTTCTGGACATACTCTGAATGAAGAATTGCCTCCTGCGGAGATTGTCAAGAATGAATCTGGTGTCATAGATATGCTCAAAGGAATTTTAGAAGTTCTGGTATTTGTGCATGAACATCGGGTCATTCATCGTGATCTGAAACCAACTAATATTATTAGATGTGCTGAAGATAATCGACTAGTATTAATTGATTTTGGTGCAGTTAAATTAATCCAACCGCCGACTAGCGAAGAAACAGAATTGGCAACAGTCGCTATTGGTACAAGGGGTTATGCACCACCAGAGCAATTTGCTGGTCATCCCCGCTTGTCTAGTGATATTTATGCTTTGGGAATGATAGGCATCCAAGCTATTACGGGAATACCACCTCAAGAGCTTCAATTAAATTCAGAAACAGGCAATGTTATGTGGCGACAAACAGCACAAGTTAGTGATGAATTAGCTGAAATATTAGACAAAATGGTACGTTATAATTTTAGCGATCGCTATCAATCAGCCGCAGCAGTTATTCAAGATTTAAATCAAGTTGCCGGGAAAATATCTAAATCTTCTGGCGGTATTTCATCAAGGGAAATGTAAAATATCTCTGCAAATTTAAATTTTCTCAACAAATAAGAGTTTACATTACCAAAAAACTCTAATATTTTGGCAAAAGCTTTATTTGTGTTGACCTAGTAATTTTAAATTTGTATGACTCAGGGGCAAGCAGCTACAATTGCAGGCATCTATGAAGTATGTATTGGCGTTCCCGACCCAATTTTTGCAATTCAATATTGGGATAAATTTGGCTATCGTATTGGTCAAGTGGGTGAATTATCCGCAGATGCAGCCTATCAATTATACGGGGTGAATTCTGCTTTACGTTCGATTCGCCTTTATCACCAAAGTGCAGATCATGGTTTGATTCGGTTGATGGTGTGGCAAAATCCCACAAATCAGGGATTAGGTTTAGCATCCATGAAAGTTAAAGGAAATCGCTGGGCAACTACTTTAACGGCTGATGTGTTAACTATTTTAAATCACGCAGAGGATGCAAAAGCTGGAAATTGGGCGATTAAATATACCAATCCTCACTGGGAAGTTATCTACAATAAAGAACGCAAAAGCCGCCCCTTCACCGAGCCTGCGGTGGGGGTGCGAGAAATGCTACTACTGCAACCTTTAACTCGACAAGTTTTATTTCAAAGGTTTGGCTATTCACTGCCGAATTATGGGCAAATCAATAATCATGCTGCTTTCAAAACTAGCCAGTTTACCCACATGGGGATGATTGTGCAAGACGACAGTAAGCAAATATTGAAATTTTATGAAGAAGTTTTGGGTTTGCTGCGTGTACGTGATGATGTCGAAACTAGTTATGAATCTTCACCAGCCGGTCGGGAGATGTTTGACCTCAAGCCAGGAGAAAAATTTATTGTTACTGCTTTTGATGAACCTCGTTCCTCCGCGACTGACTTGATGGCTGCGCGTAGTGGCAGACTATATATAATTCGCTTTCCCGAAGCTATTGATTTAGAATCCCGGTTTGAAGCATCGCAACCAGGCTGCTTAGGGATTTCACTCTACACCTACCGTATTCGGGAGATAGAAGAATATTGCGATCGCATTCAAGCAAGTTCAGTACAAAAGTATACAAATATCGTGGAAAATGAATTTAGAGAAAAGAGTTTCTCCTTTGTCGCACCAGATGGCTACTTCTGGAATTTGCTAGAAGGATAACTGCCATAGCATTGGACATTTTCATTTCTGTCCCATGTTAGCGATCTCAACCCGGAAGGTAGATCGAAATACTTGAATAAGTACCAGTAACTGACCAACAAATTTTGCCAATGAGAACCTGGACTGCAACAGTTGTACTAACTTTTTCTGGGCTGATATCTGGGTTCATAGCTTCTGAGCCTATCAATGCTACTTTGGCTGTAACAGATAACGCCCTAGCATTATCTCATGTAATCTCTCAGTCTCCTATCAGACCAATTACTGTCAGCAAAGCTGAGTTTGGCGTGCTGAGAACTGACTCTCAGGGTCAAGATAGCTTTACTCGTACCAACAGAGTCATCTTAAATCAGACTGGCAAATACGGGTGGCGCATTCAACTAAAGGGTTACAAAGGTGAAGTAACCTGGCGAGAAGTCCTGCAATTGCCAAAACCTCCACAAACATGGGCTACAGAAGATGGTGAAAATTTTTCATTATCTCAAAATGGGATTGAAGCTGTAACGACGCGTACAGAATTCACTTCAGATGGTGTGATTGAAAATTTTTGGACAATCGTTCCCGGAGATCCAAGCGGTAAACATAGAATACAGATTTTTATTGATAACCTTTTGGTTGCTACTTTCGATTTTGAGATTATTTCCTTGAGAAAATAATCAGGCTACTGATTTACAGATTGCATCTCTAAAATTGCTAAATTATTCTCATTTTTGGGTGTAATTTTTATAGATTGAGCATTTTAGAAATAAGTAAGTCGGCGCTAATATTTCGAGCTATGTTACAAAATTTCAATGTAGAGTTTATCGTCGCGTAATGCAACGCACCATCCATCATCAATTCTAGAAATTTTCTCACTTTGATTTTGTGGGAGAGAGGCTAGAGAATAGATGGTGTATTTTATCAACTTCTGGGCTTGTACTAAAATCATTCTCCCTCATCTCCCCTCTCTCCACCAAAATGATCGTTACAGTAAAATTCGCATATTTATATAACTTGGAGATTATCAAAGTTCTCTGATGACAAAACTTTCTCCAAATTTATTTCTATTTATTTTTGTAGTTGTTATTAGTTTTTTAGCTGTATCTTTTTCAGCTTGGTTATCTCCTCAACCATTTATTTTCAAACCTTTTGGACTGGATGATATTATACAGTCACTTCTTTTTTTATTTTTTATTTCTTTATTGTTAGAACGTTTTTTAGAAGTTTTCATTACTACTTGGCGGGGAGATAAAGCTGCACAACTAGATATTATCATTCAGCAACAGAAGTGGTTGATATCCGAAAGAAGAAGATTTATCGCCGAACAAGACCAGCAAAAACCAGTTGATTTTTTAGAATCAAATCAAATTAATGATTTACCACCAGAGGGAGTGAGCTTAGAACAGCATATTATTCAAAAATTTATCCAAAGCCAAAAACAATATAACCCGCAAATCGAAGATTTAAATACAATAATCAATGAACTCAATGAACAGGAACGTAAAAAAATAGCATACAAATCTGATACAAGAATTATTGCTTTATGGACATCTTTATTATTTGGTTTTTTATTGAGTGGCATAGGTATTCGCTCAATTGAGCCACTTGTCGTTATTGATTTAAATAATCCTATACAAATAATTATTTTTCGTTGTTTAGATGCTTTATTAACAGGAGGAGTAATTTCCGGAGGTAGTGAGGGTATTCATAAGCTTATACAGGTATTTATCAATTTTATGGAAGCTACTTCTAGACAAATTAAAAATCAGAGATTTTCTTGAATCAAAACTTTCAATCATGTGTGAACACTAAAAACGCGGGGTTATGCATTCTGCTCGTCAAATATCACTAATTAGTAAACTGCGGAGTATCTTAAAGATAGAGGTTTGACAATTGTTGAGTAGCAATCATGAATACACAGGAATTCCTGCGATTGATTGAGAAGCAGCGCTCATGCCCCCAGACACTACCAAAAGCGCTGCAAGCAATGTGGTACGAAAAACAAGGTAATTGGGACAAAGCCCATGAAATCGTCCAAAATGCCAGTGATGCTGATAGCGCCTGGGTTCATGCCTACTTACACCGCCAAGAAGGTGATTTGAGCAATGCCCGTTACTGGTACAAAAAAAGTAATCAGCCAGAATTTTTTGGGGATATTAACCAAGAATGGGAAGAGATTACATCTTGTTTATTGCAAAAGGCCAACACAAATCATGGATGCTGAAGAACTGAAGCGACGTTATGCTGCTGGAGAGAGATACTTTCCAGGAGTCAATTTAATTGCAGCTAAACTGATAGCAGCCTACTTACCGGGAATTAATTTGTGGGGTGCAGATTTGAGTGCGGCTAATTTAGCTAAAGCTAAACTTTGGGGTGCAGACTTAAGTAGAGCTAATCTAGCCAAAGCAAATTTGACTAAAGCAAATTTGTGCGGTGTAAAACTGCATGAGGCAAATCTCAGGGGAGCCAAACTTAATTTAGCCAAGTTGTATGGAGCAGATTTAAGTGGGGCTTACTATGATGAAAGCACAAAGTTTTCTAGAGGTTTTGACCCCCAAAGTAAAAACATGCAAAAATTTTAACTGCATACTTGTTTGCGTTTACTCTAGGGATACTACTCTAATTACAACTCCTGTTTTTCAGGCAACGGAAATATATCACCAGCTAAATAAGCCGGAAAATGCTTTTGAAAATAGAGCCAAGATGTCATATCTTCCCCATCTAAAAAAGCTGTTGGGGCTTGCTTGTACACAGGAACACGGGTATTAATTTCATCTTGAAGTAACTGGGGTAATTCAGTAAAACCATTGACTTTACTACCAGATGCACTGTAGATGAGATAACCCAGGCGATCGCCCATCTTCATCCAGGGCAGCCATTGACCAATTCTATCCCAACTAAGTCTGAGTTGAGACACAGAAACCAGTTCTGAGTTAAATAAATCGGCAGTGGGTACAGCTAGTTTGAAAAGTTCCGTCGCCTGATATGTGGGATATGGACTATATTCAGCAAATTTGGCATCTTCTGCCAACGGATTAGGATATGTGGGAAAAATATCGAAAACAAAGGTTGTCGTATCTCCGTCCACTTGGGCGGGGAACTTGCCTGCAAACTGTCCCTGCACAGGATTATTAGCAACGTGCATCACAGGCACCATTTCACCTGTCCAGGGGTTTTCCCATTTCCTTAAAATCTCATTTGTCTGTGGGTTCAGGTAATAAGTCAGTTCCCTAGAAGTAAAATCCCAACTACCCTCTGCTGTGGGAATACATCTACTAACGCTGACTCCTGACATTTTAAATAAAAGTTTTCTCTTCTCGCCAGGAATAAAGCTGTAAATCTTACCTGTCCAGATCAAAAATGTAGATTGGGTAGGGTCAAGGGAAGATCGAGTTTTCACCCATTGCAAGGCATCTAATTCTTGGACTTGGGCAACCATAGCTTGTCTCCTTAGTCATTGGTTATCCCCCTCATCCCTTTCATCTTCCTCACTCCTTACACCTATTAGAAACTAGGGACTGGGATCTAGGGCAATGCGGACAGGGGACTGGGATTTTTGATATATAACTAATCAGCCTCATCTAGATGCATAAATGTCTAGAAAAGGCTGATCAAAAAAGTAATTTAATTTTATCCTTGAAATACCCCCAGGGGAATTCGAATCCCCGTCGCCTCCGTGAAAGGGAGGTGTCCTAGGCCTCTAGACGATGGGGGCGTAAGACTCAGACCTTTTATAAAATAACGAATTTCCCCATTGATGTCAACAACTTTGCCAAAAAAAATTTTAGTAGCTCAAATTGGCGGCAAGATATTATGCGACTGCTGATTTTTTCTAGTGCTGATGAACAATCTGTGTCGATAAATTTGTGCCTTAAGTACACAATGCCGCAGCATAGGCAGCAATTGATTTAGCTGTGAGATTTTTTTTTGTGTTTGATACTAGCAAGTAGTTCCCCCTCAAAAACCATGCAATGTAGCAGCAAACGTTGCAAAATAGAGTAATATACGAAACCAAATATGAAAAAAACTCTGAACTTAGCTGGGGACAGAGGATGTGATGTTGTACTCTGTAGAAGTAATATTTACTATTCTTTACAAAGGATTTTGAAATACATAGCTCAAAATCTACAACATGGAAGCATCTTTTGAAATCACCCTCCAAATGGTGAGCGTTGTTGTTGCAGGTATTAGCGCCCAAGTGCTAGCTGCATACTTTCGCTTGCCTAGCATTGTTTTGTTACTGTTATTAGGTATTGTGCTTGGCTCAGATGGGCTGGGCGTGTTGCATCCTCACATGCTAGGTACAGGGCTGGAAGTAATTGTTGCCCTAGCAACGGCAATTATTTTGTTTGAAGGCGGACTCAACCTGGATTTGCGAGAGTTGGGCAAAGTTTCTGTGAGCTTGCAATTGCTTGTGACTCTAGGAACATTAATCACACTCATTGGCGGTAGTATGGCAGCCCACTGGCTGGGCGAATTTCCTTGGAATATAGCTTTTCTCTATGCCTCTATCGTTGTGGTTACAGGGCCCACGGTTATCAGTCCCCTGCTCAAACAAATTAATGTAGATCGACAAGTAGCGACAATCTTAGAAGGGGAAGGAGTTTTAATCGACCCAGTGGGAGCGATCCTTGCCTTTGTGGTTTTAGATACGATTATGAACGGCGATGCCGACCCCGTTAATGCCATCGTCGGGTTACTAATGCGTTTAGGAATTGGTGGAGCCATTGGTGCTGCTGGCGGCTACTTGATGAGCTTGATTTTCAAACGCGCCAATTTTCTGTCATCCGAGTTAAAAAATTTGGTAGTATTGGCGATTCTTTGGGGTCTGTTTTCGTTAGCACAGACGATCCGCAGTGAATCGGGAGTCATGACTACAGTCATCGCCGGTGCAGTGTTTGCCAACTCTTCGGTGCCAGAAGAACGCTTATTACGGAGTTTTAAAGGGCAACTGACAATTCTCAGTGTCTCTGTACTATTTATTCTGCTAGCGGCTGATTTATCCATTGCGAGTGTGTTTGCCTTGGGCTGGGGCAGTTTATTTACTGTTTTGGTTTTAATGTTCGTTGTGCGCCCGATCAACATT
This sequence comes from Anabaena sp. CCY 9613, assembly GCF_963920895.1. Classification (NCBI taxonomy): domain Bacteria; kingdom Bacillati; phylum Cyanobacteriota; class Cyanophyceae; order Nostocales; family Nostocaceae; genus Anabaena; species Anabaena sp. CCY 9613. The sequence continues at coordinate 40,498 of NZ_CAWUDE010000013.1, forward strand.
CTCTGCTGTACTTGGAACAGTGACTTGAATTGGCGACAGAAATTGTTTTTAAGCTGGGTGGCGCCTAGGGGAATTGTTTCGGCATCTGTGGCGTCTTTGTTTGCGATTTCGTTGACACAGCGCGGGATTAACGGTGGTGATGCTATTAAAGCTTTGGTCTTTTTGACAATCATCACAACTGTGGTTTCCCAAGGGTTAACGGCTGGCCAAATTGCTAAGTGGCTACGCATCACCTCTGAGGATGTTACAGGGGCGGTAATTGTCGGTTGTAATCCCTTGAGTTTGTTAATTGCTCGCTTCTTCCAGGAACGGGGAGAAACAGTAGTGATGATTGACACTGACCCGGAACGCTGTGCAAAAGCGGCAGAGCAAGATATTCGGGTGATTTCTAGTAGTGCGCTGGAAGTGAGTGTTTTGGAGGAAGCTGGATTGGCTTCTTTGGGAACTTTTTTGGCGATGACCAGCAATGGTGAGGTGAATTTTGTTTTAGCTCAAAGAGCAGCTGAAGAATTTAATCCACCCCGTGTTTTAGCTGTTTTTCCCCGTGACCCTCAAACTAATTCCAGTTCTCAGAATAAAGTTCACCAAGCCTTTGCTACAGATGTAGGAATTAAGACTTGGAATGAATACATTAATGATGGCAGAGTGAAATTAGGGACAACTACAATCAATGATGAGGAACTTTCTAACCAAAAAAATCGCATTCAGGAAAAGATTCGGACTGGGGAATTAATTCCACTGCTGGTAGAACGAGCAGAACGCTTACAGGTAATGCCAGCTAATCAAGAATGGCAAGTAGGCGATCGCATTATTTATTTATTGCATGACCCCAGACCTAATCTGTTAAAACGTCTCTCTGGTAGTAGCCAATCAACTCGCCTGGCTCTGGAAACTTTACCAGAAGTTGAAGAAGTTCCATTGGCAAAATTATCTCAATTGTTCACCAGTGAAGCATCAGAAAGTTGAATTTGGGCATCTGTGGCGGCTTCTGCATACATTTGCTGTTCTTGCCAGATCAGGGCAGATAAATGTACCACAGCCAAAACAATGGCAATCACCGAAATAATATAACTATTGATGGTGTAAAGGTGTTCCACAGTGATGGTGTTAATGGCTCCACCACCTGTGAGAATATCTCGGAGTTGTCCACCGACCAAAGGAATGGCTTCAATGGTTCCTAGTTCAATGCTAAAACGCCAGTATCCTTCTTGAGTCCAGTCTAAAAGCATGGCTGTCCAATCTAAGGCGATGGCACTGAGAGTAAACAAAATCCCACTAATCCACGCAGCCAGCCAACTTTTACTAAATTGCCGACCTAAAAACATCACCACAATTTGAATTAGGGCAACTACAATCATGGCATTACCCGCCAGATCATGGGTTCTGCGGAATAACCAGCCGTATGGTATCTGTGTATTAATCGTTTTCAACGATCTATAAGCACCACCTGCTGTTGGTTCGTAGTAAAAAGAAAGTAAAATTCCCGTAGTGATATAAATCAAGCACAGAGTGACAATTGCCACTGCTAAAACCGTCGCTAATCGTCGCAAAATTCGATCAAACTGGGTGCTTTGCATAATTCACCCCTCCTGTTTGGAGTTAAGTATGTATTTTTATTACGATCTTAACCAAGAAATATTAATATATTTTACTTTTCTCAGAGAAAGATAAAATTTTCTAAAGTAAATATTGCATCCAAGCTTGTAATGGTTCTGGTGAGCCATACCAAATACCAGGACTTCTAGGAGAATGTCGGACTCCAGCAATCACAATGTTTTCTGCCCCTTCTAGATGAGCGGCGGCAATGGGTGTAATCCCATCACCCCAAGTGTTACCTTGACCACAGGTTAATTGATAACTGCTGTAAGCTAACCAACAGCCAGGTTTTCTAGCACCAAAGATGGTTTTCCCGGCGACGCAAACGTAACGCACGTCTTTGTAAAATGCCCCAGGGTAGTTATTGGTGACAAAATCCAGATTCCAGCGAGTCCAACGTTCTTGGCTCATATGGGGTGTACCTAGAGTAATTAGGCTAGCCACCAAAGGATAAGCTTTCCAGCAGGAGGATGTTACTTGATCACGGGCTGCATAAGGCTGTTCTCCCAAATAAATCCGGGAAATCCAACCTCCTGCTGAATGACCAATTAAGTTGACTTGAGAGGAGTGATGTTGCTGTAACATCTGTTTTACTGTGCGGTCAATTTGCTGCACAATCGGTGTTACAGGTCTGCCACCAATAGTAGGTAACCAATCACGCCTCCTGAGAGGTACTGTGATTGTGGGGATACCCAACTGTAAAAGAGATTGTTCTAGTTGACAGTAGGCGATCGCAGTTTCTAAATATCCAGGCACAATGATTGTAGGTAATGGCATTTTGGCAGAGAAAGAGGTAGGGCAAGGAAAAATAAGAAAGCAAAAGGGATTGCCAGGTAAACAGCAAATTTCGCTACATTTAGCGACTTAGTTGATGTGGTAGAATCGAGTTTAACTATATTCTGTTCTTAATAATCAGCTGCATATCCTCTAGAGGAATGTGACTGAAGAAAAGATAGTCGGCTAATAGATCAAGCAACACTCAACAGACTTATAGTTATACATTCAGACTGATGCGATCTCCACCAGTGGCAACTATCCTAGATTCCAGTCCGCATTGTGCAACTCCTCATAGAAACCGCAATTCAACAGAATCATTTTCCAATACCTCTTTAGCAAGTGCAATTTTATTGATTGCTTCACTGAAAAATTAGAAACCTGAAATCAGCCTATACTGTCGTTTTTAATTACCAGCGTAGGTAGTTATGATTTTAGAGAGACGCATCTCTTGTAATCAAGATAAAATTGCTTTGCTAGTCAACTGCAACCGAGCCGAGTGAACGATAACAGCTATGACTTACGTCTCCCTGCTAAAAAATATACCAGAAATTTTAAGCCAGCCCACTGGGATAGCAGCTCTAGCCTCTCTTGGTATTCATGGGGCTATTGCCTTGATTGTACCCTTGATGCCTGTGGATTCTGAGCAATCTCAAAAATCAACATTACCAAAGTCAGTCGGTATCTTGGAATTAAGCCAAGCTGACCAAAACCGTCTGCCACAAACACCAGGTACATCCCAGTCGCCAGTTGCTCTGCAACCACAATTACCAGTACAACCAGGATTTTCCTTCCAACCACAGTTGCCCATGCAGCCGCAACAGCTGCCGCCAAATCTGGATACTCAAAGAGCGACATTGCCACCTTTGCCACCATCGCTGTATAGGCAGCAGCCATTGCCACCAATTGTCAGGCCTAACATTTATCGCAATCCCTCTAATACTACGGCTTCTTTACCTGAAAGACAGCCTGCGGCTACACCTCCAAGGGAAGAATTGCAATTTGATAATTCTGGTTTCAACGCTGCTGATAAAAAGTTCACCCCATCAGCGCCTGTTTTTAATGCCGATGAAATTAGAGTAGCCGTCCAACCACTACCTGTAAACAGGCTACCACAAGTAAATGCGGCGGCAAGACCTAATAACTTACCAAATACCCTACCACCTGTCACAGCGACTACTCCCACACCTCCAACCCCTCAGCCTAGTAATAATGCAGCGCAAGTTGCCAGAAATCAGGCATTAATAGCGCGTATCCAACAAACTCCACAAGCTGGAGATGAACTAAACCTAGCTAATGAAAGTATCCCGAAATGGCAGCAGGGTTCTGCACCTAAAACACCTGAGTTGCCCTTAGCGCCAGTCAATGAGCCACAGACTGAACAAACACTAGTAGCTAAACTCACCTCATACGAAGACTTGAGAGCAGCAATTCAGCAAGAATACCCCGGCGCCACACAAAAAGCAGTTATTCGAGAAACTGTGGCGACAAACAAGCCCAGCGCTGAAGGTACAGTTTCGGGTTTCTTGGTGATAGATACTGATGGTAAAGTTTTAGACATTAAATTCCAAGACAAGTCGGTTTCTCCGGAATTGCAAGTCAAGGCCAGAGAATATTTTAATACTAAGTCTCCCAAGGCAGATCAACAAATTAGCAGTTATCCATTTAACCTGCGTTTTGAAAACAACGGTAACACTGCTGAGACTACTCCACAGCAGAAACCCGCAGCGGTTAAACCAGCACCCACGCCAGCTGCTAATGTCCAACCATTGCCCGATTTCCAAATCAGAACTGAAAGTCCAGCACCTGCGCCAGTTGTGATTCCCCAAACATCATCGGCAGAGGAAACCAATGGAGAAGGTAGTGAAAAACTTATACAAAGGTTGCGTCAATCGAGAGAACAAAAACAAGAATAAGGAATGAGGGAATCGGGAGTCGGGGACAAAGGCAAGGTTTCATGTCCAGTCCCCATTACCCCTTTTGCCCCTGATCCCCAGAGGGGGCCCCGAGTTCCCCAGTCCCTCTTTCACCAGCCTTGTTCGGCTTTTTGGAAAATGTAAGCACCTACTTGTAGGATTTCCTCAGTAGTTAACTTGTTTTTAAAGGCGGGCATAGCATTTTTGCCATTTTTTACTTGACAGATAATTGCCTGAATAGAGTCACTGTTGTAATTATCCAGATATTTAGATAATGCCTCTTTTTTCAAGGTTTTCTGGGGAATGAGGACGTTACCACCGCCTATATGGCAAGAAGCACAGTTGGCGTTGAAGATTTTAGCAGCGTTGACTGTTTCGGCAGCTAGGGCGGGGGGAATAACTGTTAATTGCCATAGAGCAAACAGTACTATTAACAAAAATCTTCTCAATATATTTTCCTCACAGCCAACCTCCAGCAACTGAATATCATTCAAGTTTCTCCGCCAACTACTACATTCCGAATTCGCAGACTGGGACCACCACAACCTACAGGTAAGCCGTTCTGTCCACCTTTGCCACAACCACCGGATTCATCCCAGTAAAAGTCATTACCGATGGCTTCAATATCTGCCAGGGTTTGAAAAACATTACCGGAAAGCGTCACATCCCTGACTGGTTCAGCAATTTTGCCGTTTCTAATCATCCATGCTTCCCCAGCACTAAAGGTGAACATTTCGCCATTAGTCATGCCACCTAGCCAATTACGGGCATATACTCCGGTTTTTATACCTGTGAATAAGTCGGCAATTGGCGTTTTTCCGCGCTCAATCCAGGTGTTTGTCATCCGGACAATGGGGTTAAAGTGATAATCAAGACAACGAGCATTGCCTGTAGGTGTCTCATCTAATTTGCCTGCGGTTTCCCGTGAATGCAAGCGTCCTACCAAAGTGCCATCTTTAATTAGTTGGGTAGTGGTAGCTGGTGTACCTTCATCATCATAAAAATAGCTGCCGCGATGTCCTTCTGGGGCTGCACCATCAAAAATTTGTAGTTCTTCTGGGCCAAATCGCCGGCCAATGGTCATGACTTCTAGCAAGTCTGGGTTTTCGTAGGCCATATCGGCTTCGGAAAGATGTCCAAAGGCTTCGTGAACAAATAAACCCGTGAGAATTGGGTCAATTACCACGGTGTAGGTATTGCCTTTGACAGATGGTAGCGATAAAGCAGCGATCGCTCTTTGGGCTGAACTGACAACTTGTTCATCTAAAGCAGTTAAGTCTTCGTACGCGTTGCGAGAACCAGTGGTTTCCCTACCGGTTTGCACAGTTTCACCGTTTCTGGCTGTGGCGGCAAAGCGCATTTCCATATCTACCCAAGATTGCTCAATTAGAGTACCTTCTGAGGTGGCAATAATCACTTTTTGAGCGCTGTCACCGTAGCGGACTGAAGTTGTGGTGATGCGATGGTCAAAACTTTTGAGTAAATCAGTATAGCGATCGCATAATTCTTTTTTCTGCCACAGGGGAATTTTTCGGGGGTTAGTACCTGTCAGGGGTAGTTCGCAGATTGCTTGCACTGGGTCAATGGGAGCTAGTAAAGTTTCTTCATCACCAACCATCCGGGCGGCGGCGATCGCTTCTTCCATACGCTCTTTAATTGTCCCCAATTGGTTAAAACTACTTAATCCCCATCCACCTTTATAACAAGCGCGAATGTGGCCACCAATGGAAATGCCTTCACTCAGAGTTTCCACCTTGTCGCCGCGCAACAAGATATCAGTCGCTTCTGATTGTTCAAGGCGAATCATCAGATAATCTACACGCGATGAGTAGCCAGTGATGAGGTCAGATAGTAAGTTTTGGACGTCAGCAAGTGTAGTCGGCATTTTTAGGTAGTCACCATGTCGAACTCCATTTATTTTGCAATTAATTGGGCCCTATATGCCAGCGCCGTGTAAATTCGTTCAATTATTGCCAGTCTCGGAAAAATAGATGGCTATAGATTGAGGATTTTTTTCAACCACCACAGGCTCTCCCCTGACTGCTCCATGAGTAAGAGTACAAATTTTATACACATTTTCACAATCAAAGATTGCTAAAACTAACTCTTTTCCTGTTAGGTAATGAGATGGTAAAGTTTTTCCTACCTCACATTCCACATTCATCTGTTGATCATGCCAACGTAATTTCCAAATCCGCTTTTCAGTAATTGGTGCTTGGGCAAACTTAGCAATATTTTTATAGACATCTTCGGCTCTAGTATGGTCGTTGGCGGCGGGAATAAAAAATTGCATAGATTTTGGGAATAAGGAATATGAATTAAATAACATGCAAGTCTAGTTTTTGACCTCACCCCGCCTTTGACTTGCGTCAAAGTCTCCCCTCTCCTTGGTAAGGGGGTTGGGGGTGAGGTTCTGTCTTTTATTAAATCCACATTCCTAAGTTGCTTGTTCAAAATTTAGTTTACCTACCAAGGTAACTTATTGCCATCCCATGAAAAAAACTGACCACTGTCGCCTTCTTGAAGTTGTTCGATGACACTAAGCAATTGAGTTACAGTACGTTCCACTGAAAATAGTTTTTCTGGTGGTACATTGCCTTGGAAGGGCCGGGAAAGACGTGTATCTGTTGTTCCTGGATGTAAAGTTACGACTAATGTTTGAGGACTGCTTCTTTTATACTCAATTGCTGCTGTTCGCATCAACATATTTAGTGCCGCTTTAGAAGCGCGATAGCCATACCAACCACCCAATTGATTGTCACCAATACTACCTATTTTTGCTGAAATACTAGCAAATACGCTAGGTTCACGATGACGGAATAAAGGTAACAAATGTTTAGCTAGCAGCACTGAGCCAATACTATTAATTTGAAAGTAACGGAGTAAATTTTCAGAATTAATTTGCCTTAAGTTTTTTTCAGGTTGTAAGTTGCCTTCATGCAATAGTCCTACACAGTTAATCACTAAATGCAATTTATTGACTTCGTTTTTAATCTCTTGGATAACGGCAACGATTTGAGCTTCTTCAGTAATATCCATTGATAAACAAATTAGTTTACCAGAATATTTTTTGGCTAAGGTTATTAGTTCTTCGGCTGACTCAATTTGACGATAGGTTGCATAAATTTTGGCAATTCTTTCATCGTCTAGCAATTTTTGGACAAAACCTAGACCAATGCCTTGGCTAGCTCCCACGATTAAGGCGTTAGCATTATTAATTTCATTTATGAAAGACATATGCTTAATTTTATATAAATAGTGGATATATCTGAATATATTAATCTTAAATGTTTCACAGGCGATTAAAAATCACAGCTACACAAACGAAGTCCGCCTACGCGGACTCAAAGAAGTTAATTATCTGAGTCTCTTGGTGTAGGCAAAATTTAAAATTCCCAATAAATAATTTAACTTTATTTACCAATACAAAATTTACTAAAAATTCTATCAAGTACTGATTCTGTGACTTGTTCGCCAGTAATTTCTCCCAAGGCATTAATTGCACCACGTAAATCAATTGTCCAGAAATCAAGGGGTAATTGATCAGCAATCGTTACTTGTACTTGATCTAAACATATTTTAGCTTGAGTTAATGCTGCTGCTTGCCTTTGATTAATTGCTAAATCCATATCGGCAACTTGTACTTTTTCGGTTTGCATTATTTCTAAAATTGCTGTTTCTAAGCTATCAATACCTTGATTTTTTGCCGCTGCTGTGGTGACAATTTGGTTAATTTGCTGAGGATATGCCAAAGATGTCATAGATGCTGGTTCTATCAAGTCAATTTTATTGATGACTAAAATTAATGGACGATGTTGTACCTGTGTATAAATTTCTTGGTCATCTTCAGTCCAACCTGCGGCAGCATCGATAGTTAACAGTACTAAATCAGCAGCACTAGCAGCACGGCGCGATCGCTCGACGCCAATTTTTTCTACTTGGTCGATTGTTTCCCGAATGCCTGCTGTATCTAGCACTTGCACGGGAATCCCCCCCACCACTAGCTGAGATTCCACTACATCGCGGGTGGTACCGGGTAAATCAGTAACTATGGCGCGATCGCTCTGACTCCAAGCATTCAATAAGCTGGATTTGCCAACATTTGGTCGCCCGACAATGGCCACTTTTAAACCTGTCCGCAGCAGTTCACCTTTGTCTTTGGTGGCTAATAATTTGGTAATTTCTGCGGCAATTTTATCAATATCTGATATTATGCCTTTACTATCCAGCGGCGGTAAGTCTTCCTCAAAGTCAATTCGGGCTTCGATTTCCGCCAAAATATCCAAACAGTTGGTGCGTAACTGTCGGATAGGATGAGCTAATTTTCCTTGTAAACCAACTAAAGCTGTTTGGGCTGCCTGAGGCGATCGCGCTCCTACTAAATCGGCTATGCTTTCGGCTTGGGTCAAATCTAATCGCCCATTCAAAAACGCCCGGAGAGTAAATTCTCCTGGTTGAGCTAGCCTAGCGCCTGTTTCTAAACACAGTTGTAATACCTGCTGTACTGCTATAATTCCCCCGTGACAATGAAATTCCACCACATCTTCACGGGTGTAAGAACGGGGTGCTTGCATAATTAATAACAAAGCTTCATCCACCAATTGTTGTGTCTGGGGATGACGAATATAACCGTAGAGAATGCGATGACTTTCCCAAACTTGATTTCCAGGGGCGTAAAAAAGAGCTTGAGCGATGGCCATTGCTTGGTCACCAGACACCCGCACAATACTCACGCTACCCTGTTGGGGAATCACAGCAGTTGCGATGGCGGCGATGGTTCCAGTAATGGCTAAGAGTTCCGACATGAGCGCCTTTTTGAGAAAAACATTGCTATGTATATGCTTTTAGCGTAGCAGGAGTTTTATCATGGTCAATTAAGTGGTCATGGGGAGGTGGGGTAATCAGGGAATTTTACCCAATGACCAAGGACTAAATTATTTTAAGAGAGAGGGATTCACTGTGGAGCAGAAAATTAATTGCGCTGAAGCCTGCGTTAATGGTTGTGTGTTGGGGGATAAATGCCCCAATATCGAGTTTAGAGAAGCCACATCTAAATTTATTGAGGAGACTTCTTTAGACAAAATGCTGGAAATGGCCGAAGAACGACTGCGGAAAAAAATGACAGAACCGCCTAAGTGGGTTTTTCCGGAAGATTCTTAAAGTAAGGGAGTGGGGATTAAATAAAAACCCCACGGGTAAGTGGGGTTAGTGGAGTTATAGTTTCCTTATATACTCTTGGCAAAGTCGTATTTGCCTCCACGTTCAAGGGCGCGTTTGTAAGCCGGTCGTGCATGGATGCGCTCGATAAATTGCTGAATCTTTGGTCGGTTTTCTACTTGTTGGGCTTGCATAACGCCAGTTTCCAGAGGAAAGCTCATTTGGATATCAGCGGCGGTGAATTCTTCGCCTGTAAACCACGTACTCTTACCAAGTTCACCTTCTATGTAATCAAAGTGAAGCTTAATTTGGGGCGCGATAAATGCGTCATTGGCGCTGCTGTCCCCTGTCCCAAAACGGTTAAAGATGAGGTTCATAACCAGAGGTGGCATTGCTGAACCTTCGGCGTAATGCAGCCAATAAGTGTAACGCAGCCGTTCTGGTGTACCGGATTCTGGGATTAGCCGACCATTGCCGTAACGCTCTACTATGTATTCGATGATAGCGCCCGACTCAGCAATAGTTTTTTCTGCATCTGTGATCACTGGTGACTTGCCAAGGGGATGGACTTCGCGCAGTGATTTCGGTGCCAGCATCGTCTTGGAGTCGCGTTCGTAAAACTTGATATCGTATTCAATACCTAATTCTTCAAGTAGCCATAGTACACGTTGTGAGCGGGAGTTATTGAGATGATGGACAACGATCATAATAGCTACTTTTTGTTTGTTATCTGCTTTTGCTCATCTCAAAGTATCATCAGTTTGCCCACTCTTCATCTATCTGCTGGTTTTTCTTGGGTGGGTATGCGATCGCACTTACTCAACTTGTAGGATTTTGGCGCTTAATAGGTTTAGGCTTAGGAATCGGTTTAGGAATTGAGGTAATGTTTGTAGTCAGTGTCAAGCTTTCAACGGCTTGGGCAATTGCCTGTACTTGCATTGGTGTTAAACAATCAGGAGAACTATTTATCATTTGTAGCAGTGCTATCAAAGCCCCCAAATCAAGCAGTTAATTATCAATAGGACTTACGTACCTTATACGCATTCTTGGCGTCCTTGGCGTCTACAGCCCTTACGGGCATCGCTGCGCGCGGGCGGTTCAACAAATCAAGCTTTTCAGCAATTTTTGCGTAAGTCCTGACCAAATTTCTTCATCTCAAACATTTTTGGGTAGTGGCAAATGTGCATCATTACCAAGGGCATTTTCGTGAACAACTACGTAACTTATCGAGTTTGAAAGATGTTTTGCACCATTTTTTTATCTGTATTGGCAGCAGCTTGATCTAATTCGGCAATCTCACTAGCGTTTAAATGCCAACCTAAAGCACCAATATTCTGCTTTGCTTGTTCTACACTCTTAGCGCCGGGGATGGGGATGGTTCCCTTGCAAATACACCAGTTAATTGCTACTTGGGACATGGTTTTTTGCCTGGATGCAGCTATCTCTCCTAAACATTCTAAGAGCGATCGCACTCCCGGTAATAGCTGTCTAAACAATAAACCCCGGATGCCTTGGGGGAAAGGGCCTGTTTGTGAGTATTTCCCGGTTAAGATGCCTAATGCCAAGGGACTATACGCAATTAGCTTGATTCCCAATTGATCACAAACGTCTTTTAAACCAAGTTCCGTTACAGGATATGTGGATAGCAAAGAGTACTGTACTTGCAGGCTGGTAATGGGTACCCCGCGCTCAGAAAACTTTTTATACACATATTCCAGCCGTTTCGGGCCGTAGTTAGATAAGCCAACGCCTTTGACTAATCCTTGTTCGTAAAGGTCAGCCAAACCATCCAGCAACCCTGATTCTTGCCAAGGCGCATAATTGGCTGTTGACCAGTGCATTTGGACTAAATCGACATTTCTGCCCAAACGTTGAGACGAGGACTGACAAGCCTTTACCATTGATTTACGTGTCCATCTCCAAGGGTAAGCAGCCAGCTTAGTAGCAATGCAGATATTGTCTTGATTTACACCTTGGTATGCTTGAGAAAATTTGCCTAACAGTTGTTCACTGCGACCATTTAAGCGGCCTGTTCCGTAAGAATCACCTGTATCAAATAAAGTTACACCGTTGCTAACACACAGGTTAAATACGGATTGTAACTGCTCATCCATGCTTTCATCGTATCCCCAAAGCAATTGGTTACCCCAGGCCCAAGTTCCACAGCCCATGCTGGGGAGAGATAGTTCTTGGCTATTTTGCATATTTATTAGAGTTGAGAGTTTTTTGATAACTGGCTGATAAAAGGTGCGATCGCCTGCACAAATTCAGTAGTAGACTCGTAAGGTAAAACGTTACGCCCCGGTAATTTAATTCCCTCACCTTGCGGTAAACAAGCAAGATAATCGGCTAAACGTTCATCTGGTGTTTCTTGTTTACCTTCTTTGCTAATACTGGATGCGGTTTCTCCCACGACTACTAGTGTTGGTTGCTGAATAGAAGCCAGGTAAACGCTATAATCTTGTCGCCAAAATCCAGCCAAAAACGAAAATACGGCATGGCGACTAGCAGGATTCTCTGCACCTGCTGCTAACATAGTTAACCATTCACGGTCTACAGCCAGTTCTGAACCAAACAGTTGACGTGTGGAGAAAGAACGCAAAAATTTTTCGGTACGCGCATAGCGATAAAAAGGTTTACCAAAAGGTGAATCAAATAAATTCCACAATATTTTTTGTTGCCATGCTGATGACTCTTTGGTAATGACTGGCCAAGCAGGAGGCCCAGCCAAAACAAGCCCAGCAATTGAATTTAATTCTTTTTTAACTAATTCAATGGCAACTGGTAATAAAGCACCCTGTACTATGACAACAACGGGTGTTTGTATTTCTGTTTGTAAAAAGTAAGATAATTGCTCTGCCCAATCTTTCGGTGTATAAGCTACATGGGGCATATCACTTTCGCCACACCCTAACAAATCGGGATTGTAAATGGTATTTTTCTGACCTGTTATATACCATTGCGTGCGGAATCTCTGCCAAAATTGCCGCGATAAACCCACACCAATGGGATGAATTAAAAGTAAAGGAATACCCTCACTTTGAGAACTAGGTGGTTGATGAGTTTCGTAGGCACAGCGATAATTTTGCCAGGTGTAAAACTGGGTAGGAGATATGGTGATATTGAGTGTATTAGTCATATCAAGTATTTAATTTTTTTCTAGAAAACCTAAAATATTATCTGGGGGTGAATTAACTTATATCCAGCTTTTTTAATTTTTTGATTAGAGACTTTGGCGTTATGGGGGCGGTTACTTTTGGTCGTATGATCCCATTGTACCTTGGGCAAATTGTGTTCTTCAAATAATCTATCAAGTAGTTCTTTACTAGTAAGGTAAGCATCATCAACCAGGTTATAAATACCTTGCAAGTGTTGCTGACGCACAAATTCTATAGCCCCAACAATATCATCTAGATGAATCCAATTATTTATTTGCTCGCCATTACCAGGACGGGTTGTGCCTGGAGCTTGTCTAAATATTTTTATTAGTTCTCTGTTAGGGCCATAAATGCCCCCCAATCTTAAGATACAAACGCGGAGCTTTTCACTAGATGCGGCTAACAATACTTCTTCGGTTGCTTTGAGAATTTTTCCGTTATCATTTGTTGGTATAGCTGCTGTATCTTCATCTACCCAATCACCATTTTTATCACCATAAACTGAATGACTGCCTGTATATATCAGTTGTTTAATACTAGGAATCTGTGGTAGAATATCAACTAAGGTTTTGGCAGTATTTAAATAAGTTTCTTCATATAAGTTTGCCCCTTTTGCACCCACACTCAAAATTATAATATCTTGATTTTGTAAGACAGATTTTAATTTTTCTGGGTCATTTCCTGGAGTGACGAAAACTTTTTGAGCTACTGCTTGTAGGGTAGGGACGCGCTCAGGGGTAGTTGTGGTAGCGGTGATCATAAAAGTCATTTTGCGCTGCCAATACTGAGCAAGTGTATAACCGACATAACCACAACCAATAATGGCAATATTCATAAATAAAATTGATGTTTCCAGTTAAAAGCAAAGACATGATTAATTATGTCTCTACATTAACTTTACTGTACTTACGTATATTTTTTTAACTATGGATGGCGCCATCAGGCATAATTGCACCAGTCAAGTTAGCTCCAATCAATTTTACCAGTAGGCGATCGCCTGAACGAATCCGCGCTCCTGTAAAGTCGGCTCCGCGCAAGTCAGCGCCACTGAGATCTGCACCAATCAAGTTAGCAGAACGCAAGTTAGCTTCTCTCATATCAGCCAGTAGTAAGTTGGCTCTAAACAAATTTGCTTCTGACAAATTCGCTCCTCTGAGTATGACTTTATGCATAAAGGTGTCACTGAGATCAGCACCACTCAAGTTAGCGTAGCTTAAGTTTCTGCCAGATAAATCTTTGTTACTTAAATTAGACTTGCTGAAGTCTTTACCACTCAAATCTTGGTTTTGCTTGGGTGGTTTGTATGTACTTTCAGGGGTTTTTTTGGATTGTGGTTGTGGAGTCCGTCGAGGCTGGGGCGCATGATAACTAGTATAACTAGTCTGTTGCTTGCCATTTAATGATCGCAATTGATCACGGGCTTCATTAATTGCTTTCAGCTTTTCTTGGGCTTTTTTGTGTAAGCGAACATTGTCTAGAGGAATGCGATCTGGATGCCAGACAAAAACCAAGTCTTTATAAGCTTGATTTACTTCCTCAAGTGTTGCTCCAGGGTCTAATTCCAATACTCTATAATACTGCTCCAGATCGCTCATAAGACGTTTAGGTGGATAATCAAATTAGTTATGAGTGATGCAGCCTGCTATGGGCTTAATTGTCGAGAAAATATCTTTGTTATTTAGATAATATATAACTCGGAAATTTTCCATTAAATTGATAATGACAAATTTGTTAGCTACTGACATTTTGCTGCTATTGCGGTTCCATGACTTAGGCTCTCACTTGGACTGGAAACATGGGGACTAGAAATTATTGTACTGATATTTAAATATTATACAGGCGTATTTTAAATAATTGAGCTTATCAGTAACCTTGTTGTTGACAAGCTCAAACTTGCTATATCTTTTTGGTATATAACGCGATTACACTGCGATCGCTATGTTAAACGTGTAGTTTTGTGTCGATATAGTTTGTTTTTATTCAAACTTATGGGTGATAAAACCTTACCTTTTAACTCTGATTTTTGACTTTGAGAATTGTTAGTTTTATCTTTTTATTTTCTATCTTCCCATGACCCCAGTTCTCCACCGATTTATGGCTCTCAAATATGCGACAACTGGTATTTGATAAACCTCAATAAAAATCCACCCAATAATTGATAAATGTGACAAAAAAGTTAGTATAGTCCAAATGTATGGTATCCACGTAATGGGAGCATTGACACTTGGCGGAAAATAGTAAGCGACAATGCCAATTAAAGTGGTTGGTAGCAAAACAAAACTAATTGCGGCGAGTACATAACCCCAACCCAATTCCACACCTTCCAATTGCGCTTCTGTCCAATTAAATCCATTCCAGCGCCAAGTCAAGGGAGGTTGTCGAGAAGGCATCTTGATTTGTTGCTGTTCTGGGTTAACGGTAAATATTTCATGGCAGAAGTCACAACCCATAGCCTCCATCATAGGCATCTGAGAAATTTTACCTATGCGACATACGGGACACGGGTAATCTCCTTTAATGTCGAAAGATGTGCTTAATATTTTGGAACTGGGCATAATCAAACTATATTGTGCTTAAGAGTTAATCGGTTCAAGGCAAAATAAGCTACAAATCATCTGATTTATCAAATTTTTCAGTATTCATCACTGGTGATTCTGATTACTGTTTACCAACTATGCCTAAATACTATTTTAGATTTTGCGTATCGTTAAAGCGAAAGCTCCGAAGATCGCATAGCGTGACAAAGACAAAAGTGGTGTGGGCGGGTTTCCATACTTAAGCAAACTTTTCCAGACAGATTTTAGACTGGGAATCGCCTTCTGAATCCAGATTTGTCAAGAGTTTATCGTTTTTTTAGGGATTTTGCTGGTATTGACGCTGGCGATACCTTCTGCTAATGTGGCTTTATTAGAAGTGTATATTCAATTATTAACTTAACGCTACACAAATGTTCAGCAACAAACACTACTTTTATTTTTGGCGTCAGGCGGTTCACGGGCAGTGAATTAAGTTTCCTCATGGAAGCCGCCCAGTGAACCGTAGAGAAGACTCTGCGGTTTTTGTTTTTTCAGGAGTAAAATTTCATCATGACGAACTATTTCGGTAACTGGTTTTATAGCTTTTACTTTTGGCCCAGCGCAAATTCCGGGTAAATAGCGTCATGTTGATAAATTCACAACGCGCCCGGAACTTTGAAGTTTCGGGCTTTTTTAATGAAGAAATGGGGGAAATGAGGAAGTTTTCTGATCCCCATTACCCCTTATCCCCAATCAGGAGAATCAAATTATGATTAACGCCAAACTTGCTTCACAATCTCATTCTGAACACCAGACAATCGTTAAACTCTCAAAAACAGTTGCTTTCGGTGGTGATGAATTAGTAATTATCGGTGGCCCTTGCACTGTGGAAAGCTTAGAACAAATGCAGATGGTTGCGGAAACTCTATCTGCTGCACCTGTCCAAGCTTTACGCGGTGGTGTTTATAAACCCCGGACTTCTCCTTACGCTTTCCAAGGTATGGGTGAAGCTGGATTGGATGTTTTAGCAAAGGTGCGATCGCAGTACAATATTCCTGTTGTCACCGAAGTGATGTCAATTTCCCAAATACCGATAGTGGCGGCTCATGCTGATATGCTGCAAGTGGGTAGCCGCAATATGCAAAACTTCGATTTACTTAAGGCTTTGGGTGAAGCTGGTAAGCCTATTTTACTCAAGCGTGGATTAGCCTCGACTATTGAAGAATTTGTCATGGCAGCCGAATATATTTTAAGTCACGGCAATCCAGATGTGGTTTTGTGCGAACGAGGTATCCGCAGCTTTGATAATTACACCCGCAACGTTTTAGATTTAGGGGCTGTAGCTGCACTCAAGCAAATAACTCACTTGCCTGTGATTGTAGATCCTTCTCATGCTGTGGGCAAACGGGAATTAGTCGCACCTCTAGCAAAGGCGGCTGTGGCTTGTGGGGCTGATGGTTTAATTATTGAGTGTCATCCTGAACCAGAAAAATCTGTTTCTGATGCACGTCAGGCGCTTTCTTTAGAAGATATGCTGAGTTTGGTAGATTGTTTAAAGCCTGTAGCAGTTGCTGTAGGACGGAGTATAGCCATTAAAACTGGGGTGGATGTTAAATCTGCCCCTATTTTTTGTGCTGCTTAACTTTTTGCCGATAAGCCGAAGGCTTGACGCTACGCGTATCGCATTTACCCAGGATATAACAAGGGGGATGCGATCGCACTATGGAAGCAAACTCTGTAACAGAATATAAAAATGACAAAACCCTTGGTATCGCTTCGTGGTACCTCATCACAATGACTTAGTTCAAAGATGCGCCTCTCCCAACAACACAATAGAACATGTCAATTCTTCAATCACTTCGGTTGTTACTTGGCTAACAGCTAATCCACCTGTAGTGCGATAACGGACGGAACGTAACACTGCTAAATCAAATGCTTCAGCTTCCTGAATTATCGCTTTAGCAACATCATCATTGATAATAATTTGAATATTTGTTCTCACTTGTAACTGACTTTTAGCAACAATATCAGACAATTGAGTTGTAAATTGTTCTACTAAATTAGAGGGAGTATTACGATTGCATACATGTATTAGTACTACTTCTGCTTGATTAACATCAGCCAACATTTCCGCAAACCGCCAAGCGCTGATGGTTTGTGGTCTTAAGTCTCCAATTGGTACCAGAATTTTTTTGATTGTTTTGGGACTACTAACTAAACGTGTTACTGCTACCGGACAGTGAGAAGACCAAAAAACGCTATCAATGACATTACCAAATAAGCGCGCCCGTAAGCCTGTAGTGCGAGACCAACCCATGACTATCAAACTAGCATTTTGTTCTCGGCTGGTGCGACTAATTGCTAAAGCTATATCATCATCAATGCGAATTGCCGTTGACACTTGCACATGAAACTCTTGACTGATTTCTCTAGCTAACTTTAATCGTTGCTGACTTTGGTTAAGTGCTATACCTAACTGGGGATCATCCATGTGAACATGGGCTTTACTAACAGCTAAAGGCACAATTTTTCCAGATTGATGATGAGCTATTAAAGCTGCTAATTCTATTAAATAAAGCTGGGTTTGGGGATTATATATTGGTACTACTACAGTAAATGAATTTTGGGTTTTTTCTAGCGGTTGACCTTCATAACTTTCCCACCAAGTTGAAAGATTTTCTGTTTCAAAATCTGTCTGGGGCATTTGTAATAAGACGGCAAATCTGGCTGTGATTAATGGCCCCAAAATAGAAGTCACTAGCATAAGCACAATTACACTATTTAAGACGCCCTCACTAATTAACCTTTCACCAGCCGGATTTAAGGTTTGATAGCCAACCAAGGCCGCTGCTAATGTCGCTGCTACTTGTGGTAGTGATAACGACCACATTGTGAGCATTTCCACATTACTGTAGCGATAAACTAGCTTGGCTAACAATGCTGCTATAAATTTGCTACCAATCAAAGCAGTTACGATGACCACTGTCAGCCAAACTGAACTGAGGGTTTGAATAAATGCCGGAATATTAATTAATAATCCCATGTCTACAAAGAAACAAGGGATAAATAACACACTACCAATAAACTCTATTTTTTCTTTAACTGGGCTGCGTCCGACAACATCGTTGACTGCTAAACCCGCTAAAAAGGCCCCAACAATTTTTTCTACTCCGACTATTTGCGCTCCTACAGATGCCAAAAATAATGCTAGCAATATGAATAAAAATTGGTTACTTTGTTCATCCCCAGAACGACGAAAAAATTCTTTACCTGCCCAGTCAAATCCAAACAGCACCAACACAGAATAAATTGCTAATCCACCTAACAAAGTTATTAAACTTATAGCTGTAAATTCTCCTTGATGAATTCCCACGCAAATTGCTAGGACTAATAAAGCGCCTGTATCAGTAAAAATTGTAGCCCCAACTGTCACTGTTACAGCTTCATTCATCACCACTCCCAGACGACTGACAATGGGGTATGCTAAGAGCGTATGGGATGCTAGCAAAGAGCCAATGAGTACCGAAGCATTCCACCCAAAATTGAAGAACCTGCCTACACAAATGCCTGTAATTAATGGAACTAAAAATGTAAAAGTTCCAAAACCAATAGATTTATTTTTAGTTTTGCGAAACTGTCCCAAGTCAATTTCTAACCCAGCGACAAACATCAGATATACTTTACCGATATCTGAGAGCAGTCTCACAGTGTCAGAGTTAGAGTCTAAAAGCTTTAGACCATTTTGCCCTAGTACTACACCCGCCACTAGTAAACCCACTAATCCAGGTATTCTAAATCGCTCGAATATAGGCGGCACAGTAAAAATTACTGTGAGGAGAATTGTAAATGCAATAATTGGACTGTCGATGAGTACGTTTGATGTCATTTTTATTCGATAGAGCTAAATGAGCAAAATGATTATGTTTAATTTATATAAACATTATTATTTATTGGTTATTAAAAGTTACTGTAATTGGAAAAACAATTTATTACTGTATTTTGCTGCTGTCAAAAATATATTCTAAAAATAGCTGTTTATTTATTTCCTAATATTCCTTTAAATAATTTTTTAACTAGGATAAATACTGCACTTACATTTTATGATTCTATCTCAAAACCCAGGTTCAACAAGCATAATGATCATAAGAAACCTTGAGGTTGCCTCATAAAGGTAAGTGAGATAGCAAAAGTTTAACTAAAATTAACCAAGATTTTCTCAGTAATTAACTGTCAGTACTTTCTGATGTTTAGCGAGTGAAAACTCCAGAATATCATTCCTTAAAGCCATAAAATAGGAGATAATCAAGTGTTATCTATAAGTAACTGCTATGGTGTGAGTAAAAGAGGAATCTCCTAAAGAAAATCTGCAAGAGTATTCTCGGCAGTTGCTATTAATGATAATTTTAAACATTGGGAACCCTTAAAAATCAAACTTTTATGAACGTAGCCGACGATAAAACCATTGTCCGTGAGTATTTTAATTCCACAGGTTTCGACCGTTGGCGGCGAATTTACGGCGATGGTGAAGTCAATAAAGTCCAGCTAGACATTCGCAACGGACACCAGCAAACCGTAGATACTGTTATTGGCTGGCTGAAAGATGATGCTAATTTAGCAGAACTTTCAATTTGTGATGCGGGTTGTGGTGTGGGTAGTCTCAGTATTCCTCTAGCGACAGATGGCGCCAAGGTCTATGCCAGCGATATTTCTGACAAAATGGTGTCAGAAGGTAAAGATAGAGCCTTAGCAGCCTTGGGAAATGCCGAAAATCCAACTTTTACTGTCCAGGATTTGGAATCTTTGAGTGGTCAATACCATACTGTAATTTGTTTGGATGTTCTTATCCACTACCCGCAAGAAAAAGCCGATGAGATGATTTCTCACCTTTGTTCTTTGGCGGAGTCACGGATGATCATCAGTTTTGCGCCCAAGACCTGTGCCTTGAGTATACTCAAGAAAATTGGCAGTTTCTTTCCTGGCCCTAGTAAAACAACTCGTGCTTATCTACACCGCGAGGCTGATGTGGTAAGAATCCTGGAAAGTAACGGTTTTGCCATTCAACGCCAAGCAATGACTAAGACTCGCTTTTATTACTCCCGGATACTGGAAGCTACGCGTAAATGAGGTTAAAATTGCGGCAATGTAATTAAATATACTCTGCCGCAAGTATGAAAATCATTAAAAAAATTTCTGCTGGTTTCATGCTTTCTTTGGGATTTTTATGTTTGCTGGTTAGCTTCAGCACGTTATCTGATTTAACCGCAGAAGATACAACTCCAGAAGAAAAAGCAGAAGCGCAAAGTGCTTTTTGGGGAGGAATAGTCTTTGGTGTACCATTAACAGCAGGCGGAGGATATATATCCTGGGGTTTGCGTCGCCAAGATCAACAAGAGGTAAGCGATCGCCTGGATGCTATTTTTTATCAAATGCTCAAAGCCAATAATGGTAAAATTACTGTTTTACAGTTGGCGATGGAAGCAAAGCTACCAGGAAAACAAGCCCAAGAATATTTAAATCAAAAATCCCAAGAATTTAACGCCACTTTTGAACCCAGTGATCAAGGTGACATTAGTTACTTGTTTCATATTTGAACTTAATTAGCCACAATCACCAGTTTTTAATGGAAGCTTTTGCCAAGTAAGGTTAAAATCACAAGCAAAGTTTAAAATCTGAAGTGAAATTATGAAGACTGCTGAAAAATTGGCTGCGGGTTGGCTTTTAACACTCGGATTTATGTTTTTGACTTTATCAGTCTCGGCAGAAGTTGAGAAAAAATCTATGCTTAAGCCCATTTCTACAGGACACAATGAGGCTTCAGTCAAGGAATTTTTTAATACACCTGCTTTTGATCACCTTGGTCATACTGCGAGAAATGGGATCATTTTTGGTATCCCGACAATGGTGCTGGGCGGTTGGATGAGCTTAGGGTTGTACCGTCAAAGCAAGAATGAAAAAAAGGTACTTCAACAACAATTAAGCGATCGCCTGCAAACTACGTTTTACAATATGCTCCAAGAAAATCAAGGGCGTGTCACTGTTTTAACCTTTGCGATGCATTCTCAACTACCAGCAGCCGATGCTAGAGAATATTTAGATTTGAAAGCTAAAGAATTCAATGCAAATTTTCAAGTTAACGAAGAAGGCGCTGTATCATATCATTTTGATATCTAAGATCAATCTTAGTGAGAAATGGCGCAAATTTTTGTCAGCATAGCTGCTGTTTTGGGCGGTTTATCGGTAGCCGCAGGTGCTTTCGCTTCTCATGCCTTGCGGGAAAAAATCAGTGAGCGATCGCTAGAAATTTTTGACACTGGCGCTCGCTACCAAATGTACCATGCTCTAGCACTTTTGTTAGTAGCTGTGTTAATTAGTCGCACTGAATCTCCTCAACCTACTTTAGTAGCTAGTGGTTGGCTATTTATCATTGGCATGGCGATTTTTTCGGGTAGCTTATATGCCTTGAGTTTAACTGGTGTGAAAATTTTAGGTGCCATTACACCTATAGGTGGTGCTGCTTTTTTGGCTGGTTGGGGTGCTTTAGCTATTGCAGCTGGAAATTTGAAGTTATAAAAAAATAGGGTGGGAACTTCCCACCCACTTCTATTTCTGGTGTTTGATTCATCAAGTATCTAACTTAAACCTTGGCCAATTCTGGTGCAGGGCGCTTACTGTTACGAATGTTGGTAATCGCTTCAGCATAGTCTTTGGCGTTAAATACAGCGGAACCAGCAACAATTGCATTAGCTCCTGCTTCCAAAACCTGCCAAGTATTATTCGCTTTTAAGCCTCCATCAACTTCAATCCAGGGGTCAAGACCGCGTTCGTCACACATTTGACGCAATTTCCGAATTTTAGGTAAGACGCCAGGAATAAAGCTTTGACCACCAAAGCCGGGGTTGACGCTCATGATTAGTACTAAGTCGCACAGTTCGAGAACGTATTCAATTAGCTCTAAAGGAGTACCAGGGTTAAGAACAACCCCAGCTTTTTTGCCTAGTTCTTTAATTTGTCCTAAAGTGCGGTGCAGGTGGGGTGAAGCGTTATGCTCGCAATGTACAGAAATAATATCAGCACCCGCTTTCGCAAAACCTTCTACATACTTTTCTGGTTCCACAATCATCAAGTGGACATCCAGTGGCTTGGTTGTCACTGGGCGAATTGCCTCCACAACCAGAGGACCTATCGTAATGTTAGGTACAAAACGACCATCCATTACATCAACGTGAATCCAATCGGCTCCAGCTGCATCTATGGCACGAATTTCGTCGCCCAGACGACTAAAGTCGGCTGATAGGATAGATGGAGCAATCACAATGGGCTTTTGAGATGAATTTTGGGTCATGGTTAGTGGGTTTTAAAGCGTTCTCGTCTGTAAACATTGTAACAAAACATTGAGCAATTGCTGATCACTTTGATCCCAACTTGTTAAGGATGCAAAGGAAATACTCCCACACAGGGAAGCAGACAAAATTATCTTGATAAACAATTACTAATAACTAATAATTAATTATTAAACAATGAGCAGAAAACTAGGCTGGATAATTTGGGGATTGAGTGCTTCTTGTTTGAGTGTGCCGGTACTTGCTTCAGCTTTGCCAAGTTCTTTAGGTACTAATGGTATTGATGCTCTCAAGCTACATCAAGCTCCTTATAATTTACTTGGTCGCAAAATTGCTATTGGTCAAGTAGAAATTGGGCGGCCGGGAATGTTTGGTTGGGATAAAGCAGTATCGAAAAATCGTGCCATATCTTTAGCAGCTGTTTTTTTACGTAATGAACCAGCTAAATCCAACAGCGGTGTTGATTCCCATGCCTACAATGTAGCTGGTGTGATGGTCAGTCAAGATAAAGCTTTTCCTGGAGTGGCCCCAGAAGCGAGACTATATTCTTCGGCTGTGGGTTCTACAAAAAATATGGGACAGCCAGAAGAGTGTTTATCAGCGCAACATATAGCTTTACAAAATGGTGGTGATGTCCGCGCTATTAACTTTAGCTTTGGTGAACCTCTCAGCCGTGATCCTCGCAAAGATGCGGTTTTGGACGGTAAGGCTTTACTGACTTTGTGTATTGACTGGTCGAGTCGCGTTCATGATGTTTTGTATGCGATCGCAGGCAATCAAGGTAAAGGTGGTATTCCCATCCCTACAGATAATTTTAATGGCATGAATGTGGCTTTTTCATCCCGCCGAGGCAATTTTTATAATAAAGTTGACGTTTCTAATTTGGCGGGGCCTAATTACGGAGCTACAGCTAGGTTAGCGGGGAAAGAGTTTAATATTGATGGTCGTCCTTCTGTCAGTTTGGTAGCACCGGGTAGCAACATTCCCATGCTCAATCCCGATGGTAAGTTGAATAAGGTCACAGGTACAAGCTTTGCGGCGCCTCAAGTGACAGCTACTGTGGCCTTGTTGCAAGAATTTGCTGACCAACAGCTACGAAAAAACCAACCAAATTGGAGTCTTGATGCTCGTCGTCAGCAAGTAATGAAGGCTGTATTGCTAAATTCAGCCGACAAAATCGCCGATAAAGGCGATGGCTTGCATTTGGGAATGACACGGACACTAATTGATAAACAAAATCAAGACTGGCTGGATTCTGATGCTTACCAAGACCCTAAAATTCCCTTAGACCCGCAAATGGGTACAGGTCATTTAAATGCTTATCGTGCTTATCAACAATTTAGCGCGGGTCAATGGAAACCATCTCAGACAGTCCCCGCTCAGGGTTGGGATTACGGCACGGTGAATGTAGGGTCAACGGTTGATTATATGTTAGCCGAACCGTTAAAACAGGGCAGTTTTGTCAGTATTACTCTCAATTGGCATCGCTTGGTAGAGCTAAATGATACCAATAAGAATCAAAAATATGATCTAGAAGAGCAATTTAGCGATCGCGGCTTCAATAATCTCGATCTCTACTTGGTTAGGTCTGATGATGATAACCCATACGTTGGGGCTGTATGCTCTTCAGTCAGTGAAATCGATAATGTTGAACACATATTCTGTCCTGTTCCTGATACTGGTAATTATAAAATCCGTGTCCAGTTTCGTGAACAGGTGAATGAAGCAACTCAAACTTACGGTTTGGCTTGGTGGAGTGTGACTCAATCTGTCTCACCTAAGTAATTTCGCCCTTGTATACATAGGTTTTTACGTTAACGAGCGGTCATAAATATAGGTATTATTTTATACTTTTATGTAATAATGCTTATCAAGAGTTTTAAATAACACAATTGGTGATGAATCATTTGTCACTAGTGTCAGTTAGTAAACTGTCATGAATAAAATGTTTCATTTGATCCTAGAAGAGATACCATTGATATAAGTGCAAGGAGTGTTACCACATCACTCAATGTTTGTTACAAGTTATTCTGGCAATGCTTCTGATTCCAGCGGTGTTGCAAATTCAGAAATGTGGCATCAGACCAGTGATTTGGTAAAATCCAATACGAAAGGGCGCTTAATATGGAACTATATTAAGTGCTTTTTTGTGTATAAAAATAAATAAAGGTTTCTTATTGGGAAGTCCCGTAATTCCCCAGCAATCGAAATAAAAAAAAGCCAGAGAGAATCCGGCTTTTCCAGATGAAGGTGATTAAAATCTCAGAAAATACATAAGTTGAGCGATGGCCTCACCAGGTAATTCCAATCTTTTTTGAAAATCCACTAAATTACGATAAGGCCCGGCTGATAACCGATTTTCCACTACTGCTTGAACAATGGAAATATCCATAAAGGGAATTGTAGCTAACTGTTCTGGTGTGGCTGTGTTGGGGTTAATTAACTGGGTAGGACGCTCTAGAGATTCGTGGTCATAATAAATAAAATTGAGTAGTGGCTTTAATGGTTCTAGTCGCTGGGGTGGTATGGCTAAAGCCGCAGCCACATCTTCAATACAGTAATATTTAACGCCTGAATGGGAAAGTTCCACAAGCGATCGCGCTTGATGAATGGATAACCCCGGTAATCGTAACCAATCATCCACAGTTGCTTGATTTGCATCAATGCGGATACCCAGTTGTGCAGCTAGCTGAATTTCGTCCCCAGATTGTAGTCTATAGTAGGGGTCGTTGAGGAGTTTGGCGCGGAGTTTTTGCAACTTGGAATTTAAAGGTAGCCAGTTCATCATTTTTGCTTGCATCAAGAAATTTGGTCTAGCAGCTGGCGGCGCTTTTGTTCAAATTCATATTCCGAAATTAGTCCATCTTGGCGGAGTGCATCTAATTCCCGCAAAGCCTCAGCAATTCCACTTACTTGATTACCCACAGGCTGGATATTTTTGACTGCTGACTTACCCATATTGAAGTGACGATCAAAAACTTCTTCATCTTGGGCTAAATACCAAACTCCTTCAATGGCACTAGCCACCTTGGGGATAGGTGTCCAGGAAAGCAAGACATATAATATACCCCACAACGGCTGTCCTAAATAAAACTTATGTAACCCGGAAATTGTCAGCGTCCCGGATAAAGCTAAAATTGCAGCCACACTTCGACTTTTGCGTTTAGTCAACATATTCCCAATTAAAATACCACTATCTCATTTCTACGATAAGACAGCGATCGCCGCAAAACATCTACAATGCTGAAAAGTTGCTTCATCTTGAGGGTGAAGCTTGACATATTCCCGTAATTCTGATTCGGTTAATTCTCGATAATTTGAATTACTCATTGTATAATTTCTTCACCGGTTTAAAATACAGTTAGCAAAGATGGGGTTTAGCTTCGAGGAGCTTAATTGATGAATTTATAAGAAATTATTAATTCTATTAACAGTTTACCCACAGAGGACCGGGACTATTTATTTGAGTTTCTGCGTCAAAAAAAGGAGGAATCTAGAGGGGAGAATTTTTGGCAAGGATTACAAAAATTTAGACAGGGAATCCAAAGTGAAGGGATTATTTTTACTAATAAGGATTTTGCTGATTTACGATATCCGAGTTGAAAATTGGTTTGTTAATAGTGGCGAAGGCTGAATTATGGGTGTGTAATGCCCCTTGGTACGAAAAATGAAGATGGACAAGGCAAAATATTAAGTTATTTGTCTCCCATAACAGCGATTTCCGCTTTAACATCCAGCGGATTAACTTTCTCAGCCTTTAAGATATCATAAGCGCGATGGCTGATGAATTTAAGGGGTTTTTGTATCAACTTTACTTGTATTTATTGGGTGGAACTTCTATCCAGAGGTTTCTTGCCTGATCGAGAATTTGGATAATTTTTATTAAGGCGATCGCCTTACCTGTTTCGGCAATTGGGGAGATGCGATCGCCTATCTCAAGGTTAATTCCGGGTACTGTCACCCACCAAGCACAAGGACAATGACCATAAAGTGCTAGAGTTAGGGCTAAAAGTGATTGGGGATCGCTTGTATGTCCATTCATGGCATCATCAGCAGCAGGTAAAAGCGACTGTATTCGCACATCAAATTTGTCTACTGGTAAATAAGCATCAACAAAAATTACTAATTCAGCATTGGCTAAATTTGTCGCCAAATCAGGGGTAAGTTGATGAACTGCTAAGGATTTCACTGTTGATAAACCCCAACCAGCTATTTCATTAGCTATTTTTTGTCCAATGCTGTCATCACTAAGTAAGTCATTGCCATAACCAATTACTAAAACAGTCTGATCCATTTTCCTCGTAGCTTTAGAACCAATAACAATTCGCAAAAAAACTAGTCTCTAGCCCCTATTTCTAATAATCCCTGCTTCCTCACTGGACTTTTCACCGCAGCATCTTGATAAATTTCGGCTTTCAAGGGGTCATAAATTAACTCGTACCAAGCATGTCCGACTTTGGCGTCAAAGCCTTCTGGATGACCGCGCATGAACATATGCAGACATTTAGCAGACTGTCCCGGTAATAATTGCCAGGAGAAACAACTGGGATTACCTTCATAGGGGTGGGCGATCGCTTCGATATGCAAATTCGTCGCCAAACCGTACGCTGCATGAGGAGGGGCTGTGGAACCAACAGCAAACCAATCGGGTACAGGAAATACTTGTTCAATATCCTGGGTTTGTCCCATGTTCATGTGAGCAAAGTAATGTAGTCCAAAGGGTAGATTAACTATTTCTGGAGTATTACCTATCCTGTCTTCTTCAGCTTTGGGTTTACCTTTAACAAATAGTTCTTCAATTAAATAGTCTGCACCAGCGTACAAACTAATTACTCGGTAAAGTTCGCATACCAAATGACGATTTTTACCTGTAACTGGGTCTGCACCCATATAATCAAAGGGTTCTGAAGCAATGGTAATACTCGCTCTCACTGGCCCTTGAGATTGAGAAACTAGCCGATAAGCATGATTGAACAAAGAAACTTGATAATAAGGTAATTTGGGATGAGAAGACCCTGGTAATTGCAGTTCACTTACCTGCATACAACGTTTTTCGGGGTCTTGACCTAACCATTCCCCTTTCGCCGCCAAAAACGGATCGAGTATTTCTTGGTGATCAAGCTGGACACTGGTGGCTGAACCAGAAAACCAGTTGCGACCATTGTCTTCGGGTGCAGGTATTAAATTAAACCAAACAATTAAACGGTTATTAACTAGTCTTACTCCTCGTTCTCGCCCATCTGAACCATAGACTACTTCTACATTCGGCTCACCCACGCTCATGTGCTGGGGCTTTCTCCGGTCTACTCGTAAAAAAGTTGAAACCAAAATATCATCTTCTGAACCTGGAGGTATAGGATTTGACAACTCTAAGACCAAAGTATCACGGGTAGGATCTTCTGGATCAATGCGGTCGATTTGTTGATTTATGGGCGTATGTGCAAGGTCACGCAAATCACTAATTACTAGTTCTTCAGGTGGAATTTGCCACTGTTGAGCAACGGCTTGCCAGGGTATATTAATACAACCAGTTCGCCAATAATTGGCAGAATTAAAAACAGCTAATAAATTAAGGGATGACATAGGTCTACCCTCCTTGGTATTTGTTATGGGACTGAAAATTTTATGATTGTGATTGGCTGAGATGGCTTTGTATTTGAAACTACGAAAAAAATTTGAGGAACTTGTGAGGAAAACGCAAAACGAGAAAAATAAATTTATATTAGTTATGTTTGTGTTGGAGACATTACCAGTTTTATGATGAATTTGTTTGCTGGTTCACTAGAGAATGCTTCTATTCATATGTTGGCGGATAGAAACCTTCTCTACAAACATCAAAAGGTATGGATTGATATATGTCTGAAGTAAATCCACAAAATATTATTAATACAGTAGCTACTCTTGTAGAGAGATACGCTGCGGGTCAACGTGATTTTAGTCGGGTGGAACTAGGTAAAGCAGATTTGTCAGGTGTCAATTTAAAAGGGTGTGATTTAAGCTACGCAGACTTAAGTGAAGCTAATCTTCAGGGTACTAATCTGCGGGGAACTGACTTGAGTTTTGCCGATTTGAGTCAAGCTAATCTCCAAGATGCTGATTTACGGGGAGCATTATTAATGTCGGCTAACCTGAGAAATGCCCATCTGCAAGGAACAAAGCTAGAAAAAGCCGACTGCGATCGCAATACCCATTTTCCCCCAGATTTTGACTTGGCTCAAGCTGGTGTACAGATACAAGAAGGGTAGGGAAGATGAGTCAGACAGATTTTGGGATGAGCCACAAATGTTAATTTTGCTATAGCTTGCTTTTGTCAGGGTTATGATGATGGCGTTAAAAATATACAGCGCGCACCCTGAGTAATTTATGACCGCAGAACATAACAATACTCCGCAGTTTTTGCGCGATTTGCCACCACAGTTTGAGCCACTGCGATCTTTGCAGAGAGGACTAAAGTCCTCACTACAAACTTAAAATAATATGCCAGTTGCGTAAGTCCTACTTTTTTTATTGCGAATTGCGAATTGTTTTTATCTGAATTAAGCTAGAAGACTCCCGTTACAATGCGCCAGCATTTAACGGGAGACGGCAGTTGCTCATGGGGGAAACCCCCAAGACCGCACTGCCTCATGAATAGCGGTTAAAAACGAAACACCCTGTTAGAAGATATTTTGTGACACGAAATGATTCTAGCAGGGTAGTTGAGTTTTTGACAAAACAATGATACTCTAATTAACAGTAACCAGACAAAAGAATGATAGTTTACGAAGCAAAAGCAGAAACAACAAAAGAGCAGTCACTTAAGGTAAATGAAGCCTTAAGGACTGCTCTTTTTGTTAGAAATTCTTCCTTGCGCTACTGGATAAATGGTCATGCAAAAACTGGTTACGACTTGAATAAATACACCAAAGTTCTAGCCGACAACCCTGACTTTCCGTGGGTTAAAAAACTCAACTCAACGGCAAGACAGGCAATGGCAGAAAGAACATGGTCAGCAATATCAAGGTTCTTTGATAATTGTAAAAAGAAGATACCAGGGAAGAAAGGATTCCCCAGGTTTAGACGATTCCAAACTAGGCTATCTGTAGAATATAAGCAAAGTGGTTGGTCACTTTCAGAGTGTCGCCAATACATTACATTCACAGATGGATTTGAAATTGGAAAACTCAAACTCAGGGGAACCCGTGATCTGAGCTACTATCAAATCAAGCAGATAAAAAGAGTAAGAATAGTGCGTCGTGTAGATGGGATATACATCCAATTCTGTATCGACCATGAGCGCAAAGAAGAATTAGTACCAACAGGTAAAACCGTTGGTATTGATTTAGGATTAACCTCTTTCTACACTGATTCTGATGGTAAAAAAATAAATAATCCCAGGTATTTACGCAAATCTGAAAGAGCATTAAAAAAGGCACAACGAAGATTATCTCGTTGTGCCAAGAAATCTAAAAATCGTGCCAAAGCACGAATTAGATTAGGAAGAAAACACCTGAAAGTACAACGTCAGCGTCAAGATTGGTGCGTGAAATTAGCCCAATGCGTAGTGAAGTCGGCAGACATCGTGGCGTATGAGAACTTGCAGGTGAAGAATATGGTGAAAAATCACAAACTAGCGAAATCTATTTCAGATGCGAGTTGGAGTATTTTCACCCAATGGCTAGAATATTTTGGCAAAGTATATGGCAGGAAAATTGTTGCTGTACCTCCACACAATACAACAATTAATTGTTCAAATTGTGGGCATCCAGTACATAAAACATTGAGTACGAGAACTCATATATGTCCTGCTTGTGGATACACGAATTGCCGCGATATTAACGCAGCCATCAACATCCTCAATCGAGGATTAGAATTAGTAAAAAATACCGTTGGGCAGACGGAAATTCCCTACGCCTCTGGAGAGTTTGATCCCTGTTTGGAGAAGGCAACTTCTGCAAATAAATCATCTCGTAGAAAGAGGAAAATCCAGCAGTGATGTTGGAATCTCCCGCTACAATGCTTGCATTTAGCGGGAGAGGATGTCAATGTCTGGTGTTTCCTTCCCGCCATACTTGATTGACAACATGGCCATCAGCGGAAATTAATTGAATATGTAAAGGCATTTGTCCAGCTGCATGAGTCGAACAACTTAAACAGGGATCAAACGCACGTATTCCAGCCTCAACACGATTGAGCATTCCTTCGAGAATTTCTGTACCCTGAATAAAGTGACGGGCAATTTGGGCAACTGTGCGGTTCATGGCCAAATTATTCTGACCTGTGGCAATAATCAAATTCACCTTTTGCATTAAGCCGTTTTCATCAACTTGATAATGATGAAATAATGTACCGCGTGGTGCTTCACTAACACCAACCCCTGCTAATTGATTAACTCCAGCTTCCGCACGCAGTCGTGTTGCAAGTAAATCTGGGTCATCTAATAAAATTTCCACTTGCTCAGTACATGCCAAAATTTCAATCAAGCGGGCGTAATGATAGCAAAATGATGATGTCACTGGATCGTGAAAGCGCTGACGAAATTCTCGTAATTCTTGATCAGCCAACGGTGTACCAATATGACTACAAATATTCAGCCTAGCTAATGGCCCTACCCGATACATTCCACTTTGTAAACGACAATGGTCATTGTGGTCAGGATAACCCAAAGGTCGATAATAGGGAGATTTTAAGTAAGAATCTGATTGTACAGCTTCGCCGATAAATTCTTGATAACGTGTGGGGTCAAGTTGATCGGCAATGATATTACCCGCACTATCAACAAAGCGAATGCGTCCGTCGTAAGTTTCCCACAAACCCTCAGGAGTAACTAACCCCATAAATAAACTAGGAAAGTTACCAAAGGTTTGGGCTTCTTGTTCATAATCTTGGAGTAAGGTTTTAAATTTAGCCAATGCATTCAACACCGTGGTGCGTGCTTCGGGAATGCGGTTGCAAATATGCGTACGATTTTCTCTTGATAAAGCTTCTCGCACTCCCCCAGGAACGGCCCAAGATGGGTGTATTTTCTGTCCTCCCAATAACTCAATAATTTCTTGACCAAACTGACGCAAGCGAATACCACCACGAGCAAATTCTGGATCGGCTGCAATTAACCCAAAGACATTACGCTTTTGGGGGTCACTGTCCATACCCAACAATAAATCTGGGGCGCTGAGGTGAAAGAAACTTAAAGCATGAGACTGGATAATTTGCCCCAAATTCATTAATCGGCGGAGTTTAGCAGCAGCCTGGGGTATAGTTACAGCCAAAATGCGATCGCCTGCTTTCGCCGAAGCCAACAAATGACTCACCGGACAAATACCACAAACCCGCGCCGTAATACCTGGCATTTCCCACAGTGGACGACCCTCACAAAACTTTTCAAATCCGCGAAATTCGGTAACATGAAACCGCGCATCACTTACTTGTCCAGCATCATCGAGGTAAATACTAATTTTGGCGTGACCTTCAATGCGGGTCACAGGGTCGATGATAATTCGTTTAGACATATTTCCCTTATTTACATGTCATAAATTCTGGCTTCTAATGCTTCTGGATACTCGTCGCAGTAATCTTCAAAGGCGGTTATATGAATTTTTTCAGATCGTTGGTGTGCCATTTCTGATTGCAGTTCTTCGATGACATCCCAGGCGGCGGCGCATTCTTCAGAATGAATCCCTTTTTGAGCGCAAACAGCACGGGCTTTTTTGATTTCGTCTTGTAGTTGTTGCTCTAATAATATTGAGTGGGGTTGTTCTAAAAAGTCACTCTGCGCCACAATATCTGTGAGTGAAATTATACCTAGTAACTCACCCTGAATCACTGGCGCTCTGTGTAAATGATGATCAGCAAATAATCTAGCTACGTATTCGACACCAAGGTCAGGATTAATGGCAATACAAGGTTTGGTCATGACTTCATATATACGGACTTTACCAGGATCTTTACCGTAGGCAATGACTTTATATACAATATCGCTCTCACTAATAATGCCGTAAGCATCTTGTGCGTGACGACGATCTACAATGAGCGATCGCCAGTCTCTAGCCCGCATTAATTTCACAGCCTCGGCTACTGTCGCTGAACTACGAATCGTGGCCACATCTTTAGTCATAATGTCAGATGCTTTCAACATAATAATCTCCCAATTTCTTATAAAGCGATTACATCCGATAAATTTGTAAAATCAAGATTGATGACTTTAATTAGTAACTAAAAATGTGAAATTTCTAGATTTTTAGGTGGTTGATTATCCCTAGTTGGCAAGCGCATCCATTGAAAAGCAGCAAGATTTAACAATAGCCCAACCAAGAATAAAACCACCATCAAGGTTATCTGATACCAGAGAAGTGGCTGGACAAATAAGTCTAAAATCACATGTAGTAAGTTCATGATGCTGTAAAACACAGTTAAACCAAAATGAATGATGCGATAACGCTTTGAATCTGTAAAAGCTGTGGCAATAATTGCTAGCATTGGTAACACAAAAAAGCCCAACATCAACCACATAATCCCAGAAATATCATTAATATTTGTAGCTGGTTGAGATTCAATTACAGGTAAACCGTGAAAAAGTGGTATGAGATTTAGTTGTGTATGAAACAGTGTTCCTAGTAGAAATACTGTCCAAAGAGCAATAATTTTTTCCCGATAATTAACTGCCATAATTGCTTCTACAATTATTTTGTGATTGCCACACCTTCAACTTAGATCAAAAATTTGAGTAACTTGTGAAGTTAACCAAACTTGATAAATTCACGTCCTTCGAGCCGTGGTATTTCGCCCTTTAACAGTGGTTCCAATGTAGCTTTAATGCGAGTGGCTGAGGGTGGACAACCGGGTAAATAAATATCAACTGGGACTACGCTATGTACGGGTGTCACGCGGTCTAGTAAGGTGGGCACAATACCTGGTTCTTGGGGAACTTGAGGATGAACATCAACTGCTTCTATGTAACAACGCTGAAGCACAGGTTCGGCACTACCTAAAGGATTACGTAAAGCGGTGACATTACCAGTTACAGCACAATCACCAAAGGAAACCAATATTTGGGAGCGTTCCCGCACAATCTGAATCATATGCAGGTGTTCTTCATTGGCGATCGCACCTTCTACTAAAACCACATCTACACCTTGGGGATATTCTTTAATATCAGCGAAGGGACTATAAACCAAATCCACCTGTGCAGCTAAATCAATTAGCCATTCGTCCAAGTCGAGAAAGGACATATGACAGCCAGAACAGCCACCTAACCATACTGTTGCTAATTTCAAACGAGCCATAATAAGCTAATGAGCATTGAAGTTGCATAAAACCAGGGCTGAAGCCCTTAATACAAGCGAATCAGTCTGGAAATCAGATTCCCCTCATCTCCCTACTCCCCATTCCCCATTACCAATTGCCATTCCTGAACTACAGATTGAGGAACTGAGATGTTGATCAAGTTTTTACCAGGTAAAGGTATACTCAGCAGTAGCGGCTCAGTTGGTAGTTGGGGTAAGATGTCTTTGACGTCATATTGACCAATGGTGGGTGCTGGTGCTTCGTCTAAGAAAACATCGTTAGCAGTTAAGACTTTACCTGTGGAAGTAGTAATTTTTAAGGGTTGGGGATGAATCAGTTCTGCATAACCGGGAAACCCCACTAGTCGCAGATTTACAGTTGTTGCTTGACCTGGGTAAACTTGCTTAAATAAAATAACCTGCCAAACATTACCTGATTGATCGTCTAATTTTGTCTGTGCGCGATAAACTAGTTCTCCGGGTGCTGGTTCTAACTTGTTGACAGCAGCAATAACTGTTTCAGATGTGAGGCTTCCTAAACCGAAGAATATATATGTAGTCAATATTGCCAGCAGTAGTAACCACCAAACTATTTTTTGGATAAATCGAATACGTCGGCGAAACATGGGGTTTATCTCCTGTTAAAAATTCCATTGTTGTTTTTCCCTGGCGGTAACTAGAAAATCGAGTGTGGCGCGATCGCGTTTCATTTCGCCGACACTGGAACCTTTGTCAAAAATTGCCCCTGTTGGACAAGCATTAACGCATTTACCGCAGGAAGTACAAGTTGAGGAAGTTCCCCAAGGCTGATTTAAATCGGTAATCACATGAGAGTTTGTCCCCCTACCCGCCATATCCCAAGTATGAGCGCCTTCGATTTCGTCACAAACCCGGACACAACGTGTACAAAGAACACAACGGTTGTGGTCAATACCAAAGCGATCGTGAGAAATATCAACTTGGCGATGGGGGAAATGGTACTCTAAACGTACATGATCCATGCCCATTTCAATAGCTAAGTCTTGCAGTTCACAATTGCCATTAGCCACACACACCGAGCAAATGTGATTACCTTCAGCAAACAGCATTTCTACAATAGTGCGCCGATACCTTTGCAGGCGATCGCTCGTTGTCTTCACTTCCATACCTTCAGTCACTTTAGTCACACAGGCTGGTTGTAGTTTATTACTACCGGCAATTTCCACCAAACACAACCGACAAGCACCCACATCCCCCACACCCTCTAAATGACACAATGTAGGAATATGAATACCAGCATCCTCCGCCGCTTCCAGTAAAGTTTCCTCTTCACGGGCGCTGATTAATTGACCATCTATTGTCAAAGTTTTTACAGTCATAAATATAGTAATTCGTAATTAAAATCATGTGAGTTCGTCAAAAGCCTATTATTTCGTACCATGTGATGAATTTTTTGTCCCTTACCCTTGTAGAGAAGGAGTTGGGGTTAGGTTTCGTCGAACTGACGTTAAAATAATCTCCAATTCCCAGTCCCTAATCCCTAATCAAAGCCAAATACTCATCTCGGAAATAGCGCAAAGTACTAAATACCGGATTGGGTGCAGACTGTCCTAAACCGCATAAACTGGTGTTTTGTACCATGTCACACAGTTCTTCTAGTAGTTCCAAGTCAGCTACTGATGCTTTACCTTCACGAATCTTGGTTAGTAGTCCATGTAACTGCACAGTGCCAACTCGGCAGGGAATACACTTACCACAGGACTCATCCATGCAAAATTCCATGAAGAACCGGGCGACATCCACCATATTGGTACTTTGATCCATAACGATCATGCCACCGGAACCCATGATAGAACCAAGGTTGCTCAAGGATTCATAATCTACAGGTGTCTCAAAAGCTGATGCGGGAATACATCCCCCAGAAGGGCCTCCTGTTTGTACGGCTTTGGTGATCCCGTCATCTGGGACACCGCCGCCCATTTCTTCGACAATCTGCCGTAAAGAAGTACCCATTGGCACTTCAATTAAACCTGTATTACGGACTTTACCAGCTAGGGCAAAAACTTTTGTACCTTTGCTTTTTTCTGTACCGATACTAGCAAACCAGTCAGCGCCTTTGCGAATAATGGGTGCAATATTGGCGAAGGTTTCCACATTGTTAATTAATGTAGGATGACCCCACAAACCAGACTCAGCCGGATAGGGGGGACGGGGATGAGGAGTACCGCGTTTTCCTTCAATAGAAGCCATGAGGGCAGTTTCTTCACCGCACACATAAGCCCCAGCACCGATGCGGATATCAATTTTAAAATCAAAGGGAGACTCAAAGATTTGACTGCCTAACATACCCAGATGTTGAGCTTGGCGAATGGCAGTTTGCAGACGATTGATCGCAATGGGATATTCTGCCCGAATATAAATATAACCTTGACTGGCACCCACAGCGTAGGCGGCGATCGCCATGCCTTCTAAAACGCGATGAGGGTCACTTTCCATGACACTCCGATCCATAAATGCACCAGGATCGCCTTCATCAGCGTTACAGATCACAAATTTACGCTCACCTTTGGCTTTAGCAACAGTCGCCCACTTCAAACCTGTGGGATAACCAGCACCGCCACGTCCTCTTAAACCACTACGGGTAATTGTATCTACCACTTCACTGGGAGTCATCTCCCGCAGCACGTGGTAAAGAGCTTGATAACCCTCAGCCGCAATATAAGCTTGAATGCGTTCTGGATCAATTTTGCCGCTATTTTCTAACACAATGGGCATCTGTCCTGCAAAAAATGGCTGCGTTAGACTTCCCTGTTGTACAGTTGCGGCTTGTCCATGCAGAGTAGCAATAATTGCAGGTGCATCCTCTGGGGTCACCTTTTCGTACAATTGAGAATCTGTAGAGAGGGATGACGAAACATTCTCTATTTTTTCCCCAGTCCCCACTTCCACCAATGGCCCTTGACAACACAAGCGCATACAACCAACACCGGAAACTTGGACTGTTTCCGCCAATTCTGCTGCTTTAACAGCTGCTTCTAGTTGTTGTTTCACTGCTTGGGAGTTAGCAGATAAGCAACCAGCCGCGATGCAGCAACGAATCTGCACAGGTTTTTGCTGGGAACCTTCTTTTTGGGCTATTTCTAGTAATTCAGTCAGTTCCATCTTTGAGCCATCCTTGGATGCGATCGCTAACTGATTCTGGGGTTTGATATCCTAAGACTGCGCCGTCAAATACTACCGCAGGCGCGCTTCCACAAGCCCCTAAGCACCTTGATGTCAGTAGTGAAAGTTGACCATTTTCCGTGGTTTCACCAGCTTTGATGTGAGTCTCTTGTTCTAGCTGGGACAAGATGGCTGTAGCACCTTTGACATAACAAGCTGTACCTGTACACACCACACAAGTATGAACTCCTGGGGGTGCGAGGGAAAATAAGTGATAGAAGGTAGCTACACCATAAACTCGACTGGGTGGTAATTTTAATTTATGGGCAATTTCCAGTAATAAATCGGTTTCTAAGTAGCCAAAGAGTTCTTGGGCTTGATGGAGAATTTCAATTAAGGCATTTTGCTGATACTGATGACGCTTGATGGTAACGTCTAGGATTTTCCAGCGTTTATCGGTTTTGGCTGGAGCATGATTTGGGGGAAGAGCCGTTTTCATCACAATCTCGCATCTCAGTTGTTTTACTCACCTGAACTGGCTAAAGTAGTAGATTTTGTGACAACTTTTTCTAAATCTTGATGCATAATTGGGCGTTGGACAATATGAACCGAACAAGGTGCGTGATGGACGACATAGCTACTCACACTACCCAGCAAAATTTCCGCTAGCCCAGAGCGACCATGACGACCCATCATAATTAAGTCAGCACTCCAATTAATTGCTAACTTACAAATTGTGCGACCAGGATCACCAAGGGGTTGAGCAAATTCTGTGGTAATTCCTACTGTATTGGCTTGGGCGCTGAAAGATTGCAGCATTTGTAAACTTTCTTGTTTCAAGCTATTCCACTGTTTTTGGTATAACTCGAAATTTTGACTGCTCAGTCGGGGATAGTAGTCTATGTTGTATAACATAGGTAAATAGGAACTACCTCCTTCTTCTGGTGCGAGAACATGTAATAGTAATAAGTGGGCTTGTGTTAATTTAGCTAAAGCTAATGCTTCCTCAAAAACTTGTTGACCCATCTGTGAGCGATCCAATGCAACGAGAATTTTTTTTAGCATATAGACCTCTAGTTTTTACTGATAATTGAGTTTTTAATTTTTAGAAATAGAATTGACACAAATTGCCAAATCTACATCTATCTTTTGGTAATTATCCTCAAAAATTTTAGTAGTTAGCTTGTATGATGTATCAAGCCTCCTCTCCCTACACTTAAGTTATAGAACAACAATTTGAGGAACTTGTGAAGACGGTAACCAATCTATAATGAGTTATTTTTTCTTACATCTATGAGTAATCGGCTGGCTATACATTTTTTGAAAATTGATAAATAATCACATTTTGTTAATTATTGTTAAATAAGTAGACACAATTAAATATAAAATAAATTTTTGTTTGTAGTGAGCGATTTATCGCTCTCTTGCCAGATTTTCCAAGGCTAGAGCCGCTGAATATGAACTTTTATTTTATTAAGCTTTTGTACGTAAATAGAGCCTGGAATATATTTATATGAGAATTTTAGTTGTTGAAGATGACGAGTTAAATTCTTATGTCCTTAGTGCCATTTTGAGCAACCAAAACTATGCAGTAGAAGTTGCTCATGATGGTGACATAGCTTGGGATTTAATTGAAACTTACGACTATGATTTAATTCTTTCAGACATAATGCTACCTAAGCTAGATGGCATTAGTCTTTGTCGTAAAATTCGCTCTAGTGGTCGGCAAATGCCTGTCCTGTTATTAACAGGGTGTAATAGTAGTCACGAAAAAGCCATTGGTCTAGATGCAGGTGCAGATGACTATGTAGTCAAACCCTTTGAACAAGAAGAGTTAGTTGCGAGAGTGCGGGCTTTATTGCGTCGCAGCGGGACGACAGTACAACCAATATTAGAGTGGGGAAATTTACAGCTTGATCCTAGTAGTTGTGAAGTCCATTATGCCGACAACTTATTATCACTAACTCCCAAAGAATATGCACTATTAGAACTATTTTTGCGAAATCATCGCCGGGTATTTAGCTGTGGCATGATTTTGGAACATTTATGGTCGTATGAAGACACACCAGGAGAAGAAGCCGTTCGCACGCATATTAAAGGATTACGGCAAAAACTCAAAGCTGTGGGAGCGCCCAGTGATTTAATTGAAACAGTATATGGAATTGGTTATCGACTCAAACAGCAGGAAGATGAAGCCCAGAAAAGCCAAGAAGTAGAACAGCCAAAAACTAAAAAATCTCAACCTCCCCAAGAACTACCGACGCCAGAACAGACATTAACTGCAATAGCCGGAATTTGGCAGAAATTTCAAGGGCGAGTAGATGAACAGGTGAGGATAATAGAGCAGGCGATCGCTTTAATTCAGACGGGTTTAAAATTGTCTGATATGCATGAAAGAGTGTCGCCAGCAATCAAAGAGGCACATACCTTAGCGGGGTCTTTAGGTACTTTTGGTTTACCTGAAGGCTCCAGGTTAGCACGTCAAATTGAGCAGTTATTGAAATCAAATCAACCCTGGCAACCCGATGACATAGCTGACTTACAAAATTGGATAAAGCTACTACGCCAAGAAATCACCGCTAAGGCAGATTCAACAACAAACTTACCAAAAACCCCAGCAGAACTGCCTGGGGATGGCACTTTAAAAAACAACTTAGCCCAAGCAGAAGCCAAAATCTTAGCTGTAGACGATGATCCGCAAATTCTCGCCTTGTTACAAACTTTACTTCCTCCTTGGGGATTGCAAGTAATTACCCTCAATGACCCACGCCAGTTTTGGGAAACCTTAACCACCGTAGCCCCAGACTTATTGATTTTAGATATAGAAATGCCTCATATCGGTGGTCTAGAACTTTGCCAGGAAGTACGTCATGATCCCAGTTGGAGTGAATTACCAATTTTATTTCTCACCGTTCACAGCGATGCCGAAATCCTCAATCAAGTTTTTAGTGTTGGTGCAGATGACTTTGTTAACAAACCCATCATCGGGCCAGAACTAGTAACTCGTATTATCAATCGCTTAGAACGAGTCAAACTGCTGCGTCGCGTCTCCCAAAAAGTGGGGAGTGAGGGACAAGGGGACAAGAACGACGATGCTTCCCCATCTCCCTCATCAGCAATTAGCCGGGAAATTACTCAGTATCAAGAAATAGAGGCAGAAATCCAGCGGGTAAATCGTACACTTCAGACTTTGAGTAGTTGCAATCAAGCAATTATTCGAGCTACCCAAGAAAATGATTTACTAAAAAAAATTTGCCAAGTTCTTGTGGAAATCGGAGGATATCGGCTGGCTTGGGTTGGTTTTGCAGAAAATGATCCTGAAAAAAATATCCTTTCAGTTGCCCAAGCAGGCTATGAAGATGGATACTTGCAATCTCTTAACCTCACTTGGTCGGATACTGTTAATGGACAAGGCCCCACAGGAACAGCTATTCGTACTAGTGAAATTTCCATTATTCAAAACATTTCGCTTCATCCCAAGTATGAGATTTGGCGCTGTCAAGCTAACCAACGAGGCTATGCAGCATCAATCGCTTTACCTCTCAAAGCTGATGGTAAAGCTTTCGGTGCTTTGAGTATTTACGCTGGCGAACCAAACGCTTTTGATGCCGATGAAGTCAAATTGTTAGACGAACTAGGAGAAAATTTATCATCCGGCATTGTCGCCTTGCGTAATCAGCGCGATTGCGAACTACTACAAAAAAATGGCCAATTAGCTGAAGCCGCACTACAGCAAGCTAATAATGAACTGGAATTAAGAGTAGCAGAGCGCACAGCCGAGTTAGTTAATGTCAATCGCCAGTTGCAATCACAGCTGAATGAACGCCAGCGCATCGAAGAAATATTACGCATATCGCAAGTGCGATTGGCACGAATTTTAGATATTGCTGATGATGCCATTATTTCTATTGATAGCAGCCAATGTATTACCTTGTTTAATCAAGGTGCCGAGAAGATTTTTGGCTACGCTGCCCATGAAATAATTGGGCAGAAGCTTGATGTGCTGTTACCTATGCGTTTTGCCGAGGCACACCGCCACCACGTAGTTGACTTTGGGCAATCACCCAGTCTAGCCCGTCGCATGGGAGAACGGCGAGAAATATTTGGTCGTCGTCAAGATGAAACTGAGTTTCCCGCGGAGGCTTCTATTTCTAAATTTCATCTAGGTGATGATTTTTTTTATACTGTGATTTTGCGAGATATCACAGAGCGCAAGCAAATTGATCGCATGAAAGATGAATTTGTCTCTGTCGTCAGTCATGAACTCCGCACACCTTTAACTTCAATTCACGGCTCTTTAGGAATGTTAGCCAGTGGCTTACTCAAGCCAGACTCACCACAGGGGCAACGCCTACTGCAAATTGCTACCGATAGTACTGAGCGTTTAGTACGTTTAATTAATGACATTCTGGATATTGAGCGCATTGAGTCAGGCAAGGTAAAAATGGCACAAACAACCTGCAATCTGGCCGAACTAATTCATTCAGCTGTCAGTCTCATGCAGCCCCTGTCCCATAAAGCACAAGTAACTTTATCTATCTCTAGCTCACCCCTCCAAATATGGGCAGATCCGGATCGCATTGTCCAAACCTTAACTAATCTACTGAGTAATGCCATTAAATTTTCCTCTGCTGGGTCTAAAGTGTCATTGACGACGCAACAGCAAGGGGATGAGATATTAGTAATCATTCAAGACACCGGACGTGGTATACCAACAGATAAACTTGAAAGTATCTTTGAGCGCTTTCAACAAGTTGATTCTTCAGATTCCCGCAACCATGATGGGACAGGTTTAGGCCTGGCAATTTGCCAAAGTATTGTGCAACAACATGGCGGGCGCATTTGGGCAGAGAGTGTGTTGGGTGAAGGTAGTACATTTTACTTGGCTTTACCTATTCTCAGTGCTGAGACTACAGCCAAATTAAAATAGATGAATGACCAATGACAACAAAGCGAATTTTAGTAGTTGATAACGAGCAATATATTCAAGAAGTGGCCAAGATTTGTCTGGAAACCGTTGCCGGCTGGGACGTGGTGACAGCAAGTTCTGGGAAAGAGGGTATAACTCAAGCTGAGACTTGCCAACCAGATGCGATTTTGCTGGATGTAATGATGCCAGATATGGATGGTATTACTACTTTTGAACGACTACAGGCAAATCCAGCTACCAAAAAAATTCCGGTAATTTTGTTAACTGCGAAAATTCAAAGTGTTGATCGTCAAAGATATGCTCAGATGGGAATAATTACAGCGATCGCTAAACCGTTCAATCCTTTAGAATTAGCTGGTGAGGTGGCTACAGCACTGGGTTGGAACTAAAAAAACTAGCGCTTGGCTAAATGCTAGACAATTTAACCCATGTGATTATTAAAACATGCATCGCGGAAGTGAAATTTCCCCAAACAAGTTAATCTAAGATCCCGTTGTGCTAATTCGTAATTCAGCAGGTCAGAGTTATCTGTAACCTGCGGGCTATATATTAGTACAATTGTATTGTCTTGTGCTGGGAGCCGTATATGTCGTTTGTGCCATTACATATTCACAGTGATTACAGCTTGCTGGATGGGGCGAGTCAGTTACCAGAGTTGGTAGATCAAGCGATCGCTCTGGGAATGAAAGCGATCGCCCTCACTGATCATGGTGTCATGTATGGTGCTGTGGAATTAATTAAAATCTGTCGGAGTAAGAATATTAAGCCAATTATTGGCAATGAAATGTATATTATTAACGGCGATATCGAAAAGCAAGAACGCCGTCCTAAATATCATCAAGTTGTTTTAGCAAAAAATACTCAAGGTTATAAACACTTAGTTAAATTAACTACTATTTCCCACCTCCAAGGTGTACAAGGTAAAGGGATTTTTTCTCGTCCTTGTATTAATAAAGATTTACTCAAACAATATCGTGAAGGTTTAATTGTCACCAGTGCTTGTTTAGGTGGAGAAATTCCCCAAGCAATTCTTAGTGGTAGACCAGATGCCGCGCGTAAAGTTGCCAAATGGTATAAAGATGTTTTTGGTGATGATTATTATTTAGAAATTCAAGACCACGGTTCCCAAGAAGACCGCATTGTTAATGTGGAAATCGTTAAAATTGCGCGAGAATTAGATATTAAAATTATTGCTACTAATGATTCTCATTTTATCTCCTGTTTTGATGTTGAAGCTCACGACGCATTATTATGTATTCAAACAGGCAAGCTAATTGTTGAAGATAATCGAATGCGTTATAGCGGCACAGAATATCTCAAATCAGCCGCCGAAATGCATCTACTATTTCGTGACCATTTAGCTGATGATGTGATTGCTGAAGCTGTAGCCACTACTGAAGAAGTAGCTGATAAAGTCGAGCCTTACAACATCATGGGTGAGCCGCAAATCCCCACACCACCCATTCCTTCGGGTCACACACCAGACACATATGCCGAAGAAGTAGCTTGGCAAGGATTATTAGAAAGATTAAATCGCAAATCTCGCAACGAAGTCGATCCAGTCTACAAAGAAAGATTGGAATATGAATTAAAAATGTTGCAAAAAATGGGGTTTTCTACATACTTTTTAGTAGTGTGGGACTACATCAAATTTGCGAGAGATAATAATATTCCCGTGGGGCCTGGTCGTGGTTCGGCTGCTGGTTCTTTAGTTGCCTATGCCATGCGAATCACCAATATTGACCCAGTACATCATGGGTTACTATTTGAGCGATTCTTGAACCCAGAACGTAAATCAATGCCGGATATTGATACAGATTTCTGCATTGAAAAACGAGATAAAGTTATTGAATATGTAACTGAGAAATACGGCAAAGATCGAGTTGCTCAAATCATTACCTTTAACCGTTTAACTTCCAAAGCTGTTTTAAAAGATGTCGCCAGAGTGTTGAATATCCCTTATGGCGAATCCGATAAAATGGCGAAATTAATTCCCGTAGTGCGGGGTAAACCCACCAAACTTAAAGTGATGGTTTCTGATGCCACCCCAGCACCAGAGTTTAAAGCAAAATATGATAATGAACCCCATGTCCGCCATTGGTTAGATATGGCAATGCGAATTGAAGGTACTAATAAAACCTTTGGTGTTCATGCAGCCGGGGTCGTGATTTCTGCTGACCCCCTCGATGAAATTGTCCCACTCCAAAGAAATAATGACGGCTCAGTGATTACCCAGTATTTCATGGAAGACTTGGAATCAATGGGTCTATTAAAAATGGATTTTCTGGGTTTGCGAAACCTGACATTAATTCAAAGAACAATTGACTTAATTGAACAAACCAGTGGCTATCGCATTGACCCAGATGAAATTACAAGTCAAGAAAGAAAATCACAAAAGATACTAGCTAAAGGTGAACATAGCACCCTACCTAAAGATGTCAAAAAATCCTATGAACTTTTAGAAGCCGGCGACTTAGAAGGAATATTTCAATTAGAATCTTCGGGAATGCGGCAAATAGTCCGAGATTTGAAACCTTCTAACATCGAAGATATTTCTTCAATTTTGGCATTGTATCGACCAGGCCCCTTGGATGCCGGACTAATTCCTAAATTTATTAACCGCAAACACGGCAGAGAAACCATAGACTATCAAAGTCCCATTCTCGAACCCGTCTTAAATGAAACCTATGGAATTATGGTTTATCAAGAGCAGATTATGAAAATTGCTCAAGATATGGCTGGATATTCTTTAGGACAAGCCGACTTGTTGCGTCGTGCAATGGGTAAAAAGAAAGTTGCAGAAATGCAAAAACAGCGAGAAAAATTTGTCGATGGTGCGGCAAAAAATGGAGTTAAAAAACAAGTAGCTGATGAATTATTTGAGCAAATGTTGAAGTTTGCCGAATATTGCTTAAGTTATGACACGGAAATATTAACAGTAGAATATGGTTTGATTCCCATTGGGGAGATTGTCGAAAAAAATATTGAATGTAGTGTGTACAGTGTTGATAGTAATGGGAATGTTTACACTCAACCCATTGCCCAATGGCA
This sequence comes from Anabaena sp. CCY 9613, assembly GCF_963920895.1. Classification (NCBI taxonomy): domain Bacteria; kingdom Bacillati; phylum Cyanobacteriota; class Cyanophyceae; order Nostocales; family Nostocaceae; genus Anabaena; species Anabaena sp. CCY 9613. Next base: position 85,338 of record NZ_CAWUDE010000013.1, read on the forward strand.
TCATCGCGGACAACAAGAAGTATTTGAGTATGCTTTAGAAGATGGTTCAATAATTCGGGCGACAAAAGACCATAAATTTATGACTACTGACGGACAAATGTTGCCAATTGATGAAATATTTGCCCAAGGTTTAGATTTAATGCAAGTTCATGGCTTACCAGAGTAACCTGGCGTCAGTTCGACGGAACCTAATTATCCTGTGTTTTAAATATGGTGACAGCGAAATGAAAGAGTCACAATAAGGGGGGATGAGGGAGGGAAAAACCAGTCCCTATTCCCCACAGCCTCTAAACCCCAAACAAGGAGTTATCAGTGGTAATACAAGTACAAACCAGCACTTACGAAGCTAAAACTCAAGAAATTGCTAAACAGCTTCTAGCCGCAACTCAGGAAAATCGTTCGTTTTTAGGTTCCCTCCGCGACCAGATGCGCTGGGATGATAAATTACTCGCTTGGGCGATGAGTAATCCTGGATTGCGAGTGCAACTATTTCGCTTTATAGATACACTACCTGCTTTAGGTAGTAAGCCAGAAATTGCGGCGCATTTACAAGAATATTTAGGAGATGAGTCTGTCGAGTTACCCGCAGCCCTCAAGGGAATGCTGAACTTTGCTAACCCTGATTCTATGCCGGGACAAGTTGCGGCGACTACTGTTTCTACAGCTGTGGAAACTTTAGCGCATAAATATATTTCTGGAGAAAATATTAAACAAGTCATCAAGACAGTTGAACGGCTGCGAAAAGAAAAAATGGCGTTCACTATCGATTTGCTGGGTGAGGCGGTAATTACTGAAGCGGAAGCGCAGTCTTATTTAGAACGCTATTTAGAATTAATGCAACAATTGGTGGAAGCGTCGAAAAATTGGTCTAAAATTCCGGCTATTGATGAGGCTGATGGCGAAGCGCTACCAAAGGTTCAGGTTTCGGTGAAGTTAACGGCGTTTTATTCGCAATTTGACCCGTTAGATGCTAAGGGTAGTGAGGAAAAAGTAAGCGATCGCATTCGCATTTTGTTACGTCGTGCGAAAGAGTTAGGCGCATCTGTGCATTTTGATATGGAACAGTATGCCTACAAGGATTTAACTCTGAATATTCTACAAAAGCTGTTGTTGGAAGATGAGTTTAGGCAACGCACAGATATTGGGATGACTATTCAAGCATATCTGCGTGATAGTTATGAGGATGCTGAAAAGTTGATTGCTTGGTTGCAGCAGCGTGGTTATCCCTTGACTATTCGGTTGGTGAAGGGGGCATATTGGGATCAGGAAACTATTAAGGCTGAACAAAAGCATTGGACGCAGCCTGTTTATAACGATAAGGCGGCTACAGATGCCAATTTTGAAGCTATTACTCAGTTATTGCTAGAAAATCATCAATATGTATATGCTGCCATTGGTAGCCATAATGTGCGATCGCAAGCTGTGGCTATTGCTATTGCCCAAAGTTTGAATGTCCCCCGGCGTAATTTTGAAATGCAGGTGTTGTATGGAATGGGGGATAAGTTAGCTAAGGCTTTGGTGGATAAAGGGTATCGGGTGAGGGTTTATTGTCCTTATGGTGAGTTGTTACCGGGGATGGCTTATCTGATTCGGCGGTTGTTGGAAAATACGGCTAATAGTTCGTTTCTACGGCAAAATTTGGAGAATCGTCCGGTTGAGGAGTTGTTGGCGGCTCCGGATTTATCTCACGCAAAGGCAAGCCAGTGCGTTGGGCGGGTTCCCCGACTTGTAGCAACTGGCGCGCAAAGGCGGAAAGATGAGGAGGGGTTTTTTGGTGCGGCGGATACGGATTATGCGGAGGCGGAGGAAAGAAAGATGGCGGATGAGGCTTTTCAGGCTGTGCGTCAACAATTGGGTAAAACTTATCTTCCTTTGATTGATGGGGAGTATGTTGAAACTTCTGAGTCTGTTGATTCGTTGAATCCTTCTCGTTTTAGTGAGGTGGTGGGTAAGGTTGGTTTGATGAGTGTGGAACAGGCGGAAAGGGCGATGCAGGCGGCTAAGGCGGCTTTTCCTGGTTGGCGGAAGACTCCTGTGCCGCAACGGGCTGGGGTTCTGCGTAAGGCGGCTGATTTGATGGAACAGCGTCGGGCGGAATTGTCGGCTTGGATTGTTTTGGAGGTGGGTAAACCTGTTAAGGAGGCTGATGCTGAGGTTTCTGAGGCGATAGATTTTTGTCGCTATTATGCTGAGGAAATGGAACGGTTGGATGCTGGTGTTGTTTATGACGTGGCGGGGGAAACTAATCGTTATATTTACCAGCCGAGGGGCATTGCTGTGGTGATTTCTCCTTGGAATTTTCCGTTGGCGATCGCCTGTGGAATGACTGTTGCTGCTTTGGTTGCGGGTAATTGTACTTTGCTCAAACCTGCGGAAACTTCTTCTGTGATTACTGCTAAGTTGACGGAAATTTTAATTGAGGCTGGTATTCCTAAGGGTGTATTTCAATACGTGCCTGGTAAGGGTTCCCAAGTCGGTGCTTATTTGGTAAATCATCCTGATACTCACATTATTGCTTTTACTGGTTCTCAGGAAGTTGGTTGTCGGATTTATGCCGAAGCCGCTACTCTCAAACCGGGACAAAAGCACATGAAGCGGGTAATTGCCGAAATGGGTGGGAAGAATGCCATTATCGTGGATGAAAGTGCTGATTTAGACCAAGCTGTTGTGGGGGTAGTGCAATCGGCGTTTGGTTACAGTGGGCAAAAATGTTCTGCTTGTTCGCGGGTGATTGTAGTGCAACCAATTTATGAAGCCTTTGTGCGGCGGTTGGTTGAGGCGACAAAATCCTTAAATATTGGTGAGGCGGAGTTACCAAGTACTCAAGTGGGGCCAGTAATTGATGCCAATGCCCGCGATCGCATTCTGGAATATATTGAAAAAGGTAAGGCAGAAGCACAGTTGGCGTTGGCATTACCAGCACCAGAACACGGTTATTTTATCGGCCCAGTCATCTTTAGTGAAGTAGCACCCAATGCGATTATTGCCCAGCAAGAAATTTTTGGCCCAGTCTTAGCTGTTACTAAGGTGAAAGATTTTACCGAAGCTTTAGCTGTCGCCAACGGTACCAACTATGCTTTAACTGGGGGACTTTACTCAAGAACGCCTTCCCACATTCAACAAGCCCAGGAAGATTTTGAAATTGGTAATCTGTATATTAACCGCAATATTACAGGTGCTATAGTGGCCCGCCAACCCTTTGGAGGATTCAAACTTTCTGGTGTGGGTTCTAAAGCTGGAGGCCCTGATTATCTCTTGCAATTCCTAGAACCACGTACGATCACAGAAAATATCCAACGCCAGGGTTTTGCACCCATTGAAGGGGCGGAGTAATTAGGGAGTGGAAGGGGATAAGGGGACAAGGGGACAAGGGGACAAGGAGAAAAATACTTCCTCTTCTCCCCTGCTCCCTGCCCCCCTGCTTCTTTTACTTCCGGCTACCCAACCACTTGGCTGCTGCAATACCAATAATCCCCGCTACAACAGGATTACTGAGGAATTTCATGATTGCTGGTTGTTCTGCCATGACTTCCCGGAAAACGTCGGGATGGTTATGATAGGCGAAACCTGCTAATTTGCTGACATCATCAGCATTCATGCGGCTAGCATGGTGAGTAGAAAGATTTAATTGCTGTTCTAAGCGCTTTTCGTCTAAACCTCTAGATTTAAATTCTTTAAAAAAGGCTCTGGCGACATCATCCCGTTCATTGGGTTTGATTTGAGCGATCGCCTTTTGTAATTCCGGCTCCATTTGGCTGGCGGGAATCGGCGCTGAAGTTACTGACTTACCAAATAAATGGCGTCTTTGATCTGGTGTTGTCCGTTGAGCAAAGTCATCGAAGTTGTCATAGGAGACATCATCGAGAGATTCAGTATTACCCTGTGACAAATCATTCATGATTTGCCTTCTATATTCTTCGCTGCTTGTCACTTTACTTATCTCCTGAAATCAGGTCAAATTTTTTCGTCACTTGAAGGGTTGATTTTCATCAAATTAGCTATATTGAATTTGATTACTTGCCCTGTCATACTCAGTAGTCAAAATTAATTTTTTGTCGGGCCCGTATACCAAGACTGTTAAGTGTTGATCGGGAAAGTTTCTCTGAAAACCTTGGACTAAAGATTTTGCTAAAGTCCGCACTTCATTAGGACGAACTTGAGGAGAAATAACCACACCTAGCTTATTGTTATCGCGCACATACGCGTCTTTAATCAATCCCTTAGATGTTTGCACCACCCAATCGCCGAAACTTTGTCCGGTTGGTGTATTACCTCGCTGTAACTCTGCATAAGCTACATCACTGCCTATTTGTGGGGCAATTGTGCGGTCAGCTTGGGTAACAGTACCACTACCACACGCTGTAGTTATTGTTAGCACCAAAATCAATATTAGAGTCGTGGCAATTTTACGACTCTGCTGAAGCAGATTCATTTTTTCCCTCCCATCAAAGAATTGTTAAAGGTGATACCAATTTGTAATTCATAATTCAGAAAATTTAATTTCTCTGGTTTTTAAATTTTGTATCTGTCAAATTCTTGGTTGCAAATTGGTATAAATTGTTGAACTCATATAAATAAAATGCATCTTAAATCGGTGCTTATTTGTATTTATCTAAGTTCCTGAAGCAATTACCAACGGCTATCAGCATCTTTCGTCTATATACTGTCTTAAGTAACCCCTAAATCCCTGTTTTCATAGGGATCAAGGGGGTTTAGCCGAGTTAATTTGTTGGCTGGTTATCTTGACAAAATTGCCTTGACTATCATCACATCTTTAGCAATTTCGCCAAGTATCTAACATTTACTTAGTCCAGTTTTTTCTTTACAGAATCTTTTACGTCTTCTACACCGTGACGCACTTCGCTTTCGGCTTGTTTTGCTTTACCTTCAGCCTTATCCTCTGGATCTCCAGTAATGTTTCCTAATGCTTCTTGAGCCTTACCTTCAATATTTTTACCAGTGGCTTTGGCGCGATCTTCTATACTCATATTACGCTCCTGATTTGATATAATATTTGCTTCAAAGTTAATTTACAACTTTGAAATCTTTTGTTGTTACTTTTACAAGGTAGCTTAACGTTTGGATTAAAGCCTTCCGCCATAAGACATATTAGTTCTCTATATAAAAAGAGATAAAGCAAAAGCAAGTTAAATATTTCATTTTTTTTATTTTTTATAGTAAGAAAAATAAATAAAGTCAGGTCAAATACCCATCATCCAAAATGAGATCATTTATTTTCTGATCTCCCTATTTAAAACTTAACTAGAGCTTAAATGTAGTCTTTACTTGTTAAGCCGTATCTTTCTAAAGAATCAAATTTTAGTGAAAGTATTGATTAAAAAACCCAGTTCTGCTAAAGAACCGGGTCAATTTTAAGTTATGGTGATTACTTTTGCTACTAATCTAGAAAACCCATCATGATTTCTGAATCGTCAGTAACGTTTGATGCTACAGGGCGGTTCCCCATTACGGAGTAGCTATCAGAAACTACCAGTGAACTCGAACCAATGGGACGTATCCCAGACATGTTCATACTGTCAACCACTTCAAACGTATTAGCGCCAATGGGACGAATCCCCATGATGTTTACTGTCTCAACTACTTCCAGATTACTAATGCCAATAGGTCGGATTCCGGAAATTGTCACTGTCCCAGCAAATTGCAAATCACTGCTGCCAATGGGACGCGCTCCAGCAACTACTAGTTTACCTTGGTCTTCATGCACTGGCATATCAGTACCTTTTTCGACTTTTTTATCTGTATTCAAGCTATTATTCTTATTGTTTTCTTCCACTGTAGTTTCCCCTTTTAGCTTGGTATCCTTTTGTCGAGGACTGATTTCTTGACCAGTGCTGCTAATACTCATAAACGGACACCTCTGGTTTATTAACTAAATTTTACAATAATTAAGGAAAAATGAATTTTTATCCTCATGTATCAAAGAGTTTAACTCTAAAAAACCTGATGTGTATATAAATATTTTTTAAACTGATACATAAGTAAATATGAATAGTAAATTTTTGTAAAAAAATATTGCTGTTTATAAGTTTGCTGATGCCATCTCAACACAGGCGAGACAGTATCGCTACCATGAAATAGGGTATTTCCAATATAAGTGTATGTCTGGATTTTGTCTTCAAGCTCCTTTTATTCCTACAGGTGATCAACCACAAGCGATCGCACAGTTATCTACAAGTATCCAGTCTGGCAACCGTTACCAAACTTTACTAGGAGCCACGGGAACAGGTAAGACATTTTCCATAGCCGCAGTAATTGAAAAAATCGGTAAGCCGACATTGGTACTAGCCCATAATAAAACTTTGGCGGCCCAATTGTGTAACGAATTGCGAGAGTTCTTTCCTGAGAACGCAGTTGAATATTTTGTTAGCTACTACGACTACTATCAGCCAGAGGCATATATTGCCGTTAGCGATACTTATATTGAAAAAACAGCTTCAATCAATGATGAAATAGATATGTTGCGGCATTCAGCCACGCGATCGCTGTTTGAACGTCGTGATGTAATTGTGGTAGCTTCCATTAGCTGCATCTATGGTTTGGGGATGCCAGCAGAATATCTCAAAGCTGCCATCCCCCTTCAGATAGGTATGGAGGTAAATCAACGCCAAATTTTACGAGATTTAGCATCCGTACAGTACAACCGTAATGATATAGAAATGGGTCGGGGACGTTTTCGCGTCCGGGGTGATGTCTTAGAAATTGGCCCCGCCTACGAAGACCGAATTATTCGGGTAGAATTTTTTGGCGATGAAATCGACGCAATTCGCTATATTGATCCAGTAACAGGGGAAATTATCCGCAGTCTGGAAGCCGTGAATATTTACCCAGCGCGTCACTTTGTCACCCCAGAGGAACGTTTAGAAATAGCTTGTGATGATATTGCTAGGGAATTAAAGCAGCGAAAAGCCGAATTAGAGGAAACCGGGAAATTATTAGAAGCACAACGCATAGACCAGCGGACACGCTATGACTTGGAAATGTTGCGTGAAGTTGGTTACTGTAACGGCGTCGAAAACTATTCCCGTCACTTAGCAGGAAGACAAGCGGGAGAACCACCAGAATGTTTAATTGATTATTTTCCCAAAGATTGGCTACTAGTTATAGACGAATCTCACGTTACCGTACCGCAAATTCGCGGCATGTATAACGGCGACCAAGCCAGAAAAAAAGTGTTAATTGATCATGGATTTCGCCTTCCTAGTGCTGCTGATAACCGTCCTTTACAAGCAACAGAATTTTGGCAAAAAGTGAATCAATGTATTTTTGTTTCCGCCACCCCAGGAACTTGGGAATTAGAAATATCTGAAGGACATATAGCCGAGCAAGTAATTCGACCTACTGGCGTAGTTGATCCAGAAATTTTTGTGCGTCCCACAGACGGACAAGTTGATGATTTATTAGGCGAAATTAGAGACAGAGTTGACCGCCAAGAACGAGTGTTAATTACCACATTAACCAAGCGGATGGCGGAGGATTTAACTGAGTATTTACAAGACCACAGTGTGCGGGTGCGCTATTTACATTCCGAGATTAATTCCATTGAACGCATTGAAATTTTACAAGATTTGCGTGGAGGGAAATTTGATGTTTTGGTGGGAGTAAACTTGCTACGGGAAGGTTTAGATTTACCAGAAGTTTCCCTAGTAGCAATTATGGATGCAGATAAAGAAGGCTTTTTACGCGCCGAACGTTCCTTAATTCAAACCATCGGTAGAGCAGCACGTCACATCAGGGGACAAGCAATTTTGTACGCTGATAATATGACAAATAGCATGATTAAAGCTATTGAGGAAACAGACAGAAGGCGTGGTATTCAGATTGCTCATAACCGGATGCACGGGATTACACCCCAACCCATTGTCAAGAAATCAAGTAATGCCATTTTATCGTTCTTGGATGTTTCCCGGCGATTAAATGCCAGTGATTTGAAAGTGGTCGATGAACATATAGATGAATTGCCACTAGAACACATTCCAGAGTTGATTGGCAAGTTAGAAGAACAGATGAAAGCCGCAGCGAAAAATTTAGAATTTGAGGAAGCCGCAAAATTGCGCGATCGCATTAAGCATCTGCGAGATAAAATGCTGGGACGTTAGCTTGAACCTTATGCTCACCAATATTCGTCTAATTAGCGTTCAAGAATATCATCAAATGGCGGAAACAGGAATTTTTCATCCTGAAGAACGCTTAGAATTAATAGCGGGACAAATCATCAGAATGTCAGCAAAAGGAACTGCTCACGAGTCAGCCATTACCCGCACAGAAAGATTATTACGTCAACGCTTGGGGGACAAAGTTTTATTAAGAATACAGTCACCAGTGCAACTTGACGATTACTCGGAACCAGAACCAGATATTGCAGTCGTGAAGCTCAATCCCTTAGATTATGATGATCACCATCCCGACGCTTCCGAAGTATTTTTACTAATTGAAATCGCTGATTCCAGTCTCAAGTACGATCGAGAAGTCAAAGCGATCGCCTATGCTAAATCAGGTATTATTGATTACTGGATTTTAGATGTCAATGGGCGCAAGTTGTATATGTATCGTCTTCCCACTCTAGACGGCTATCACAGTGAGAGCATACTTGCCGAAGATGTGACCATTTCACCTTTAGCCTTTCCTGATTGTGCCATCACTATTCGGGAATTATTGCGGCAAGTTTAAGAGAAATTAGTGTAGCATTCCATAGGCGATCGCATTAAGCATCTGCGAGATAAAATGCTGGGAAGATAAACAATTTGAACAGGTGCAGAATCATAGATATATGATTTTTGCTCACTCCCTAAAGCTCCGAATAACAGACAGATTATACTGAGGACAGTTCATCACTGTTAAAAATCATGCTCCAGGAACTCGAAGCTATATTTGATGGTACAGCCCTGCAACTGGAATCCCCTTTAAACTTAGCCGCAGGTACAAGGGTAAAGATTATAATTGAAAGTGTGGTAATTAACGAACATAAACAATCCACAACGTTTTTGCAAACGGCTCAATCCTTACAATTACAGGGTGAGCCAGATTGGTCAGAGAAAATTGACCAGTATTTGTATGGAGAAAACACTTCTGTAAATGATTGAAGTCTTTTTAGATACTTCTTTTGCGATCGCCCTTTCTTCCATTACAGATCAAAATCATGTACGATCTGTTGAGTTTGCCCATCAGCTTGAGGCTAATAAAACTCGTTTAGTAACAACTCAGGCAATATTATTAGAAATTGGTAATGCACTTTCTAAACAAAGATAACGGGAGTCCTCTTGCTCCATTAAAATAGAGGAATTACTGACGCACTTACCGCTGACACCCATTTTGATCAGGCAGGGTTTCGAGCATTATTAAAAAATTAATCTACAGTATCTCTTGAAAAATCGATTTGGATACGAAAAGGGCGATCGCATTAAGTATTTGCGAGATAAAATACTGGAAGTTAGTGCTTTCGTTAAGCTAGAAATCAAGAAAACGAGCTTTTTCGCTATTCTAGGACTGTCGCCTCACAATATTTTGAGCATAGGTTATGAAAATCAAGGCTTTGATTTGGCAGGAAGATGGTGTTTGGTGTGGTTCTGTACCTGCTCTACCAGGTTGTCACACTTGGGGAGACAGCTACGAACATCTGTTGGAAATGCTACAAGATGCTGTTCAAGGTTGGTTAGATGTTGCCAGTGAGCGAGAAAGAGGATAGCCATCAAGAGAACCCCTATTTTCGCTATCCTATAAAAGTAAATCATTCCTTAATCGCCCCAATGGTTGCTTTACCCGATCGCCTGTTGATGAGTGCAGAGGAATATCTGAATTGGGAAGCCACCCAAGAACAACGCTATGAGTATTGGGATGGCGAAGTAGTGGCCATGAGCGGTGGTACACGCAACCATAATCGGGTTTCGGGAAATTTCTTTAGGCTCTTAGATGATGCCCTAGCCCATCGCTCCTGTGAAGTCTACATTGTTGATGTGAAGGTGGAGGTGGAACCGGGACAAAAGTATTTTTATCCTGATGTGGTGGTTACTTGCGATCCGCGTGACATTGATCCACAATGGGTGAAATTCCCCTGCTTAATTATCGAAGTGCTATCACCGTCAACAGAAGCAGCCGATAGGGGGAAGAAGTTTGCCAAATATCGCCAATCTCCCACCTTGCAAGAATATGTCTTAGTACAAGTAGCCCAACCAGGTGTAGAAGTGTTTCGGCGTAACGAACAAGGGAAATGGGTGCTGTCGGAGTATAATTTGGGCGATAGATTGCGACTGGAATCGGTGGATGTAGAAATAGCGATCGCTGATTTGTACCGACAAGTGCAGTTTGAAGCCGAAGCCAGCAACGAGGATGCATAGACGCGCAGCAACATATTGTCAGCTGCTGGTGGTGTTGTATGAATGGGTAGGCGATACGCGTAGCGTCAAGTCTTCGGCTTATCGCCACAAAGCCCTAACGCGGAAAACAGTATCTATTTTGATATAGGGCAAGTGCTATTATTTCCACTGCATAGTAAATGAAAAAGCTGTAGGGGCGCACAGTGTTGTGTCTGTACAGAGATAACTGATAGCTATTTATGCCTAGTACTACCTGGAATCGTCATCACGTTCTTTCCCTAGCCGACTTCACAACCGCCGAATATGATACTGTTTTGCAAACTGCTGCTAGTTTTCAGGAAGTGCTATCACGACGGACAAAGAAAGTCCCAAGCTTACAGGGACAGGTGGTGGCGAATTTATTTTTTGAACCATCTACACGCACCAGAAGCAGTTTTGAACTTGCTGCTAAACGACTCAGTGCAGATACCCTCAACTTCGCCGCTGCATCTTCTTCCATGACTAAGGGAGAGACTATTCTCGACACAGCCAAGACTTATTTGGCTATGGGAACAGATATTATGGTGATTCGCCATAAAGAAGCAGGGGTACCCAATGCGATCGCTCAAGAAATGGATCGTCTAGGTGTCCGAGTCAGCGTCCTCAATGCTGGTGATGGACAACACGAACATCCTTCCCAAGCACTACTGGATTTATTTACAATCTGTACTTTGATTGATCCAGCTAATCCGCGACTGGAACTATTAAAAGATAAAAAAATTGCGATCGTTGGCGATATCTTACATTCTCGCGTAGCCAGATCTAATATCTGGAGTTTAACCGCCAGTGGTGCCGAAGTGCATTTAGCCGCACCACCCACCCTTTTACCCAAATTATTTACCGAGTATGTTTTTGATGAGGAGTCAGAAAGCCTAGAACAGAAACATCCTTCCTCATCTCCTATTCTCCCTTCGCCTCATCGCCAACTATCCTTACACTGGGAGCTAGAACCCGCTTTACAAGATGCTGATTTTGTCATGACTTTGCGCCTGCAAAAAGAACGAATGACTGCTCACTTACTGCCAAGTTTGCGAGAATATCATCAAACGTTTGGCATTACACGCACGAAGTTGCAACTGTGCAAACCTCATGTCAAAGTTTTACATCCAGGCCCAGTCAACCGTGGTGTAGAAATTAGCTCAGATTTAATGGATGATCCAGAATTTAGCCTGATTCAGTCACAAGTTACCAGTGGTATCGCCATTCGTATGGCACTTTTGTATTTATTAGGTAGTAGCAAAGTTTAAATCCACGTCAGGAAGCAATCTCATAATCTTGACTGCACACTCAAGTTCTCAAAGTAGACAAGGTTTATTTCTTCTGCTTCCCCTGCTCCCTATGCTCATCAAAGCGTAAAGCCCTAAAGGGCATAGCTGCGCTTACCGCGTAGCGTCCCGCAGGGATTTGATTATTTTTTATTTATCAGTCCCTGATAGGCATAGTTTTTCATAAATATCTTCAAACTCTAACTCAAGTAGTATATTCACATTCTTGATTATTCACCAATTTAAATAGCTAATTCGTCCGATCGCCAGAGGACATAATATCTATAATCTGGCAATATTAAACAATACAAGACATTCAGATCAATACTTTAAAAGGCATTGTAATCCGCAATTCAAGACATATGAAATCTATTTTTCTGACAGCCGCAGCATTATTCAGTACCTTATCTCTAGCTGCTCCTGTTTCTGCTACAACTGAAAAAATAAATCCCGTCCAGCATTTGCTAGAAACTAGAGAATGTTATGGTTGTGATTTAACAAATGCAAATCTTCAAGGCGCTCACTTAATAGGCGTTGACTTGAGAAAAGCTAATTTACAAGGTGCAAATTTGGAAGAAGCCAACTTAGAAGGCGCAGATTTGACTGGTGCTAATTTGATATCTGCTGACCTTACAGGTGCTTTTGCTAATGGTACTACATTTGATAACGCTAATTTGACTAATGCCGACTTAAGCGATACTAACTTATACAATGCTCAAGTCGATGGTGCAGTAATGATTGGTACTGATATCAGCGGGGCTGATGGTTTTGATATCAATCTGGGTATAGGCGGTGAAGAATAAGAGCTAAGAGTTAACAACTAACTCCTAACTCCTAGCCTATCCTATAAGTCTTTTGACTTCACGACGGTACTAGTACTCCAGGGCATAAATGTGGATACCCTTTTAAAAGGTTCAAAAAACCAAGATAAAAGCTTTTTGACTTTTGAATTTTGATTTTTGACTTCCGCGCAGCGGTACTAGTCACCAGTAATTGATAGTTCATCAACCCAGATTTTAGGGCAAACTCCACCAGGAGTAAGTTCTACTTCTTTCTCCACATAAACAATGGACTTTAGGAGTTCCAAAAAATCGCCAGCAACAGTTGCTGATTCAATGCTCGTTTTTTCACCTTTGTTTACCAACCAACCATCAAAAGGTAGAGAAAACGAACCTTGTAAAGATTTCACTCCGGCATGGAGAGCTTGTAAATCATCAATTAAAATTACATTTTCCGCAGTGTCTAGACTTAATTTCTGCTCAGGAAATGTCGCTGCGAAAACATGATAAAAGTTAGGACTGACGCTGACCTTAGCACCAATACTTGCATTACCCGTTGGTTGAGTATTCATGCGTTTAGCGGTTCCAGCGCTGTGGAGAAATCCTTTTAAAACGCCATTTTCAATGAGTGAAATCTGACGAGTCGGAGTTCCTTCCCCATCGAAACTTTCAGCACCAAAGTTAGCTGGGTGCAAAGCATCATCATAAACTGAAAGTAGCGGCGCAGCAATTTGCTTACCTAAATCATCAGGGTTAGAGAGGCTTTGCTTATCCAAAATACTTTGAGCATTAAATAAGTTGGAAAAAGCACCCAACAAACTTAAAAATGCATCAGGAGAGAAAATAACGCGGTATTTACCAGACTTGATTTTTTCATAATTCAAGTGACTGATGGTTTTCTCTGCGGTTTCTTTGATGCATCCATTAATATCTAAATTATTTATACTCCTATTGATTCTAAAAGCGCTACCACTGCGCGGTTTTTTGCCTTCTTCCTCGGTTTTGCTATAAAGATAAATTGATGCCAAAGAATGAGATTCATTTCTAGTAGCGCCATCACTATTCAGGTAGAACCTGTCAATATCCCTTTGCGCTAAACCATTATAAGGCACACCTTTAATAGCTTGATGAGTTGCCAGCAGTTCTTTTTCAGCGACAAGTAGGCTATTTATCAATTCAGCAACAGGTGCTTGGGGTGTTTTGTCTTGAGATGGATGAGAAATAGGAGCAGTAGACTCTGGACTAAAATCAGGGACATTTTCTTTGACACCAAAAAAACTTGCTTCGTAGGCAGTTTTTAAAGCTAATTCTAGCCCTTTGGGATCTACATCTGTGGTGCTAGTAACACCCATTGTATTATCTTCATTCCAAACCCGAACAGTCACCCCAGAGCGATTTGAAGATTTGACTTGTTTTGGCTCACCTTGGTCTACTTGGACGCTAGTTTCATCTATTGTGGCGCCATAAATGTCAAATTTTTTGATACCAAGTTTACTAGCATTTTTCTTGGCATTATTGGCAATTTCTGTGATATTTGGCATAGTCACTTTTGGATTCTAGATTTTGGATTCTGAATTTTAATTAAGTAGAAGGTTTAAATTAAACGTAGCATGGGTTAGCGTAGCGTAACCCATGCTGTCCAAGGGTTTGATGCCTGATTGAGAGAATTACAAATCTGACAAACAATTACTCCTTGCTACTTAATTACATAAGCGAAGTTAAATTTTAGAGTTGAAGATTTGGGGATTTTACTCGAAAATTCTTATCTTCCACCCACAGTAATAGAATCAACTTTAATGTGAGGTTGTCCTACTGTGGTGTAGATACTGCCACTGACTGAACCGCAGAACCCTGGTGCTAGTTCCAAATCTTGAGAACACATGGAAATCTTATTCATGATTTCCTTAGCTTCACCAATGAGAATTGCGCCTTTTAAGGGTTTAGTGATTTTGCCATTTTCAATCAAATAAGCTTCATCTACACCAAAGTTAAATTGACCTGTAGCCCCAACGCTACCGCCACCCATTTTTTTACAGTAAATGCCTTTGTCAACTGAGTTAAATAAATCTTCTGTGGTGTATTCGCCCGGAGCAATATAAGTATTTCGCATCCGGCTAGCTGCGGCAAAAGTGTAATTTTGGCGGCGGCCACTGCCGGTTCTGGGGTGTCCCGTGCGGGAAGACCCGGTTCTGTCTGCTAAGAAGTTTTTGAGAACACCTTTTTCAATTAACAAAGTTCTTTGAGCAGGCATTCCTTCGTCGTCCATGTCAATTGTGCCGAAGGCATTTTCAGAGCGTCCCTCATCCCAAGCTGTGAGGCTTTCGTGGGCAATTTTTTCACCTTTTTTATCGGCAAAGGGAGTAGTTTTGCGTTCAATTTGCGTGGTTTCTAATAGGTGTCCGCAAGCTTCGTGGAAAATTACCCCACCAAAGTGATTGGCCATAATAATGGGGTAAGTGCCTGATTCTACATAATCTGCATACAGCATTTTTCCAGCAGATTCTGCTATGTGTTCCGCCGCTTGTTGATAGTCCCACGTTCTCAGGAAGTTAGGATCACTGGTGTTACCAGCGCGATCGCCAATGGAAGTACGATTGGCACCATCAGCACACAACAAGTTAAATCCTACCGATTGAGTGAGGCGAATGTCACGGGCAAAAGTGCCATCACTGGAGGCAACTAAGACTTCTTGCCAATCCCGGAAATAGGAAGCACGGCGTGATTGTACATGGTTGGCCTTGCGTTGGAGTTGAGCCGTTCCATCTAGGAGGACTTCTCCCATTTCGCGGATGGAACTACACAAAGGTAGCCAGCCATCTTTGCCTCTTTTGGTGGCGTAGTCTCTGAGTAATTCTAGATTGATTTCGGGGATGAAAGCATTATTAACAGGTAGTTCTAGTCCGAGAATAGAAAGCCCTTTTTCTAAGGCTGCTTTCAAGCCAGAAAACGAAAGGTCATTGGTGCTGACATAGCAGTCGGCTTTACCGCGAAATACTCTGACTCCGGCACCTGTAGCTAAACTGGGTGAAATACTGGTAATAGCGTCTTCTTCAGCAAGACAACTAATGTAGTTGCGACGTTCTAAATATAATTCAATGAAGTCAGCGCCCGCGGCGCGGCCTAATCCTAGGAGGGTAGCCAAAGGGGCTTCCCAGGTTTCATCGAATCGCTCTGGTGTGGAGGAGTACTGTAGAGTAGGGATTTGGTTCGAGAGAAGTAGCGTACTTGTAAGCATGGATAGCCTCGTCTGCTGGCGTTATCAGAGATTTGACTGAAAAATCCTGGTTTGTTAACTCTAGCAAAATTCTGGGAGAGGGGAGTGGATAGATGGGGCTACCGTGTACATACAAATCATTTGATCCCCCTAAATCCACGCCACTTGCTACAAGTCGGGAAACCCGCCCAAAGCAGTGGCTCCCCTTGAGAAGCAGGGCTGATTCATTCTACAAAGCAAAGGTGCATCGCCAAAGGGGTTTAGGGAGGATCGAAACACTATTAGGCAACTTGATAAGACTTGTGCGTACAAGGTAGCTGCCCAGAGTGGCTTCCCAACCTACACCTAAAATAAAGGTTTTAGATTTTTCTCTCGCAATAGTGTTCAAGTGGGTTAATGTCCAAATGGACAATCCCCTGGAAGTTATAAGTTAGGTTGACAGTATTTTCATAACTTGTATACCTATTTATATAGGTTAATGATTGATTTATTTATTTGTTATTTAAATTTTGTATAGAACAATTATAGATAAGCCACAAACAACCTGATATCGGATTTATTTAAAAAGTCGAAAATCTAAGAGTTTTGCTATAGAAAAATTAAATATAATTGCTACAAGTATTTACAAAAAATAAATTAATTGTCCAAGGTTGCTGATACAAGTTTGCCAGATATTCTATAATTTAAAAAAAGTAAATTTTGTATTCATTATGGCTTTTGGCATTTGATTTAGCTTTTCTTTTCTATTTTCCACTGTGTTCCCCAGCAAAAAAGTTATGATTAGTCATGTGATAATGAAATAAAAAGGTTGACTTGATCGGCTTTTGTTCCCTCTATATACTTTCAAATAGTTCTCACCAAAACTTGATTATGAATTTCTCGTCAGCACGATTACATTTTTATCAGGAGATTCAGCAGCCTGACGAGCATATCGACTTAGCAAAGGCAGCTTTGTATATTGCACAGGAAGAATATCCTGATCTCGATATTGCGGAATATCTGAATGCTCTGGACACAATGGCAGGTGAGGTTAAAGAATGCTTACCTGACTCACGATATCCTCTGCGCCTAATTCAAACCCTTAATCAATATCTCTACATTGATTTGGGATTTGCTGGTAATCAAACTGACTACTATGACCCATGTAATAGTTTTTTAAATGATGTCATTGACAGACGAATGGGGATTCCTATTACTTTGGCGCTGGTTTATTTGGAGATTGCTCGCAGGATTGACTTTCCTATGGTGGGTGTGGGGATGCCAGGACATTTTTTAATTCGCCCAGATATTCCCGATATGGAAATTTTTGTTGACGCCTTTAATCGTGGTGAGGTGATGTTTGCACAAGATTGTGTAGACCAATTAACTCAAATGTTTCAGCAACCTGTGAGTTTACAACCAGAGTTTTTAGCCCCGGTAACTAATCGGCAATTTTTGAAACGGATGCTGACTAATTTGAAATATATTTACCTGAAACAGCAAAAGTTAGCGAAAACTCTAGCTGCGGTTGAACGCATTGTGGTGCTTTCTCCTGGGGAAATTTTAGAAGTGCGCGATCGCGGGTTGCTATACTATCAGCTTGGCCAATACCCCCAAGCGGCTGAAGACTTGCAACTGTATCTGGAAAAGGTTCCTGATGCTGAGGATGCAGTTGTGATTCGGCGGTTACTTGCTGAGATGGGGGGATAAGTATTGGCGAATCCTAAATCTAAAGTTGTTCAGCAACTCGTTTGAGGCGGCGGAGTTGGGCTTGCATATCTTCTTGAGTCCAAGAGGCGGCAAAATTCTTGAATCCCCAACTGATGAGGGGATTGGGAATATCGAACTCGAAGCGGTTGAGTAAGAGTGTTCCTTGTTCTAATGGCTGACATTCCCAGCGATCGCGCCCTTGGAAAAATCCCTGAAATTCCCAAATAACTAACCCTGGCTGTCTTTCTACGACGGTGCTGTTCAAGGTGGGTTTCAGTAAGGGAATTTGAATCACAAAGCGACTTTGGCTACCAACTTCAGTACTCCAGACTTCACCTACAGGTTCGCAACGTAAGGCGGGGTTAAGCCAGCGGTGCATGAGTGCTAAATCGGTAATGCAGCGTTCTACCACTGTCGCTGTGGCATTAATTTTCATTGATTGTTCAAAAGCTTGTGACATTCCACATTCTTGATGCTGTTGCTGAATTTACAGTAGCGCAAAATCTCAACTGTAGTTTTAAAAAAATGAATGTATATAATAATACTAAAAAATTAGGAAATATTTATTTTTGGTGTAGTTTATTGATAAAACGAGAAAATAATTGACAAAGTAAAAAAAATATCTCCAATATCAACTGCTGATATTTAGTTCACTGCCAATTTACTGGTAAATTGTTAGGAAAAACATGAGTGAACTTACTGGGGTGCCGGATTATTTCATATCCAGGCTCACCATAAGTGTGGCTGTAGTTTTTGGCACACTTATAACCTTAAATACGGAAAACCATGAACACAACTTGGCAAGGTGTAACCCAGTTGATAGACATTGGTTTATCGATGAGGGTACAGCATTTTTTCGCACAATTTCCCATCTCGCCACTAGATCAACAAAGAGTTAATACAGGTGTCGCTGGAGTCCAAGAAATTGTTGCACAATTGATTGCGTTTGTTCCCCGGTTATTGGGAGCAGCAGCATTGTTGTTGATTGGTTGGCTAATTGCCGCGATCGCAGCAGCCATAACACGCAGTATTCTCAATCGTACTGATTTAGATAACCGAATTGCCTCAGGTGTGACGGGTCGTCAAGATGTTCCCAACGTTGAGAAATTCATCTCCGGCTTAGTCTTTTGGGGTATTATCCTCCTGACGGTTGTCGCTGTTTTACAAACTCTGGAACTAGAGGTAGTCTCTCGACCACTAAATAACTTTCTTGACCAAGTTATTGGCTTTTTGCCGAAATTGATTGGTGCAGGCATTCTGTTGGTAGTCGCTTGGTTATTAGCAACGATTGTCAAAATTATTACGGTACGAGGATTACAAGCGTTAAGGCTCGATGAGCGTTTGCATCAAGAAACCCAAGATGATACAACCAACCTCAACCAAGTCTCTTTGAGTGAGACCATTGGTAATGCTCTGTATTGGTTTATTTTCTTACTGTTTCTTGTCCCCGTCTTAGATACTTTGGCCCTCAGACAAGCCTTACTGCCAGTACAAGCCGTAATTACCGAAATTTTGTCAATTCTGCCCAATATTATAGGAGCAGGGTTAATTGCTGCTATCGGCTGGTTTGTTGCTAATGTAGTGCGGCGGATTGTCACCAACTTGCTAGCAAGCACTGGTATCAATCACTTAGGCAGTCGTATGGGACTTTCCTCAGGGGTAGGAACGCAATCTTTATCGAGCATTATCGGCACCATTGTCTATGTTTTGATTTTGATTCCTGTAGCGATCGCCGCACTCAATGCTTTGAGAATTGATGCCATTTCAGTACCAGCGATCGCCATGTTACAGCTGGTTCTCAATACCTTACCTGCCATCTTTACAGCAGTAGCAATTTTACTTGTTTCCTTTTTCGTCGGGAAGTTTATCGCCGATCTAGTTACAAGTATTTTGACTAGTTTAGGCTTTAACAACATTTTCACAGTTCTCGGTTTACCATCACTTACTAGAGCCACAGCGGTTTCTCCCGAAGAACAAGCCGCATCACCCAGATCGGCAGTCCGCACCCCATCAGAATTTGCAGGTGTGATTGTCCTAGTTGGGATCATGCTGTTTGCCACAGTAGCCGCAGTGAATATCCTCAATATTGTGGCCTTGACAGCATTGGTAACTGGTATTTTAGTCATCCTGGGGCGAATTTTGGCAGGATTGATTGTCTTTGCCATTGGTTTGTTCTTCGCAAATTTAGCGTTTCACCTCATTTCCAGTTCCGGCGACCGCCAAGCTAGAATTTTGGGACAGGTAGCGCGGATTGCCATCATCACCTTAGTTTCCGCAATGGCGTTGCAACAGATTGGTGTTGCTAGTGACATTGTAAATTTGGCCTTTGGTCTGTTACTAGGTGCGATCGCTGTTGCTATTGCTCTATCATTTGGTCTTGGTAGCCGCGATATTGCCCGTGAACAAGTTCAAAATTGGCTGGATTCGTTTAAAAGAAGCTCTTAGGTTAGAGGTTAGAGACGCTGAGGCTAGAGACTAGATATTAAAAAGCGTGTTTCCCACCTCATAGAGGCTACACAAATCAAGTCTTGATTAGCAGGCTCAAGTGCAAACGCACTGATTATGTGTCAATGGTAAAGTAGTTGTTTGCTAGAGTCTGACAACTACTTTGCCACAATTTTTACCACTAAGTAAGTGTTCGACAGCATCAGGGATGGACTCTAGACCGAGGAATGGCGTTGAATCAACACAAACTTTCAGCTTACCTGTGTAGAAGAGATTTAACAGGCGATCGCGTGCATCTGGCATATATGCTTGATAATGAGGCATGAGAAAGCCACGTATAGAAGCAGCCTTCCAAAATAATTGATGATAAAGGCGGGGTTGGGTAACTTGTTCTTGATTTTTGGCATATTCTGAGACAAAACCCACCACCACCAAACGTCCGCCCACGGCTAAATTAGCCACACAGGTATCAAAAACTTGTTTACCGACACACTCAAAAACCAAATTAATGCCCTGGGGGTACTCTTGTTTGAGGACTTGATCGAGGTTTTCTGTGCGATAGTTGATGATGCGATCGCAGCCTAATTCCTTTAATAACTGCACCTTCGTCTGGGAACCACAAATACCAATTACATGGTTACCCGCTAGCTTCGCCAACTGCACCGCAATATGTCCAGTTCCCCCAGCTGCTGCTGTCACTAAAACCACTTCATTACTTTTCATTTCTCCCACTTGTTCCAGTGCCACCAAAGCCGATACACCTGTAGGCATGAGAGTAAGAATCTCTGGCGTTGCTTCCCGCACTTTCAAAGCCAGATTTGCATCTATCACCTGATATTCACCATAGCCACCACCACGGACTGTAGTTACTACAGCATCACCTATGTGAAAATTTTGCACATTTTCACCCATAGCGACAACTTCTCCCACAGCTTCCACACCCAAATCAAAGGGAGGAATTAAATTAACATAGGGAACTTTACCTTGACAAAGTAAGGTATCAAATCCACCGTTAATGCCAGCGAATTTGTTTTTAATTAAAACTTGACCACCAGCAGGTTGAGTAAGAGGAATTTCGACAATTTCAGCAGCAGATTTAAAATCTTGATTCAGTTGTTTTGCTATCAGTTTTTTGTAGGTTTTGCTATTCATTTTTTAATATTTTGAAAACATAGCTTTATAAAGCTTTATCCCACTCTAACTGATGAGCTAAACCATACTTAATAAAATCTTCTGTTTGCACTTGATCACTTTTTCCAAAAACACCTAAGCTAAAAGGATTATCTTGCATACGTTGTCTAACTTGCTCTTGTTCAAAAGCTATTACTTCCTCTCTAGACTTATCCGGTTTAAAAAAGTCTACAACTAAAACAGTCCGGTCATAATTAGTGTAGTTGTGTGGACAATGTGGATAGCTATGATCTAAAACCATGAATTGTCCTTCATGCCAATAAAGCTGTTCATGACATATTTTCATAGCCACATCTCCCTCCGGCACAATTAGTCCCAAATAGCCACGATTCATGTGAGGGTTATCATTCACATGTAGCTTAATATCTAAACCTGGATGAAACGTACCAAAATACACATTTCTGATAATATTATCATTGCCCAAGTTAACATCTGCTATTACTTGAGCCAAATTAGCAAAATATTTATTTCTTAAAGCCAATGCTTTCTCTGAAGCCGTATCTGTTCCATAATCAGGATATTGTATTTGATGGCATCGAATATATTCTTCAATAAATAAACCTTGAAATAAAATTCCCCAAGCACTGTACTTAGACTTCCCCTTAGTTTTAATTGTCTTACTTTTAGGCCCTAAAACATTATAAGTAAAACCTAACTCCTCAGTAGATGCCTGATTAATAAAACTTGTAAACTCATCTCTAATCACTTGCCAGTTATCTTGAAATTTGTTAAGAAAAGTAAACTGCATCGGATTCAGATGATAGTCATTAAATATTGCCATTATGGTTTTCCTCAAGATGATTAAATAAATATTTTTAATGTATTAGCGTAGATATTGCTATCTAAAATTGTAAAATAATCAAATTGTTTTTCAAGTATTAAAAATTTGTGTTTTCTCGTCACAAATTTACCGTTTAACCTCTTGACTCTGTGGTTTAAAACTAAGTTAAGTAGAACGACTTGAAAAAAACAACCTATGTAAAGTAATGTAAATTTACCTAAAATCAGTTCGTAGTCAGGACTTTAGTCCTGATTTGAGAACTAAAGTTCTCACCCTACGGGTGATGCCGACCGATGCCGCAGGCTGTACGTTAGTCGCTCATGGGGGAAACCCCCCGCCGTTCGCCTTTGGCGTCTCCCCTTGGGAGAAGGATGCCCGTTCGCGTAGCGTCTCCTTTAGGAGAAGGGCTGTAGACCGCGCTAACTCACTACAAACCTTTAATTATTTACCCTGTTCTACTTCTGTACTCATTTTAGTGTGAGGTCTACCATGTCCGAAGCCCCCTTTTTAGATAAAATCATCAAAAACGTCAGAGTAGTTCGTCCCCATCAAGATACAGCCGAACTACTTGACTTGGGAATACAAGATGGAAAATTTGCCCAAATTGTGTCTCATATTAGCCCAGACCAAGGCAAAGAAATAATTGATGCCAAAAACCTCTTAGGTTTTCCAGGTGTCGTAGATGCCCATATGCACATAGGTATTTATCAACCCCTCGACCAAGATGCAATTACCGAAAGCAAAGCAGCCGCAATGGGGGGAGTTACGACTAGCCTCAACTACATTCGTACAGGACAGTATTATTTAAACAAAGGCGGTTCCTACAGAGATTTTTTCCCAGAAGTATTAGCATTATCCGCAGGTAATTTTTTTGTTGACTACGGCTATCACGTTGCACCCATAGCCAGCCAACATCTTGATGAAATCCCGCTACTATTTACAGAACATGGAGTATCTTCTTTTAAAATCTTCATGTTTTATGGTGGTTATGGTTTGCATGGTTTATCAGACCAGCAAAACCTGTTTTTGATGATTAATAAAGAGGACCGATACGACTTTGCTCACTTTGAATTTATCATGCGCCGTCTTACTGCCTTAATGGCAGAACATCCAGAAGCGCGAGATACTATTAGCTTAAGTTTGCACTGTGAAATTGCCGAAATTCTCAACGCCTACACCAAAATAGTTGAAAATGATTCTAGCTTGAGTGGACTCCACGCTTATAGTGCAGCACGTCCCCCTCATTCCGAAGGACTAGCTATTTGTATTGCTTCTTATTTGGCACATGAAACCAACTGTGCAAACATCAACTTATTACATCTAAGTTCCCGTAAAGCAATGGAAGCAGCTTTGACAATGCAAACTGCTTTTCCTCACATTAACTTTCGGCGAGAGGTAACCGTGGGACATTTGCTATTAGATGTCGATACACCCACGTCTACTTGGGCAAAAGTCAACCCCCCTATTCGTCCCCGTGCCGATGTAGAATACTTATGGCAAGCAGTACTCAATCATCAAGTAGATTGGATAGTTAGTGACCATGCTTGCTGTTCTGCTGAACAAAAAAGAAATGCTAAACACCCAAATAATATTTGGTTAGCCAAGTCTGGTTTTGGTGGTACAGAATATTTACTCTCTGGTGTATTTAGTGAAGGTAGCAAGAGGGGAATGTCTTACAACCACATGGCTAAGTTGCTATCTTGGAACCCATCACGAAGGTTTGGTGTACTCACAAAAGGCGATATAGCTATTGGCTTCGATGCTGATTTAGTATTATTAGATCCTAATGAGACTTTTGTGGTACATGCTGCTGAGTCGCAATCACAACAAGGGTACACACCATTTGAAGGAATGGAGTTAACTGGACGGGTGAAAAGTACCTTTTTGCGGGGAAATTTGATTTATAACAACGGACAAGTTTTAGGTTCGCCTAGTGGACATTATTTAAAAAGAAGTTAAATTAATCGTCATTCTCATAAGACAACACTGTAGCAATTTTTGATAAATCTCTATCAACTCGAACAAAGAATAAACACCCATCATGGGTTATATGTCTAGGAAGAGTATTAAAGCTAGGACAATAACAAAAATGGTGTTGTAAAAAGCGGTAATTTCCTATGTCGCAATATCCCGCTAGACAAAACCCCTCCTCATTATATGCTTGTATCATTTGATGTCCACCGTCATAATGTGGCAAGATTGCCAGTAGCCAAACGCCACCACCGTTAGCATCTTTTCGTAAATACTTCTTTTTTGCTACTTCAAATTGAACTGTGTCTGTTTTGCCCCAAGGTATTAATTTACTATCCAAAACTGGTATAAATTCATTTAACCTAGCATCTGGATGATTATTTTCTAGATTATTGTAATGTGCATCACCATTTTCCATCCACAGGATTTCTACATCTTCATCACCTAGTACTTGCCAATTTCCTACTTTCACTCCTGCGGGAATAAAAGAATAGCAATGCTTACTAAGTTTCCATTCACCTATTTGAATCACACCTTTTAACACAAAAAGTTCTAAATCAGCAGTAAATATACCTGATGGCGCTGCAAAATTGAATGGTAGCATAACTCTGGATGTAGAAGCACCGCAATCATGCCAAGTTAGTAATCTACGACTTCCAGATTTTACATAATCTGGCATCCCTTTGATGCGCCAACCTTGTTCATTTGGTACATTATTTGTATCAAAAAACTGGTATTTACGAGGTACATATTCTGGAGAAATGGCAGTACGCCTTCCTGATAAATTCATACGTCCTTTACCATCTCCACCCCAGTCTTCTTTGACAGATGCTATATTCAGAAAATCACCATTTTCTTCATTAGGGTGAGAATTGTCATTTTTCATATATAGTATTTTTTCGTCTCAATATTGAGGACAAATCCAAGTGTATAATAATCAATCAGAACCACCAAGGACTAAACTTCTTTTAGGTACAAAGAGAGGATTAGATGAACTTAAAACTCTTTTAGCAGCATCTGAACCAACAAATTCTCCATTCATCAGAAAAATTGTAATTTCTGTACCTGAAGGTCTACCAGAATTGTATTATCTTTCACAAGCTAGTTTGACAGCAATCGCAGAATTTTTTCTAATTGCTGATGTTAAATCGTTAAACCTTCCTAACTGTAATCCCAATAATGAGCCAATTCTAGAAAGCCCCGAAGGACAGAAAGCAATGTTACCCAATGGTGGAACAGTTAGGTTAAAAACTCGTAAAATTATAGAAAATGGTAATCAGAAATCGATTGGAGAGCTACATATAAAAGACCATGAAATTTCAGATTACCAACAAACACAACAAATAGATTTTGTGACGGAATAGCAAAGATTCAATTTATTATTTCAACTACCATTAATAGTTATTCTTTTTTTAATTTCTTCCGCCAATTTTTCTAGTGATACCTCTACTTGTTCACCTGATTGCAAATCCTTCAAAGAAGACTTTTGTGCTGCTGCTTCTTCTGAACCAATAATGACACAGAATTGAATGCCTTGTTTATCAGCTAATTGGAATTGTTTACCCAAGCCTTTTTTATCAAAGTTAGTTACAACATTAAGTCCAGCTTTACGCAGTTGTTGAGAAACTTGTAAATAAATGGGCATTAAATCTTCTTGCATATTGACTACCATAACCTGGGCTGGCGTAGCAGGTAAGGTACTAAGAATACCAGCTTTAAGTAAGCGACTAATTAAACGAGTCAAGCCAATAGAAATGCCCACACCAGGCATTTTCTCGCCTAAGAACATCCCCACCAATTCCTCATATCTGCCCCCAGAACAGATACTTCCTAAAGCCTCATGTCCTAATAAGGTTGTTTCGTAAACTGTGCCAGTATAATAGTTCAAACCACGGGCAATTGATAAATCAATACAGAAACGTTTTTCGGAAACTCCTAAATTCCTGACACCTGTAATTACTGTTTCTAATTCATTTACTCCCAATATAAACTGCTCTGCTTCTGGAAAATTTTCAGCTAAGTGATTTAGTTTATCTAAGACTTCATCTACGGTGCCATCAATTTTAATAAAATCAATTATTTTTTGAGTTTGCTCGGTAGAAATACCCTCTTTTTCTAATTGCTGTTTAACTTTAGCCTCACCAACTTTTTCTAGGTTATCAATAATACCAATACAAGTTTTAATTTGGTCTTCTGCAACTCCTACTGATGTAAAAAATCCCGTGAGAATTTTGCGATTATTGATGCGAATGAGAAAATCGCCAATATTTACTGCTTCAAATATTTCAGTGATAATTGCTGGCATTTGAGCATCATAAAGTAAGCTGAGTTCTCGCCGCGCCACGACATCTATATCACACTGGCGGAACTGGCGAAAACGCCCATCTTTGGCTCGTTCACCCCGAAAGACGACATCCATTTGGTAACGCGCAAAGGGAAAGGTTAACTCGTTCAGGTGACGGGCAATATAAGCGGCTAATGGTACTGTTTGGTCAAACTTTAAAGCTCTTGCTTCTGAACCAGTTTCCCCGGCTTTTTCTTTTTCGGCTTGGCGATTTGGTGGCAATATGGGGTCAATGCCATAAATGATATTATCGCCTTGGTTACCTTTAGCTTGCAGTACTTCTAAACGTTCCACTGCGGGAGTTTCTATAGGTGTAAATCCATAGCTTTCAAATACTCTACGGATGATATCTAGTAAATATACTTCTAGTCTTTTTTCGCTGGGAAGAAATTCGGGAAAACCGCTAGGAGTGGAAAAGTTGAGTTTGTCGCTTTTTGCCATGCTTGTATCTGAAATATATTAATTGCTTGTAGTGAGTGCTTTAGCGCTCATTTTATAAATTTGCTGGGCTGAAAACCCAACCACAAACTTACTACTTAATTCTTTCTTCTTGAATCAATGTGCGTTGATAAATTTGATGATTTTTGAACCAGTGCCAAGTCCGGGAACGATGGTTATTATCGGGACTAATTTGGATCATTTCATATAAATGCATTGCGGGTACTGTCTTATAAGAAAACCATAAAATAATTGTAGAATCATCAACTTCCCAGGCTTTTCCTTGAATACGTTCAGTGTCAAACCAGAGGATTTTATCCCGATATGTTCCGGGAAATGTATGTTCTTCTTTTTTCCCATTAGACCATGTATAACGATTAATTTGGTAATAGGAATATTGGTCATTTTCAGGAAACTGGCAAGTTAAATGAGATTGATGTTGATCAAGAATATTGCCTGTGATGTCTACCAGTGTATATGTTCCTACCCAATCTCCTGCGTGACGGGCAAGCACGGGCATTTCTTCTCTGATGTTAGACATTACACAATTCCTCTATCTAAGCTGTTAGGCTTCAGTTTTCGGTCTTTCAAATAGTACCTGAATATTACTGATTATCAAACCACCAGGGGTCGCTATTAAAGTCAGTTTTAATCAAAAATGCTTTTTTTCGCAGGAATCGTTTGATTGATGCTGGCCCCATGCGTGAACCACCCAAACCGGAGAATTTGAAGGCATTTTTCTCTCCTTCATGCATCATAGCAGTCAGTCCAGCATCGTTAATACTAATGGCTCCCGCATCAATGTACTGAGCTACGGCTAAGGCTTCGGCTTCTGACTCGGCAAATACTGCGGCGCTGAGTCCATAGACAGAATCATTTGCTAAATATACTGCTTCTTCAACTGAGGGAAATGGCATCACTGGCATAATAGGGCCAAAAGTCTCCTCGGTCATCACTTTCATGGAATGATTGACTTGGGTGATAACTGTGGGGCGACACCACCAACCTCCGCCTAATTCTTCTACCTTACCGCCACAATGAATTAATGCGCCTTTTTCCACTGCATCTAGTAAATGGTCGTTAATAATTGCGGCTTGTCTTTCGGAAATAATGGGGCCAATTTCTCCACTATCAATTTTGGGATAAGCTAACTCTAGGCTATGGGCCTTGACTATGAGTTGATGGTAAAACTCATCAAAGATGGATTCAGCAACGTAAATGCGCTCAATGGAAAGACAAGACTGTCCGGCGTTGACGACTGAACCCCATAAAATTGCTGAGGTTGCTAATTCTATATTGGCTGATTCTAAAACGATCGCCGGGTCTTTTCCGCCTAATTCTAAAAAAGCGGGAATAAATCTTTGGGCTGCGACTGCTGCAACTTGTCTTCCTGTGGCTACACTACCTGTAAAGCAGATTAAGTCTACACATTCAATCAAAGTAGCACCAATTTCACCTGCTCCCTCGACAAAACATAAGACATCATGTAAATCTGGCGCAGCATGAAGGGCTGCTATTAATGGTGCCACGAAGCGGGGTGCAATTTCACTGGGTTTGACAACGACAGCACAACCGGCTAATAATGCCGGAATTGTATCAATTGTTGATAGTAATAAGGGAAAATTCCACGGGCTAATTACCCCTACTAATGGGTAAGGGACTGATGTTTGTTGTAAGGCAATAAATGGGATAGTTGTATTTTTGGCTGTGTCTTGCAGTATTTCTGGTGCTAACCCACACCAACGGTCAATGCTGGTTAAAAAGGAATCTATTTCTAGGACAGAAGTTGATAATCTTCCTGTATCGTTTACCAATGCTTCTGTTAATTGTTCTCTTCTGGAGATGATGGCTTGTTTCCATTGCTGTAAGGCGGAAATTCTACCTTCTAGACCTATTTTCTGCCAGCGAATTTGTGCCCGACGAGCGCGGTTACATTGGTTTACCAACAACCTGGGGGGTGGTGGGAGAATTACATAGTCAAATTTGCCAGTCCGGGGGTTGCGGACTTCTATGGTTTTAGTCATTGGTCGTTGGTCGTTGGTCATTGGTCATTGGTAAGAGCCTAATAATTAAGTATTTTTTTACATTTATCTCTCCGTAATCTCGGCGTTTCTGTGGTTAGCAGAAATCCTTAAACGTTAAATTATTCCCAATTTGGCTAGGCGTTCGATGGTGGCTTGCTGCGTTTGTGTGAAGTGTTTGCGGTCTACTTCTCCCTCCAGCATAGTATTTGCCGGGTAAAAATTTGACTGACTGTAACTCTGGGCGTATAGTTCAAAACGCTGGCGCGAAAGTAAATTATTTAACCCTGGACGACGGCGATCGCGGCGTAAGGCAGCCAAGTCAATTTCTGCAAATGCCGCCATACTCTCGCCTGTATTTGTTTGTGCTATTACCATTCCCCGATAATCAATAATTTTGGAACCACCATCAGCAGAGGCAACGGGGATGGGATTATTAACTATGCCTGCTGTATTAGCAGAGACTACGTAAGTCATATTTTCTACAGCCCGGGTAATTTTTGCTGCATCTTTAGGTGATGAGTTCTGACCATGACCATACACTTCTGATGTGGAGTGTAAAAAAATTTCTGCCCCGCGCATTGCTAAACAACGGGCGACTTCTGGATATAAAATTTCTTCTGATGCCAATGCTGCTAAATTACCAATGGCTGTCTGAGCCACCGGAAACACTCCTGCCAAACCATAACAATCAAGATATTTATCCCAGACATCGTGGGGAGTAGGGGCAAACATGGAATTGAGCCGTCGATACCGCAAGACCACTGAACCAGAAGAATCAATTACAAAGCAGGTTTGGAAGTATAAATCTGGAAAATTTGGGTCAAGTTCGTAGGCGTTACCCGCTAAAAATATTTGATGTTTTTGGGCAATTTTACCCAGTGCTTCATACTCAGCACCCGCCATTTCCCAACAAGCTTTTTCTCTCCAGAGAGCGAAAGACTCGCCTAGAGGGAACCCTGTGAGGAAGTATTCTGGGAGGACAATTAAGCGGCAATCTGGGCCAATAAAAGCAATACTAGCAGCAATTTGTTGCCCCAAGCGCTTGATAGAGTTTTGCATCAACAATCGGGCTTCTTGGCGATCGCCTGCCTGATTGACAGCGTGACAAGTCACTTGTAGTGCTAAGGCCCGAAAGGAATCTATTTTATGAGTTTTATCTATCATGCTGGATAGGAATTTTAGTGTTAAAGATATTTAATTACCCAAGCGATCGCACTACTTAGGGACTTCCAAGTAAAAAAGTATGACAAAATTCTTTGTAGAGCAGGCATCTTGCCTGGCTTATATTAAGGGCGAGCAGGATGCCCACCCTACAAGATGGGATCATTTAATTTTGGGATTTCCCTTAACTAAACCGCAGTGACAGCAGCATCTTGGCGCAGTTGTTCGACTAATTGATGCAAATTACCTGTGTTGAGACGATAACTTAAGGGATGAGCAATCAACCGTGCCGTACTTTCATATAAGGTAGTAATTTCGACTAAACCATTTTCGCGCAAAGTCCGTCCTGTGGAAACTAAATCTACGATCGCTTCCGACATGCCGGTGATGGGGCCTAATTCTACAGAACCATACAAAGGCACAATTTCTACAGGTAAATCCAGACTATGGAAATATTCACGGGCGCAATTCACATACTTAGAAGCAACCCGACCGTGAGGTGGTAAATCTAAAGGTGATTTATAAGAACTAGATGCTTTTACTGCCACTGACATCCGACAATGACCAAATTGCAAATCTACCAAATGTGCAACTTGCGGCTTTTTCTCCCGCAACACATCGTAACCAATTATTCCCAACTGTGCTTGACCGTATTCAACATATACAGGCACATCTTGACCACGCACCAATAGTCCTTTTGCTTGCCCACTAGCATCAGGAATTTGCAGTTGGCGAGTTCCAGAATCTAAAAAAGCACTGAAATCTAATCCTACAGATTTCAGCAAGCGGATACTATTTTTGAGGAGTTCCCCTTTCGGCAATGCAACAGTTAACATTTTCTTTTTGGCGGTTCATTTATATTATTGAGAATATCTCTATATGCTTACCACAAGCAGCATGAGAATTTTATTAGTTGATGATGAAGTTGAATTGACTGACCCTTTGAGTCGTGTATTAACACGCGAAGGTTACAGTGTAGACATGGCTTATGATGGTACCACTGGTAGCGAATTTGCTACTGGGGGTAGTTATGATTTACTAATTTTAGATTGGATGCTTCCAGGCAAAACAGGTTTGGAAATTTGTCAGGAGTTGCGCCGTCAAGGAAAGTCTACACCTGTATTATTTCTTACTGCTAAAGATACTTTAGATGACCGCGTGGAAGGTTTAGATGCTGGTGCGGATGATTATTTAGTGAAGCCGTTTGAATTACGGGAGTTATTGGCAAGAGTTAGGGCGTTGTTACGTCGTTCGAGTTCTCCCAGTTATGAAACTACTACAGGACGGCTGACTGTAGCTGATTTAGAACTCGATTACGAAAATCAAGTAGCTTATCGTCAAGGAAGAATTATTGAGTTATCCCAAAAGGAAAGTCAGCTGTTGCAATATTTTATGGAAAATACAGGGCAGTTGTTAACTCACGCCCAAATTCTCCAAAATTTATGGCAGCAAGATCAAGAACAACCAAACAGTAATGTGATAGCAGCGTTAATTCGTCTGTTACGGCGAAAAATTGAGGTAGGGAAAGAAACTCCTTTGATTCACACTGTGTATGGTAAGGGTTATCGTTTTGGGACTCCGGCTGTAGAGTCTTGAGCAGGGGCTACCGTGTACACACAAGCAACCCACCCTGCCTTAAGATTTACCACAAAAAATCCCCCACCTTACGGCAGGGGATTTTATTACTCATCTACAAAACTAGTAGCCGAATTAACCGAACTTACCAGCAGTGGAGGCAATCAAGAACGCCGCATAGGTGAGGACATAGCCAACGGTGAAGTGAGCTAGACCAACCAAACGACCTTGAACGATGGACATAGCAACGGGCTTATCTTTCCAGCGAACTAAGTTAGCTAGAGGAGTCCGCTCGTGTGCCCAAACAAGGGTTTCAATCAACTCTTGCCAGTATCCTCTCCAAGAGATGAGGAACATGAAACCAGTTGCCCAAACTAGGTGTCCAAATAGGAACATCCAAGCCCAAACAGACAGGTTATTAACACCGTAAGGGTTGTAACCGTTAATTAACTGAGCAGAGTTAGCCCAGAGGTAATCACGGAACCAGCCCATGAGGTAAGTAGAGTTTTCGTTGAACTGAGCAACGTTACCTTGCCAAATACCTAGATGTTTCCAGTGCCAGTAGAAGGTGACCCAACCAATGGTGTTTAACATCCAGAACATAGCTAGGTAGAATGCGTCCCAAGCGGAGATGTCGCAAGTACCGCCACGGCCTGGACCGTCGCAAGGGAAGGCATAGCCGAAGTCCTTTTTATCGGGCATCAGCTTAGAACCACGAGCATCCAAAGCACCTTTAACAAGTACTAAGGTGGTGGTGTGAATAGCCAAAGCGAATGCGTGGTGTACCAGGAAGTCGCCAGGGCCAATTGTTAAGAACAGGGAGTTGGTGCCAGAGTTGATGGCATCTAACCAGCCACCTAACCAAACGTTGCCGTAGTTAGGATAAGCTGTGTAGGCAATGCTGTCGGGGTTAGACAACAAGGTATCTAAGCCGTACAGTACTTTACCGTGAGCAGCTTGAATGAATTGTGCGAACACAGGTTCAATCAAGATTTGCTTTTCAGGAGTACCGAAAGCAACTACTACGTCGTTGTGTACATACAAACCGAGGGTGTGGAAGCCCAAGAATAGCGATACCCAACTGAGGTGAGAGATAATCGCTTCTTTGTGCTGTAGCACACGGTCAAGTACGTTGCCTTTGTTTTGTTCGGGGTCGTAGTCACGTACCCAGAAGATGGCGGCGTGGGCAAAAGCACCAACCATCAAGAAGCCAGCAATATACTGGTGGTGGGTGTACAGCGCTGCCTGAGTTGTGTAGTCCTTAGCAATGAATGCGTAAGGAGGCAGGGAGTACATGTGCTGCGCTACCAACGATGTGATAGTTCCCAGTGCCGCTAAAGCTAGAGACAATTGGAAGTGCAGCGAGTTGTTAATGGTGTCGTAAAGACCTTGGTGAGGCAGGTTGAATTGACCTTCACTCTTGCTACCAGGTACTAAACCGGATTTGGAGTTCAGCATTTCTTTAATGCTGTGACCAATGCCGAAGTTAGTCCGGTACATGTGACCAGCAACAATGAATAGTACTGCGATCGCCAAGTGGTGGTGAGCCATGTCGGTCAGCCACAAAGATTCTGTCTGAGGATGGAATCCACCTAAGAATGTCAGAATCGCTGTACCTGAACCTTGGGATGTACCAAAAAGATGGCTGGCAGTGTCAGGGTTCTGAGCGTAAACGCCCCAGTTACCTGTGAAGAAGGGTGTCAAACCTGCTGGGTGGGGCAATGTGGTTAAGAAGTTATCCCAACCAACGTGCTGTCCGCGAGATTCGGGGATAGCAACGTGAATCAAGTGTCCAGCCCAAGCCAAGGAACTGACACCGAACAAACCTGCCAAGTGGTGGTTCAGGCGGGGTTCAGCACTCTTAAACCAAGAGAGGCTAGGACGGAACTTGGGTTGCAAGTGCAACCAACCAGCAAATAAGAATAATGCTGCCAACAACAGGAGGAACACAGAACCGGTGTACAGTTCACTGTTCGTCCGCATCCCGATGGTATACCACCAGTGATAAACACCAGAGTAAGCAATGTTTACCGGATTGCTAGCACCCGCTTGGGTAAATGCTTCGATAGCAGGTTTACCAAAGTGGGGGTCCCAAATCGCATGGGCGATTGGGCGGACATGAAGGGGATCTTTAATCCACTGTTCAAAGTTACCTTGCCAGGCCACGTGGAACAGGAGGCTGGACGCCCACAAGAAAATGATTGCCAAGTGACCGAAGTGAGTGGCGAAAATCTTTTGGTAAAGATTTTCTTCCGTCATGCCATCGTGGCTTTCAAAGTCGTTGCCTGTGGCGATCGCATACCATATCCGACGAGTAGTCGGGTCCTGTGCGAGATCCTGGCTAAATTTTGGAAATTTTGTTGCCATAGGTTTGATAAATCCTCTGACCTTTAGCCATCAGGTGTCAGCTTTGCGGGGAGTTAGGAGTTAAAAGTTTTGTCTGTCAGATTTCTTTGTAAATCAACATTCATCACTCTTAACCCTTAACTCAAAAAACTGAATTGCTACCCTACTGAAAGGATGTGTGCATGGAAGAATGCCCAGGTTGTAGCAATTCCTCCTAGGAGGTAGTGAGCTACACCTACAGCTCGTCCCTGAATGATGCTCAGAGCGCGAGGCTGAATTGCTGGAGCTACTTTCAGTTTATTATGTGCCCAAACAATGGACTCAATTAGTTCTTGCCAGTAGCCGCGACCACTGAACAGGAACATTAAACTGAATGCCCAGACAAAGTGAGCGCCTAAGAATAGTAGACCATAGGCAGATAATGCACTGCCGTAGGAGTTGATTACTTGTGAAGCTTGCGCCCACAAGAAGTCACGCAACCAGCCGTTAATGGTGATGGCACTTTGGGCAAAGTTACCACCAGTAATGTGAGACACATTACCCGCTGCATCTACTGTTCCCCAGACATCTGATTGCATCTTCCAACTAAAGTGGAAAATCACAATCGATATGGAGTTGTACATCCAGAATAATCCGAGGAACACGTGGTCCCAACCAGATACTTGACATGTACCGCCACGACCTGGCCCGTCGCAAGGGAAGCGGAAGCCTAAGTTCGCTTTGTCTGGAATCAGACGAGAACTACGGGCAAACAACACACCCTTGAGCAGAATCAAGACTGTAACGTGAATGGTGAAGGCGTGGATATGGTGGATTAAGAAATCTGCTGTACCCAAAGCAATGGGCATCATTGCCACTTTGCCGCCTACAGCCAAGATACCGCCGCCAAAAGCATAACTAACTGGTTCTAAGGCATTAGGAGCAGTACCACCAGGTGCCAAAGTATGGATATTTTGTACCCACTGAGCAAATACTGGCTGCAACTGAATTGCCGTGTCGGAGAACATGTCTTGGGGTCTTCCCAAGGCACGCATTGTGTCGTTGTGGATGTACAGTCCAAAGCTGTGGAAGCCTAGGAAAATACACACCCAGTTCAGGTGAGAGATGATAGCATCCCGGTGACGAATCACCCGATCCAGTACGTTGTTTTGGTTAACCACGGGATCGTAATCACGCACCATGAAAATGGCAGCGTGAGCAGCACCACCGACAATCAAGAAGCCACCGATCCACATGTGGTGGGTGAATATACACAATTGCGTTGCGTAGTCCGTTGCCAAGTACGGATACGGGGGCATTGCGTACATGTGGTGAGCAATGATGATGGTTAGTGAACCCAAGAAAGCAAGGTTAGTTGCCAACTGAGCGTGCCACGATGTGGTCATGTTTTCGTACAGACCTTTGTGACCTTCACCAGTGAAAGGACCCTTATGGTTTTCCAGGATCTCTTTAATGCTGTGACCGATACCCCAGTTGGTACGGTACATGTGACCAGCAACGATGAACAGGACTGCGATCGCCAAGTGGTGATGAGCAATATCACCCATCCACAAGCCGCCTGTTACTGGGTTTAAACCGCCCTTGAAGGTCAGGAAGTCAGCGTACTGACCCCAATTCAAGGTGAAGAATGGTGTTAACCCATTAGCAAAGCTGGGATACAGCTCGATCAACAAGTCTTTGTTCAGGATGAACTCATGGGGCAAGGGTATGTCTTTAGCAGCAATACCTGCATCCAAAAGCTTATTTGTTGGTGCCGACACGTGAATTAAGTGTCCAGCCCATCCCAAGGAACCACAACCTAGCAATACAGCCAAGTGGTGATTCAGCATGGACTCCACATTCTGGAACCATTCCAGTTTGGGAGCGCGCTTGTGGTAATGGAACCAACCAGCAAACAAGAACAAGCCTGCTAATACCAAGCCGCCAATGGCCGTTACGTAAAGCTGGAATGAGCTGGTAATACCCCAGCCACGCCATACTTGGAACAAGCCTGAGGTGATTTGAATACCGTGGAATCCTCCACCGACATCACCATTTAAAATGTCTTGTCCAACGATGGGCCAAACGACTTGAGCACTAGGACTCACATTTAAGGGGTCGTTTAACCAGGCTTCGTAATTCGAGAACTTAGCGCCGTGGAAGATCATTCCGCTTAACCAAATCGTCACTACGGCAAGGTGCCCAAAGTGCGCGGCAAAGATTTTGCGGGAAATGTCTTCTAAATCGCTTGTATGTGTATCAAAATCATGGGCGAGTGCATGAAGGTTCCAAATCCATGTGGTGGTTTTGGGCCCTCTGGCTAAGGTTCTGTCGAAGTGTCCTGGCTTTGCCCATCTTTCAAATGAGGTAGGAACCGGGTCTTTATCGACTATTACTCTTGCCTTTTTCTCCTCTCGCTCCGGAGGACTAATCGTCATTCGACCTCCTCTCTTGATAAGGAATGAGGAATCATGAATACCACAAAGTTAACCTTGGTCGCAAACTACAGAAATTTCCTGAAGCAGTGATGAGACTCTATGTGGAAGTTTGTTTCTGTTGAATTATAGGGTCAAGACCAGTACATTGTTAGACACATTTTAACAATAATTCAAATTCGCTGAAATAATTGCCTTATATGCTTTTTAACTTCAAACATCTTGGCCAAAAGTCAAGAGTTTCTTCATTTAATTTACAAAGGATAACAATTCGTAAAAATTATAGATTGAACTAAATTCATCTATCGCTCTTATTTTTGCTACCCTGTGTTCCAGCAAATTTTTTCTATGTTTTCTTTGCTACTGAAAAAGTTATCAAAAATATTACTTATTTTGAAGTGACCAGAGAAAGTAAAAAAATGTTGTGAGGTGTGAATATCGATTTCACCTTTTAGGCTATGGTGTGCGATGCACACTTTAAGCCAAAATAATCTGTCAGTTGCTGACGACTATTACTAGGGTGAAAGGCATGAACTCATGGCAGAAAGCAGTTTTATACAAGCTCCTCTCTAGGAGATTTACTATTTTTAAATGGCTCATCACCTTTGTACTGGTCTTGAGTTTAACCAGTTGCGTCGAAAAAGCTGGTAGTCAGGAAGCGTCTGTTAGCTATGGAGAAAAACCTCCCCAAACTTCTCAAATTTCTCAGCAATTTTCCGAAGTTTCTCCACCAGCAGTTATTCAAGATTTACGCCAAACCTTGGAAGTTTATCGGCCACAGGTCACAATAGTTACCCCCCAACCTGATGAAGTTCTCCCAGAGAACACAGTTTCAGTCAAGTTTCAGGTAAAAGATCTACCTATATTTAAAAATGCCCAATGGGATTTGGGGCCTCATCTCCACGTAATTCTAGATAACCAACCTTACATAGCGGTTTATGACCTGAATCAGCCTCTAGTTTTACCAGACTTATCTCCAGGTACCCATACTCTGCGCGTTTTTGCTTCTCGTCCGTGGCACGAAAGCTTCAAAAATGAAGGTGCTTACGCCCAGACAACATTTCACGTTTTTACGAAGACTGACGATAACAACCCCGATGCTGCACTCCCAGTGCTAACCTACAGCCGTCCTAAAGGCGACTATGGGGCAGAACCAATTCTATTAGATTTTTACTTAACTAATGCCCCTCTGCACCTGGCATCTGAGTCAGACCCCAATAATCCTATTAATGATTGGCGCATTCGTTGCACAATTAATGGTGAAAGCTTCATTTTGGATCGCTGGCAAGCAGTTTACCTCAAGGGCTTCCAACCTGGGCAAAACTGGGTAAAGCTAGAATTTCTGGATAATCAGGGAAATCCTGTAAAAAATGCCTTCAACACTACAGCCAGACTAATTAATTACCAGCCCAAGGGTAAAGATACACTTTCCAGAATTGTCAGAGGGGATGTGAAAGCTGACGAGGTGCGTAGCATTGTAGATCCAAATTACACTGCAAAGAAATCAATTACTGAACCGACGCCCACCCCTACTAAAATTCCTACTGTTGAAACAATACCCAAACCAATACCTTTACCACTTCCGGAAACTACTGAGATTCCAGAGATACCCCCAACTGAGTTAAAACAACCAGAAGTAAAACCCACACCTAGCGTCTCGCCGACATTACCTGAAATAATTGAGTCGCCAACACCAGAACCACAACCAGAAACTACACCCCAAGCTACCGAAGAACCAGAAACAGTAGTACCTGAGATAAAAAAAACCAGATTTGGTAAATTTTTCCAGCGTCGTTCACGTCCGACAGTTGAACCAACACCTAGCGTCTCGCCAACAGTACCTGAAATAATTGAGTCGCCAACACCAGAACCACAACCAGAAATTACACCTGCGCCTCAAGTAGAAATATCTCCAGAACCACAGCCAGAAATACCTGAAAAGGAGGTTACTGAATCACCAACATCGAGATTCAGTAAATACTTCCAGCGTCGTCCGAGTCCAACTTCTACGCCTGCGCCTAATGTATCTCCAACACCAGAGATACCAGAAAATCCCATAGTGGAACCTCAGGAGGAATAGAAACACTTCCAGAAAACCCTTATCTACAAGTAAAAAGCCCACCTTGTGTGGGCTAAAATTTTTGTTTTAATTACCTGTAAATATTGTTGCAGATTATTTTTTAGGCATAGAAATAATGTCATCGTTAAATAAATGCATCCATTCTTGGTTACAGACATTTTCTGTTTGCGGTTTTGGTTGAGTGGGATCACCTTTAATCCAATGTTTGACTACGATGATGTTCATAATTGAAAATCAAAAATTACGACCATACACATAACGCATTTCAAATCTGCTTTCTTCCCAAAGAGGTAGTAAAGCTTGTTTTGTAGCATTTAATTGTGATTGAGAAAAACGAATTTTTCCATGTTCGATAATCCAGATAAATATCCGCGTCATTAAATCTGCTTTCCAACTATTCTCATGTGTGGAATTATTGATTCTAGCTACTTGTCGAGATAAAGAATGCATAGCCTCTTTGAAAGTTAGATGTTCCCCATCTATTAAATCACTAGCAATATCATCTTTATTATTGACCCATTCTATTTTCCGCAAATTACCTGTAATATAATCTATACCTATGATTGCTGAATCAGTGTTAAGTACCAAGTCTGTAAATGATTGATAATATTTTTGCAATATTACAGCAGGAATATTTTCAACATAAATATTTAGCCAAGACTGAATATCTCGTAGATAAGGAATTAATTCTTTAATCTCATTAATTTTGGATATTGAAGTAATATGAACTGGGTCATTACCTATATTTTTACTTAATTCAAATTCCCATAATTGACATTTTTGTGAATAATAATCAATAACGTAAGGAATATATTTTTCTAATAACCACTGTTGAGTATATTTAGCTGTCCAAGTCCCTTGGGGCCCAATGTCTTGCTGCCATGAAGTTATTTTACCTCTTTCTAAAGATTGTAAATGCACTTCATTAATTTCATACACAATATTAATTTTTTCTACTTTTGAGCAATGATTGTCAATCTTTGGCAATATAAACGCATGGTCACGAATACCTCGACTGATTCTAATTGATGTTGCTTCTTGATGAAAAATATGCCATTCAGATTTACCTTGAGCATAATTAAATTCTTGAGCAAATTTTCGCATTAATTCCCAGATTTTTGTATCTACAGAGAAAAGCTGAAACCCTCGAATACCTGCAATATCTATTAATGGAAACTCCCAGGTTTCTAAAATGTTTTCCAATCCGATAACTAATTTTTTATAATCTTGGCAAATGGCATCAATACATAAACATAAATCTGCTGTTTCTATGGCAGATAAAATCACTGTTGTTTGTCCTAAGTACACCTCAAAAGTATGATTATCTAATTGGTGTAAAAAACGACGACAGCCCCAACGTGCTTGAGTATGTAATCCTGTCATTAATTGGCTTAAAATATCTTGATGATTTAAATTAATTTTTAGACCTCTTAAAGTTAAATTGCTAAACTGTATTTGACAATTACCTTCAGAAAAAGCTTTTGGTAAATTACATTCAACTAAAACTTTAGGTCTGACAATAATCAGGCGATCGCCTTCTCGAATCTTGGTAGGCTCAAAGTCAGATTTTGATATAATTTCTTGTAAATTTGAATGCTGTTCTAGAGATTTTTCAATGGCAAAATATTTAATATATGAAAAATTTTGATTTTTATCAATGCTTTTAATATACTCAAAATGTAGTTGGTTATAAAACTTAGAGGCTAAATTAATGTTAATCAATAAATCTGTATTAATATCAAAAATAATTTCTTCTTGGCGGTAATTCAGACATTTAAATACATTAATCTCATATCCATTGGTAACTATAAAAAACAACAACTTGAGATGATTACTATAAAATTTACCTTGGGCAATAGCATCTGCAAAGTTAGTAATATTTGGCTCTAAGCAGATAACAATAAACAAGGAGGTTTCTGCATTTTGATGAACCATATCATCAGTAGAAAAATAAATATGAAATGGCTTGAGATTTTTTGCTTGATGTTCATAGTTATGGGTTTTTAGAGGATATTTACTTTGTCTAAATATTTCTGAATAGCCGAGATATTGAAACATCGGTAAAACTAATTTTCTTTCTACATCGGTTTCGTTTTGCAAAGTCCGACTATCAAAGGTTTGTATCCATTGAATAAACTGCTTAATTGTATTAGGAATAAACATTAGGCAATCTACCTGCTTGTATTAATGAAATTTTTAAACCGCCAAGGCGCGAAGTACGCCCAGGAAATGAAAAATTTTGAAGTATTCAATTTTGACAAAAATGCTTAAATAATTCTATTCGCAGCTATACAAAAAATTAAAGGGCACAGCATTGCTGTACCCCTACTTTGTTGACTATGAAAGGCGCGGGCGTAAAACTCTACGCTAACGCGGCTATTTCCTCTAGTAAGCCCTGAAATATCCTCAACCCATCACTACATCCCAATGAGGCATCTGATGCCCTTTCTGGGTGAGGCATCATGCCTAAAACGTTGCCTTGACGATTGCAAATGCCGGCAATGTTATTTAGTGAACCGTTGGGATTTTCTCCTGCATAACGGAAAACTACTTGCCCATTATCTTCAATCGCTGATAAGGTTGCTTGATCGGCATAAAATCGCCCTTCACCGTGGGCAATAGGTAGGGTGATAATTTCCCCAGTGGTGTAGGTTTGCGTCCAATTGGTATTAGTTCGCTCAATTTTCAGGGGAACGCGATCGCAGATAAAATGCAAATCTTGATTCCTCGTTAATACTCCAGGTAACAGCCCCGCTTCAGTTAATACCTGAAAACCGTTGCAAATACCGAGAACGAATTTACCTTGTTGGGCATGGGTAATCACCTGCTGCATCACAGGCGAGAACCGGGCGATCGCACCACAGCGCAAATAGTCACCGTAACTAAAGCCACCAGGAACGATGACGACATCCAAGTCACTAATATCGGTTTCTTGATGCCAAACCATGCGAGTTGGTTGTCCCAGCAAGTCTCTGGTGACATAAGCCACATCACGATCGCAATTAGAACCCGGAAAAACCAAAACCCCAAATTTCATCTGTTTAATTGTTTAGTCAATAGGGACTGGGGCTGGGGACTGGTGACTAGGGATTGGGGACTGGTGACTGGAAAAATTTTTCCCAATACCCAATACCCAATCCCCCATACTCAATCCCCAATACCCGTTAAATGACTCCCGTCTGTGTTTCCACCTCTATCAAATCAAAGCGATAATTTTCAATCACTGGATTTGCTAGCATTTGGTCACAGATATTTTCCATATCTTGACGCGCTTTTTTCTCTTCGGTCGAAGTGATGGTTAGTTCAATGTACTTACCAATCCGCACCTGTTCCACGTTGTCGTAGCCCAGTTGCTGAAGACCGGATTGTACAGCCACACCAGCAGGGTCTAAGACTGAAGGACGAAGCGTCACGAAAATTTTAGCTAGATACTTCCTTTGCACAGGCTTTTTGCTGAATGCTGCGATCGCTATACTATAACTTTCTGCCCCAACTGAGTGAAAATAAGATTACGGAGCAGTTACAGTTAATTAATTAGTTAGCCAGTATAACAGCTTCTATTACAGTGGCGAATTTCCATAATTGTCTATGAGAGCCATCCGCACCCGCAGTCAAGAACGTATTTTGAACCTCCTAAAAACTATCAAACAAGGTATTTCTGCCCAGGATATTTACGTAGAATTACGTAATCGTAATCAAAGCATGGGTTTAGCAACCGTTTACCGTTCCTTGGAATCTTTAAAACTAGAAGGTATGGTGCAGGTACGGACTTTGGCTAACGGCGAAGCCCTCTATAACCTGGCCCAACAAGATAAACACCACCTTACTTGTTTGCAATGTGGTGTCTCAATTCCTATTCATCAATGCCCCGTCCATAACCTAGAAGACGAACTAGAGTCCAGCCACAAGTTTAAAATTTTTTACCACACCCTGGAATTTTTTGGTTTGTGTAGTCAATGCCAGATGAGTCAAGCTACTGGCATTGCTACTGATTAATAAATCTGATGATTCAAAAGGGTTTTATTCAGAAATTCTCACTTCTAATTCCTGATTTCTCAGTTGGGACGATTATTGTTTACACCTGGCATTTCACTGGCAAATAAGGGGTTAGCAGAGGCGTCGGCAACAATGGAACGCATCCCCTCTAAAGTGGCAGGAATACTGCGGGGGTCCATAAACATTACCTTGCTGCTGTCGCTGCTACCAATCTTCATACCCATTTCTAAATAATTTTGGGCAAGTAAAAACTGTAATGCTTCTTGTGCCTTGGGTTCTGTATTCAGGGTTTTGGTGATAATTTGCAGTGCTTCTGCTGTTGCTTGGGCCTTGAGAACTTGCTGTTGGCGTTCAGCTTGGGCTTGCAAGACAATGGATTTTTGTTGAGCTTCTGCGTGGAGAATTGTGGATTTTTGCCGAGCTTCCGCATCCAAAACTTGCGCTTCTGCTTTACCTCTAGCAGTATTCACAGCAGATTCGCGTTCACCTTCAGAAGTGAGAATGGCTGCCCTTCTGCGCCGTTCTGCCGACATTTGTAATTCCATTGATTCCCTGACGGTTTGAGATGGGCTAATATCACGCAGTTCTACCCGCGTAACTTTCACCCCCCAAGGATCAGTAGCTTCATCTAAATCACGCAGTAAAGTTTCACTAATTTGAGCGCGGGCGGTAAAGGTTTTATCTAACTCCAACTTACCCATTTCCCCACGAATTTGAGTTAGCACCAAGTTAGTCATGGCCGCTTGGAGATTTTCCACCTTGTACCAGGCTTTTTCCATATCCAAGATGCGCCAGTAAACCACTGCGTCTACTTCAATACCCACGTTATCCCCAGTAATACATTTTTGGGGAGGAATATCTAAGACTTTTTCCCGGATGGTTTGTTGGTAGACGATTTTATCCAAAAAGGGAATGACAAAATTTAGCCCTGGTTCCAGTTTTTTGTTGTAGCTACCCAATCTTTCTACCAAAGCTTCATTACCTTGATTGACGACTCTGACAGATCCTGCAACCGCAGAACCACCAAGGGCCAAAAAGACTAGCAAAAAGAAATTTTCTAGCATTATTTATTCTCCTAATTTCTGAGTCGTCAGCATCTACTGTCAGGTTTTTGCTTAGTACTCAGCACATTTATCGCAATAGGTATTCTGGCATCACAATCAAGGTGTTGCCTTCTCTGCGGACTACATACACTTTTTGATGGGGTGCTAAGGTGAGCTTTTCGTCTTCACATTGTGCCCGCCAAGAATTTCCCTCGTATAGCACCCGTCCTAATTGTCCGGCGGGGATTTCTGTTAAAGTTTCGGCTAAAACCGCATTCTGAATTTTTGATTGGCGTCGTCGCGGTTGCAAATACCGTCGGGAAAGCACAATCAGGGCTGTGGAAAGCAGTAACCAAACCACAACTTGCAGCCATAAACTCGTCAAACCCACAAAAGATAGTAGCGCCACTATTAAGGCACTAATCCCCATCATGAATTCCACAAAAGCCGATGGTAAGAACAATTCCATTAAACATAGAACTGCTCCACCTAGAAGCCAGATTAATGTATAACTTGGCATATAACTTGGCATAGCGCCATCCTAGACACTACATTTACGTAGATGCATTTCTCAGATAAATACACCCTGATACAAACTGTTTACAGAAATCCAGGTTTGGTATTTGTACCATTAATCAATGTTTAATTAATTTCAGTAACAACTTGTAGTCAGGCGTACACAAATCCAGTCTATTCTAGCGTTCAAGTCTTTGACACTTAAATTTAACCGAAATTCACGAGTTAATTTATTCTTGAAATTTATACTTACATGATTTCTACTTCCCAGATAATTTATTGTATAAATCCAGACTGTAGTGATCCCATTAATTTTGTGAGCGATCACTTTTGTGCAAATTGCCAAACACCCTTAGTTCATCGCTATCTCTGGGCTATTGGCTCATGGACAGCAGAAGTATCACCAGGAACTAAAGTAAAAAACAGATATGAGGTAATTACGCAACAAATTTGGTTGGATACTCAACCTGGACTACCGCCAGAGGTTCCTGAAGAGTTACCAAAAATAGTGATTCCTTACCTCAAGTTATGTCAAGAACGCTTACACCTACCCGCACCCTATGGATTTGTTGATTCCCCAACCAAAGATGCTGAAAATATCCTATTGCTGGAAAATGTGCCCGTAGATGAAACAGGACAAATTTACCCAAGCATTGCTGAAGCCTGGGAGCAAGTAACGTCCGTCAGACAAGTTTACTGGCTATGGCAAATTCTCCAACTGTGGACTCACTTATTAGAATTAGGAGTTGCCCAAAGTTTGCTGATACCAGAAAATTTGCGTGTCCAAGGTTGGTGTGTCCGATTGTTGGAACTGCACCAAACAGCACCCGACCAAAAATTGAGTTTACAGGACTTAGCTCAAACTTGGCAGCCTTGGATAGCATCTGTAAATACCCCAGTAGCCCTAGAGTTAGAACGTATCATTCAACAAATGTGTAGCACTGAGGTAGAGTTAGAAATTATTACGACTCAACTCAATACTTTAT
Organism: Anabaena sp. CCY 9613; assembly: GCF_963920895.1. Classification (NCBI taxonomy): domain Bacteria; kingdom Bacillati; phylum Cyanobacteriota; class Cyanophyceae; order Nostocales; family Nostocaceae; genus Anabaena; species Anabaena sp. CCY 9613. The sequence continues at coordinate 129,966 of NZ_CAWUDE010000013.1, forward strand.
TGCTAGCATCAGCGGCAGAATTGCCCTTAAGTCTGAAGGTGGTAGGAGCAACGGATATTGGCCCGGAACTGAGACAAAATGAAGATAATTGCTATCCTATTGCTTCTACTGATCCAGATGAGCCAATACTTCCCCGTTTATCGATTGTTTGTGATGGTATTGGTGGACATCAAGGCGGTGAGGTGGCCAGCCAATTGGCTGTACAGTCCTTGAAATTACAAGTTCGTGCCTTGTTAACTGAGGTAGCAGAACAAAATGAACCCGTATCACCAAAGTTATTACAAGAACAAATAGAAGCCAGCTTACGGGTAGTGAATAATGTGATTTGCTCCCGCAATGATGAACAGAAACGCCAAGGCCGAGAACGCATGGCCACAACCCTCGTGATGGCGGTGCAAGTGCCACAACGAGTGAAAACAATTTCTGGATGGCATTCAGACAATGCTCATGAACTGTATTTAGCAAATATCGGTGATAGTCGTGCCTATTGGATAACTCACAACTACTGCCAGTTATTAACAGTAGATGATGTTGTCGCCACAAGAGAAGTTCGCTTTGCTCGCAGTTTGTATCATCCAGCCCTTGAGAGAATGGATGCAACTGCCCTTACCCAAGCCTTAGGCACAAAAGACGCCGAATCTCTACATTTTGTATTGAAGCGTTTCATTTTAGAAGAAGATGGCATATTACTGCTGTGTTCTGATGGCTTAAGTGACAATAATTGGGTAGAAAACTCCTGGCGAGATTATGCAGTTCCCGTTTTAACAGGACAGCTAGCCGTTGAAGATGCTATCAGCAATTGGATTAATCTAGCCAACGAGAAAAATGGTCATGATAATACTTCTGTGGTGATGACTGTTTGTCGAGTATCACGACAATATCTAGTCCCAGTTAGTCAATCGCAGTCGTCAGGAGAAATTATCAAAGTCCCAGAACCAGAAGCACCAGAAAAAACAGAACAATTAGTCAGACTAGAGCAAGAATCACCACCAATAGAAGCAGCCTTTTCTCTAGCAGACAGTTCTCAAGCATTACTAGATTTAGATTTGACACCAGAACCAATCCCCGCAACTCCAGTAACCCCAGTCAAACCAACAAAAAAACGTCAGCCTCTGCTACTGGTTGGGGGATTATTAGCTTTATTGGTAGGGGGTACAAGTTTAGGATTATTAGCTTGGTGGCAACTTAATCCTCTAGAATTTCAACAAATGTGCAGACAACTTCCCCAAGGAGTGCAAACACTTTGTCCCAAACCTAGAGAATGAGGGAGGTGGGAACTGGTTATTCGCTTTAGTAAGCAGGGGGAAAATAAATCTGATATTCGTATTGGATACAGGAATGGACGATTTCTATCGTCATCTCGGTGGTAAAATGATTTTTAGCGGTAAAGCGCATAATAAGGTGTTTCTTTGCCAGTGAAAGCTGGATTTCTTCACTCAAGATAGCTGGTTAATTCCCTCTGAGACGTACCGACGGACAAAGCCTACCCAGTTAAGTAAGAAAAGATAATTTTTTCGGTTGTAGAACACCAGATGACGGAAAACCCATCCACCGTACTGGCTAAATGATCTACATTGCGGTCTGGCAGTCCGTGAATGCTTGTGGAGGGCTAGACTACGACCTAGAAGTCGGAAAACTCAAGTCCCCTGTGAAGCAAGAATCCCCCGGCTTTTTGTCAAAATGAGCCTAGCGAAGTTTTTGCAGCCGTGGGAGTGTCAAGGATGACAATTTAAGCCTGCGTGGGCAGGCTTTGTTTGTGTAGCAGTTACAGAGGTGTGAAACACAGCTTTTGCCTGAATGGGAGGTTACAAATTACTGTTATCAACAGTCTATTTTTTAAGAAAGCAGTTCAGTAAGGAATGCCTGTAGAGATGCTTGTGGAACAGCAAAAGCTAGGTGTAAATGTTGTTATGAAAGTTGGCGATCGCGTCCGTGTTAAAGAGTCGGTAGTAGTCTATCATCATCCTGAGCATCGAGGCCAGGCTTGTGACATCAAAGGTACAGAAGGTGAAGTCATCGGGATAGCTACTGAATGGCAAGGTAGGCCTGTCAGTGCTAACCTGCCGATTTTAGTCAAGTTTAGTAAAAAATTTAAAGCTCATTTACGTGAAAATGAATTAGAAATCATCTAACTCACTCACGAGCGGCGAAACCACTGCAAAATATTCAGTTCGCCGCGCATTTTTTTCAAGTCTTGTCGGTGCTGTTCAGCAGTTGCGTAATACCATTGACGATGACGCTGCAACTCTGAGCGTGTATGCACTTCCTGGTAGAACTGGTAGGTTATTTGGTAATTAGTAAAGCCTTCCTGTACTTCAGATTGAGGGGCTGGAATAATATAAGGTAAATTTTTAGACATAAGTATAGGGCTAGTACCGCTGCGCGGAAGTCAAAATTCAAAATTCAAAAAGCTTTTATTTTTAACCTTGAGAAAAGGTATCCATAATTTACGCCTTTCTTTACTAGAGTCCAGAAAATACATATATTTTCCAATATAGCAATCTTATTAGAGCCAACCGCGCAAGCGATAGACAAAATTCCCAATGTATTCTTTAAGGGCGCTAGTAAATTGGTGAAGATTATTGGTATCAGGTAACAAATTGAGGATAGCCGCTTTGGGTGTGCTAGTAATTTCTTGCATTTCACCTTGACTGACTAGAAAATCAGTAGGTGCAGCAATAGCATTAATACCTTGGCGTTGGAAAATTTTCAGCGATCGCGGCATATGCATTGCCGATGTGACTAATAATACTTGGCTAATGTTACGATCCTCTAAAATTTTCTTGACATTTGTAGCGTTTTGATATGTATTCAGAGATTCTGGTTCTTGGATAATAACGTCAGACGGAATACCAATAGAAGTGAGAACATCAGCCATATCCGCCGATTCTGGGGAACCACCGCCACGCCAATCAATGCGTCCCCCACTCAAAATAATCAGAGGCGCTTTGTTTTGGCGATATAGTTGAGCCGCATAAATCACGCGATCGCCTGCTTCACTTAAATCAACTGTTGGTCTAGGAGGATAAGCTGATTTAGTCGCCCCACCCAACACTACAATGGCTTCAGCAGTAGGCATAGGGTCAGGTGGAAGATGTTGCCATTCGAGCGATCGCACCAAAGATTTAGATACCCAAGCATTACCACACAAGAATAATAAACCCAAAGCCAGAGAGATAGCGATCGCCGCTACACGTGGTCTTTTCCATAAAGTAATTAATGCCACTATCAAACTCACACTAGCTAATCCTAGTGGATAAAAAAATAGTGGCAGCAGCTTAGAAAGGTATAAAAACATATTCAAGAAGTTCCCCAGTCCCCAATCCCTTACCTTTCCCAAAACCTAAAATTGACACTACCAGAGGGACGACGATAACGCCGAGTAGTTCTTCTTTTCTGCTGTCTGGTGATTCTATCTCTGGAGTTTTCATCTGTGACTACTTCTAAAGTTTCAACTGGTAACTGAGTTCTCGCTACCTCATTGCTTCCCCACCAAGCGGTAATCCAGCCACCGCCAATAGCCGCTATTCCTCCCAGCAAGATACTCATAGGTGGAGAATATCCCAAAAATACAAAGCCTAAGAGAAAAAATAACCAGTATTTAAGTCCAGCATCAATGCCATCAGAAGAAGCTACAGTTGTCGGCTGGGGACTATGTTTACTGGCATTGGTAAACCAACCTAAGATGAACCCAGCAATAATTCCCAGGAAGATGCTCAGGGCTAATGTAAACCCTGCCATCGATAGGATGAAGATGAGGAATCCACCAAAAATCAGTTGAGACAGGAATGCAGGTGATATGGGGGGTAAACCGTTATTTTTTTGTGCCATAAGATAAAAACACTATTGGCGAATTACTTGATCTAATTGTGCTGGTTGTGGTTTAGTTGTATCCCAAATTTGCACGTAGGGTTTTTCAGATGGGGTGAATGGTTCGGCTTGCTGGAGTTGTGATGTTAATAAATCTACTGTGGCATCAGCAATATCACCACTACGATTGACAAGACGTTCTTGTACCACTTCTAAAGGTGCTGTGCAGTAAATAATTTGTAGAGGGATTCGGTGGGTTTTGGCTTGAGCGATCGCTTCTTGTCGCAATTGTTCTTTGTCATATTTGGCATCCAAAATTACATTAAAACCTTGATTAGCCAGTATAATTCCCAAATTCAGCAACCGCGCATAAGTTTTTTGGGTCATCTCAGGTGTATATAAATTATCCCCACCGCGTTCCCGCAGAGAAACTCCTCCCAAATGTTTCCGCACTGCATCTGAGCGAATCTGAATTGCACCCAATTGACGGGCTAAATATTTTGCTGTTGTGGACTTACCAGAACCCGACAAACCAGACATCAAGAAAAGTTTTCCTTGTTGGGGTTTAGTGTACTCCCAAGACTGCTTGTAATAGTCGGCTGCTGTTTTTGTCGCTTCTTCTTTGGCCGCTGCTGGTACGTTGGGGTCATCTAACAAAAATGAAGTCACCTTAGCGCGGACATAGGCTTGGCGGCTTAAATACAAAGGTAGTACCTGTAAGCCTTCCCAATCCCCAGTTTCCTCGACATAGGCATTTAAAAACGCATTACCTAAGTCTTGGCGTTGTCGTGCTTCTAAATCCATGACTGTAAACGCCACGTCATACATGACATCGACAAAGCGAAACGGCTCGTTAAATTCAATACAGTCAAACAGGGTAATCTTATCTTGCCACAGGGCAATATTTCTTAAATGTAAATCACCGTGACATTCACGAATATAGTTATTTTGAATTCTGCTGGTAAATAATTCTGGACGTTCTATAAAAAACTTATCTGTATATTGCTTTGTTTCCTTAAACTGTGGTTTTGTTTGGGGGCCACCTATGTATTTTTCAGTTTGCTGGTAGTTCTCATCAAATGCCGCCCGCACTTGCAGGATTTCTCCAAAACTTCGAATATAATCATTAATTGCAGCCTGGGCATGGTATTGAGCCACTACACGACCCAATTCTTCCATGTGGTCTTCAGTTAATTTACCTTGCTCAAATAATGTGGTAAACAAAAATTCTTGGGGAAATTGACGCATTTTTAAGGCATATTCCACCGCCTTTCCTGTTCCGCCCAGATGATATTGCTCATCATTTACTGTCACAGGTAGCACTTCTAAATAAAGTTCAGCTGCACTGCGTTGATTTAAACGCAACTCTTCGTGACAAAAGTGCTGGCGTTTTTCTAAAGTGGAAAAATCCAGAAAGCCAAAATTTACGGGTTTTTTCAGCTTATAAGCATAATCTCCCGTCAGTAGCACATAAGAAACATGAGTTTGAATAAGTTGAATTGGTTCTGTTACTGGATGGGGGTAAAATCCAGGTTGCAACATCTGCTGAATTAAAGCTGGAAGATTGACTTCTGTCATAAAAATTTGGGGATCAGGCTTTTTTCGATGTTTCTTAATTACGAATTAGTATCATCCCATGCTTTCAAGCTGTATGACTAGCAGGCTGATAGCTTAACAAAAAACCAGGGTTTAACCCCTGGTTTAATCAGCAATTATTACAAACTTTGAAGTAGTAATAAAGACACAATATATTTCTGCGTTAGCCTTCAGCGGAGGCAAAAAAGCTGATATGGTATGTTGTCCCCTTGGCTGGATGACTTTGGACTTCTCGCAGTACTGTTGTACCACTCCATTCAAGCTCAGGAATATTCAGTTCAATTTTTGTTTTGTTAACAGTAGCTTGTTTGAGCAAGCGCTCAACGGTTTTCGCTTCCACTACCAAAGAAATTGATTCGGTACCTTTGTGACCGTACAAATTTGCAGGGATCAGGCCAGAACGGCGTAAAGCATTTGGTTTGCTACCTTCTGGGCGCTTTTGAGATTCGACTGTAATAGCCATACAAGTTGTTAGTTATCAGTTATGAGTTGTGGTTTGTCAGTTGTCGTTTAATGACCAACTAAGCACTTAGTAGAGAGGCGGGTGTCCCGTCAGGGTGCAATAAAGCACGTTTTGGCCCGTGAATTGGGTCTTCTACGATGATAGTTTGATCGCGGCTAGCTCCTAAAGATACGATCGCAATGGGAACTTCCATTAATTCTGCTAAGAATTTCAGGTAGTCTAGTGCTTGCGGTGGTAAGTCTTCTAGGGTACGACACTCACTTGTTGACACCTGCCATCCTGGTAAGGTTTTGTAGATGGGGCGACATTGAGCAAAGGTTCGTGAACTAGTGGGGAAGTGTTCGCAGCGATCGCCATCTATTTCGTAAGCAACACAAACTTTGATTTCCTCTAATGTGTCAAGGACATCTAGTTTAGTAATTGCCATACAATCCATACCGTTTATTCGTACAGCATAACGTCCGATGACAGCATCAAACCAGCCGCAGCGCCGTTTGCGTCCTGTAGTTGTGCCAAATTCCGCGCCGCGATCGCACAGTAGTTCTCCTACTTCTCCATCCAATTCGGTGGGAAAAGGCCCTTCCCCCACTCGCGTAGTATACGCTTTTGACACTCCAATTACCCGATCAATCATCGTCGGGCCTACCCCTGTACCAACGCAAGCCCCACCAGCTACGGGGTTAGAAGAGGTAACATAAGGATAAGTACCATGATCTAGGTCGAGGAGCGTACCTTGTGCCCCTTCAAACAAAATATTGCGCCGTCGCTGAATTGAATCATATATTTTTAATGATGTATCAACCACGTAAGGCCGCAAGCGATCGGCGTACCCTATATACTCTTGAATTACCTCTTGAGGATCTAGGGGCGGTAAATTGTAAATTTTTTCTAAAATAACGTTTTTATAATTAATCGTCCATTCCAACTGTTCGCGCAGTGCTTCCAGGTTCATCAAGTCTAAAACCCTGATGCCTGTACGCTCTGACTTATCAGCATAAGTCGGGCCGATACCCCGTCCGGTGGTGCCGATTTTATAATTTCCTCGTCGCTCCTCTGATGCCTGGTCAATCAATCGATGATAGGGCATCGTTACATGGGCTGTCTCAGATATCAACAGCTTGGCAGTAGAAATTTTTAATTCTTCTAGTTGATCGAGTTCTTTAATCAAGACCTGCGGATCAATGACTGTTCCACAACCGATAATACACTCGGTATTCGGATACAAAATACCGGAGGGAATCAAGTGTAGTTTAAAGGTTTGACCCTTTACTACAATAGTGTGTCCAGCATTGACACCACCTTGATAACGGACAACGACATCTGCGGAGCGGCTAAGTAAATCTGTTATTTTACCTTTTCCTTCATCGCCCCACTGGGCACCTATGACAATAACGTTAGCCAAGAGTTTATATTATGAGGTAAAGTTTCCACAAATTACAATTATCAACACGTTTCGAGAATTTTGTCAAGCAATTTGGTAATAATTGATATCTATAAGGGATGATGGCAAATTATAGGGATGCGATGGGCGTACAGCCTGCGGCATCCGGAGGCTCTAGCCATGCCCTACGGGTTTATCGCCTCTGCTCTGGAATTGCGCTCCGCCTACAATTGTTGATTCCTCAGACAAAATAGCTGATCAATATTTAGGAAAATCAGGCAATATTCAATTATAAGTCAAATGCATTGCTGACATTCTATCTATAGGAGTTCAGGAGTTAATAATCATTATGATAGCTGTTAAAAATCGAGCAGATAGAGTTGTACTTTACAACATTAGCTGGCAACAATTTGAAAATCTTTTGCAAGATTTGGGAGAAAGTCGTGCAGCCAGAATAGCTTATGATTACGGAACTTTGGAAATCATAACACCTTTACCAGAACACGAATATTATAAAAAAACTATCAGCATTGCTATAGAAGACATAGCTTTAGAATTAGATTTAAAATATGAAAGTTATGGTTCAACTACCTGGAAGAGAGAAAGCCGCATGGCTGGTTTAGAACCAGATGATTGTTTTTATTTCCAAAATGAAGCAGTGATTAGGGGTAGACTAGATTTAGATTTGCGCCAAGACCCGCCTCCAGACTTAGCATTAGAAATTGATGTTACTAGTAAATCTTTAAATCGGTTTCCTATTTATGCGCGGTTGGGTGTTCCTGAACTGTGGTGTTATGACTCTGGAGAATTAAAGATTTATCTGTTGCAAAATGGTGAATACATGGAGTCTGAAACAAGTTTAGTTTTTCCTAGTTTACCAATTGGGGAATTACCAATTTTAATTGAGAAAAATAGAACTGAGGGGAGGAGAGCTATTAGAAAAGCGGTGAAAGAATGGGTGAAGAGTGCTTGAGAAAGTTTTAATAATCAAGTGATTTCTACATAAAGTTCTGATATTTTCATACTTCTATATTTAATAATTTCTTGTTTCCATTTCGTTAGACTTTTCATTAGTATTACTAAATTGATTATCTAAAAAGTCTATAAAAACTAGAGATTTTTGATACATTTGATATATTTCTTCTGCCGTTTTCTCAAGTGGATAATTGGCAAAATTAAGATGAACTAGCTTGTTTCGTGTTTCACCTAATTCCAGAAAGGCTTTAACAGATGTTTTTAAAGCATCATTATCATCTATTTGTCCTTGTAATTTAATTTTAAATTCTTCACCAAAGAGTGAGAAAAACTGATTTGCATTATTACCATTCCATTGAAAATATGTATGGTATTGCCTTTCAATAGCTTTTTTTTTGACAAGAGAAACTATATATTTATCATTTTGAGTTGTTCGTTTAACAAATTCCTGAAGCATATTACAAATTTTTTCCTCAAAATAACTAGCTGCTGATAATAAAAGAGTTTTTTTAAAAATTATATCTAATCGAGCTTTTAGAGATATCTCCTTGCTTTTATCAAGAAAATCTAGTATTTCTTGATTATCTTGATAAATTTTATCAACAATAGTAATAGGTTGTTCTATCATATTATTTATTCTGTTTCTTCAGCCAATATGGACATAGCTCTATATAGCCTTGCTTTTACGTTTGCGGTACTAGCAGTTTGGTTCTGTGTAGCAGTTATGAATTCTGTATCACTTTTTAACCTTTCAATTTGTGTATATTCTAATTTTTTTGTTACAAAACCTTTTTGCTTAAAAGCTGTTGTACAATGAGCAACAAATATGGCTTCAAATATAGATAGATTAAATTTATTTGTAGTTTTTCCATAAAAAGTTTTATCAGGTAATTTTGAACAACTAGACAAAAAAGAAGAGAATAATTTTTCTAGATATTGTATTTGTTCATCTTCCATTTTTTTACAATCGCTTGAGAATTCATTAAGAAACTTCGCCATAGATGATTTATATTGTGGGCCTTTCACCAGCATGGCAAATCCTCTAAGAAGTATCTCTATGTCTTTCATATGTAAATCTGGTTCAACGCCTACTATTTTACGCCACTCAGGAAGTGAATTGAGTCGATATAGCATAGTATAAAAATTGGAATGATAAAGACTTGCTCTAATTTCTTGTGGTTTTAAATTCATTCCGCCAGAATTTAGTCTACTGAATATTTCATATATACATGAATTATCATTTTGAGGAAAATTTTGTTTGATTATTATGTTTCTAATAGTTCTTAGATCGAATGTGATTTTATACTCATCTAACGTAGAATAATTAAGGTTATGCAATTTATTTTGTTGATTTGGCAGCCTTGCTGGTAGTTGCAGGCTAAATTTTGTAAAATACTTATCGTTGTGAATTATATCATCCGGTATTTTACCGTGTTCATCAAATATATGTCGTAGTTCAATTCTTTTTTCATATCTAGGAAACTGTTGTTTTATAAAGTAGTATATAGACATAAGACGCTGCTGCCCATCTATGACGAGAAATCTATTTCTTCCTTCTTCATAAAGAAATATTTGTGGTACGGGAAGTCCAATGATTATTGATTCAATTAACTTGGATGCTCTCTTTATATCCCAAACATAATTTCGCTGAAAACCTGGAATTTTAACTGCCCCTGATTCAATAAAGTCAAACATGGTCTTAATATTGAAATCATTAGGTGATGTAGTTATATCATATTCCTTAATATTAAATAAATCTTCATCTTGACAGTCTTCCTCAAACCAGATTTCACCATTTACTATATTTTTCATTTTATTATCTGTTTGCTAATTTGAAAACATATGATTAATTTAGTATTTATTGTGTAAATTCACAATAAATATAAAAATCAAGATTAGACACGGTAAATTTAACAATTCTCAACTATTGTTAAAATACAGTTACTGAGCATAAATTGTAATACACATGAATCTAATGGCTGTTGCTGCTTATAGACAGGTGAATGACACAATTTTCCTAAGATTCCTTTCTCTATATTCATCTCAGTTTTTTCGTCGGTGATAATCAAATGTATTATGCCCATATCCCATATCAGGGATAACATTGCTGTCCCTTTTTGTAGATCTAAATTTTTTATTTAAAAGTTTTGTTACAATTAATGAAATTTATATTTACAAAATACCATTATGGCATTATATGCTGAGTTACATAGACATCTGGGGGGTTCCGTTGTTCCTCGTGTGTTGTGGCGATACTTTGAGCGCCATGCTACGGATTTAATTACTCGTTTTGCTGAATATTCAGAATTTGAGGACTTTTATACCCGTCCCCGCAATACTTTAGATGAGTATTTAGAATTACACACCTTAGTAGAAAGCGTCCAAACTGTAGAAACCTTACCCTACTTTATTTATCGCTTGTTGAGGGGAGCATATATCTTTGAAAATCTGGCTTACTTGGAACTGCGTTATACGCCTTATTTACGGACACCTGAGCATCTGAGTCAAAGTGAAAGAATTGACAAGATGGCAGAAATTATCGATGTGGTGGGTAAAGCCAGTCACTTGCCAGAATATCCTATTGTTACTAGTCAAATTCTCTGTATGCACTCACGCTTACCTTATGAAGTGAATAAGGCCATTATTGACTTGGCAGCGCAAAATAAACAGTATGTTTGTGGCATAGATGTAGCTGGGGGCGATCGCTACTATGATGAACGATTAGAAGAATGGATCAGCTTGTATGAGTATGGGCGATCGCTTGGCATTAACACAACGGGACACCTTTACGAAACCACAGACGGTTGTTACCCCAAACTGTTACCTTACCTGATGCGGATTGGTCACGGTATTCAAATTCCGCTGTTATCTCCAGAATTACTTCCAGAAGTCGCTAGGCGAGGACAATGCTTGGAAGTTTGTCCCACAACTTACCTAAAAACAGGGACTTTACAAGATATCCGTCAATTGAAATTGGTTTTTGACCGTTGTTTTGAAGCTGGTGTAGATATTGCCATTTGTACTGATAACGCTGGCTTGCATAATATGCGTCTACCGTTTGAGTATGAAAATTTGTTGACTTACGACATTATTAATTTTGCCCAGTTACAAGCTTGTCAAAATGCAGCTTTTCGTCATGCTTTTGCTTGGCCTCACAATCAACCTCCAGCATCTTTATTGAACAAGTTACTTAAACCCGAACTACCTAAGGTTTTGGCAATGACAGATTAGTTTGCAAAAATTAAAGTTTTATTTTGTGGGGTGGGAATGCCTATCCCACAATGGAATTTTAGATATTTTATTATTGATGAAAAAGTTTAGAAAGTGCAACAGATAAACTCACTTTTACCATCACTAAATCAAAAATTATAAGTTGTCACAAGTGATGTTGTTAACGCAAAGTAAGCACGGAATCACGCAGAGGTTGTCAAGAAATCGGAAAATATCACGCAGCTACGCCTTCTATTGCACCACCAACTGTTTTCCACGCTGTCAGTCCACCTTTGATTTCAGTGGCGTTAGTAAAGCCTGCTTCGCGTAACTTTTGGGCGGCGTGGGTTGCTTGTGCATCGTTGTCGCCATAGACATAGATATGGCGTTCGGTATGTAGGGAAAATTTAGCGCGTTGTACGAGTTCATTTAAAGGGATTTGGATTGACCCAGTGATGCGACTGTGATTGTAAGTGTGGCGATCGCGCACATCTATGATTGTAAACGCTGGTTGTCCCCATTCCAGACGAGATTTTAGATCATGAACTTCGGTGACTAGATCATTACTCATAAACTTTTCTCGCTCTTTACCTCACAAGCAATCTATCAAGAATATGCTGATGATCTGGCTTTCTTTACAATTAATCAAAATTTCTGTGGAAGTGTAAATAAAAATGCTTATTCTATTTCAGTGATTGGCTACTGGCCTAAACTTTAATTTATGGCATCTACTATTCAAGCTTTACCAACAGAAGTTGTATATCTCATTACAGCTGGAGAGGTTATTGACTCCTTCGCGTCTGTGGTGCGGGAATTGGTAGAAAATTCCCTAGATGCGGGTGCAACCAGGATTATTGTTTCACTTTGGCCGCAGCAGTGGCGTATTCGCGTTGCAGATAACGGTTGCGGAATGGACGAAGATGATTTGCAACAAGCCGCCACCGCCCACAGCACCAGTAAAATTCGCTCTAGTGATGATTTGTGGAAAATTAACAGTTTGGGGTTTCGTGGTGAGGCGTTACACAGTTTAACAACCCTAGCTGAGTTGGAAATTTTGAGTCGTCCACCGGGAGGGAATGTTGGCTGGCGGGTTGTCTATGGTGATAGTGGCCAAGTTTTACAAGTTGAAGCAACTGCGATCGCACCTGGTACAGTGGTCACAGTCTCAAATCTCTTCGGTAATTGTGAACTGCGTCGTCAGGGTTTACCCACAGCCGCACAGCAAATGAGAGGCGTACAATTAGCAATTCAACAAATCGCTTTATGTCATCCTCATGTAACTTGGCAAGTTTGGCAAAATGACCGCCAATGGTTTACCATCTCCCCCGCGGCGACAACAGGACAACTTCTACCGCAAATTCTCACCCAAGTGCGACAAGGCGACTTACAAGAAGTCAAACTAGAACTTCCAAATCCCACTCCCCACTCCCAAATTAATTTAGTCGTCGGTTTACCTGACCGCTGTCACCGCCGTCGTCCTGATTGGGTAAGGGTTGCAATTAACGGACGCATGGTGAAAGTGCCAGAATTAGAGCAAACAATCTTAGCAGCATTTCACAGAACATTACCACGCGATCGCTACCCTGTTTGTTTATTGCATCTTGCCATTTCCCCTGACCAAATCAACTGGAATCGTCATCCCGCCAAAAGCGAAATTTATCTAAATGAAATTGGTTATTGGCAAGAACAAATTACCACAGCTATTGACCAAGCACTTCGTATTAATTCCGTCAATTTTAAAGAATCTGTCCACACAACGCGAGTGAGTAAATTACTCAAAGCCGCAGAAGCCAAAGGCGGTTACAACGTTAATCCTAAAAATTCACCTGAAGATAATAACACTCAGCTATCTCTAAAAGCGATCGCTCAACTTAGCAAAACGTATATAGTAGCTGAACATCCCAGTGGTATGTGGTTAGTAGAACAGCACATTGCCCATGAGCGAGTTTTATATGAGCAAATATGTGATAATTGGCAACTGGTGACTATTGAACCGCCGATCATTCTTTATCAGTTATCATCAGCCCAGGTTTCACAATTACAAACAATTGGTTTAGATATAGAACCATTTGGTGAACAACTTTGGGCAATTCGCACAATACCCGCACCTTTAAAGCAGCGAGATGATTGTGCAGACGCAATTTTAGAACTAAGTTGGGGCGGAGATTTACAAGTAGCCCAAGTAGCCGTTGCTTGTCGCAGTGCCATTCGTAATGGTACACCCATGAACCTAGAAGAAATGCAGACACTTTTAGATCAATGGCAACGGACACGTAATCCCCGCACTTGTCCCCACGGTCGCCCAATTTATTTATCTTTAGAAGAGACATCCTTAGCAAGATTTTTCCGCCGTAATTGGGTAATTGGTAAAAGTCACGGAATTTGATAAATAACCAAAAATTCCCTGAAATCTCCGCATTCTTTTGCGTTTAAAAAAGATGCCTAATAGAACTCACAACCTGCATTATTCTTTAACTAAAAACTCAAATAAACCTTTAATCCTTTTCTTGCACGGCTTCATGGGTAATATTCATGAATTTGACGAAGCCATAGAACTACTAACTGACAAATTTTCTTTTCTCACCCTTGACCTCCCCGGACACGGAAAAACTCAAGTTTTGGGAAATGATGAATATTACACAATGGAAAACACTGCTAATGCTGTAATTAACTTATTAGATGAATTAAAAATCACCCAATGCTACTTAATTGGTTATTCAATGGGTGGAAGATTAGCCTTATATCTGACCTTACATTTTCCCGAACGTTTTACTAAAGTTGTTTTAGAATCAGCTTCCCCAGGTTTAGCAACGGAAATAGAAAGATTAGAAAGACTAAAATGTGATACTCAAATAGCAAGAAAGCTGACAAGAAGTACGACGAAAGAAGATTTCGCAGCGTTTTTAATCAACTGGTATCAGCAGCCAATTTTTGGCACAATTAAAAATCATCCTAAATTTGCAATTATGCTAGAAGGCCGCTTGCAAAATCAGCCCCGTGAATTGGCTAAGTCACTACAATTTATGGGTACTGGTAATCAACCTTCTTTATGGACAAAACTCAAGGAAAATAACCGTCCTTTGTTATTATTAGCTGGGGAATACGACGAAAAATTTATAGTTATTAATCAAGAAATAAATAAAATATGTAAGCTAGCCCAACTAAAAGTAATTAATTATGCTGGGCATAATATTCACTTGGAAAAGACTCAAGAATTTGTGCAAGCTGTGAAGGAGTTTTTGATTCATTAAGTAGCCATCATCAACTGCTAAGGAACTGGCGCCGCATATGCAGAACCTGGATGACTAGCTGCTTTTAATTCTTCTGCCAACATTTTTTCATAAACCTTTGGCAAAGAACTACTAATAGTATTAGTTTCTATCCCGTATCCTAGACTTGTCCAAGTAGGAGACAGCCGCCGTAAAACATCATCTATTTTCCCCTTTTGCAACAGTTGAGAAATATCAGTTCCCCAAACTTTAGTATCACTCAACCAACGGTAAACTACTGCATCTTGATATTGTGCTTCAAAACTATAAGCAGCCCAAAACATCATTGACATGGGAGGATTGGGATGATAGCGAGGTGCTATTTCAAACCAAGTATTATTGATGATTTGATATCTACCAGCGGCTGTAGAACAATTACCCTTGTTTGGCCCTGTGACAATTGTGACGCATATTTCAGGATGACGACTGAGGTCATTTACCTGTTGACCACCATACAACAAAGAATATGGACGATTACCATTGGCCTCACTAGCTGAGATGGTTCGCATCAAAGCACGGATATGAGGATCACCCCCTTGCATCACCAAAGGCGGCTGTTGAACTTTAAATACAGGATCATTAGGCGATCGCAGTGAACCATAAATATACCACTGCAATAAACAGATAAAGCCGATCAGTGCAGCTATGGGGCCAATCAGATTTTCTACGCCCTTGAGTCTAAAGCTTTTCAGAATCAAACTCCTTTAAATTCGCTCTTGACTAACAACAATATTTGACGCACTTATTTCGGCAAAGTTCGCAAAAGTCGTATATTCCCACTCCCTCTTTTCAAGCGACGTTAGCAAATAACTCCCCAAAACTTTTAGCCGGCGCTTCTGGTTTAGCAACAATTTCCACAATTTTATTCCTTGCGGCTGGCTCAAACAGTGACTCTACGCAAACCTGGGCAACTTTTTGGCGAGGAATACTACCATCGAATAATGTATCAGCACCCTGCATGACGATAGAATCGGTATTGTTTTCATTCTTTAAACCACCAGGACGCACTATCGTATAAGTTAAACCACTCTTTTGAATGTATTCTTCTGCTTGCTTTTTCCACACCAAAATCAGCCAAAACAAATTCAAAGGATGGAATAACTGGGAAGTACACAAAGAAGACACTAAGACAAAATGCTCAATACCTTTAGCCTTCGATGCTTCCACTAAATTTTTAGTACCTTCAAAATCTACCTTATAGGGGCCAGTTGGGTCGAAGCTAGGTTTTGCACCTGTAGCGCATAAAACGACAGTACTATCACCTAAAGCAATATTAAGACTTTCTGTTTGTAACACATCGCCCATGACTAACTCAGCTTCAGGAGGTAGAATGGCTCTGGCTTTTTCTACATCCCGCACTAATGCACGCACGGGAATATTCCGTGCTACTAGCTCTTGTACTATGCGGCGACCTGTTTCACCTGTTGCTCCTGCTACAAATGCTTTCATGAAAAACGTTATCCTGGGAAACTAATATGTAATTATTCGGTTCTTTAATTTTAGTGATTTTATGAAGTTCGTGACAGATTTGTGAGGTTTCGGCCAAAATGGCAGTTTATTGCGAAACAACTCCGTCAACCTGGGAATTATTAATTTATAGACAAACGCCAATTTATAGGGGAATGTGTTGATGCTTTCAACAAACGGCGAATATCAATCTTTGGATATAAAAGAAACAGTTTTGCCTGTAGCGTCAAATGTCACAGCAGCCGAAGACACACAGATAGAAGTAACTGTAGGGTCACCAAATAGGTTTTACGGTCGATATAGTGACTCAATGGAAATGTATGCTCCAGCAAACTCAGTTGCTGAGTACCTTGACGCTCACACTTCATGGTTTTCGCGTTGTGCTGAACCGATGAAGGTAGAACCGTTAAATGAAAATGGTTATGCTTTAATAATTGGTCGTTTTGGCTCTTTTGGTTATGATGTGGAACCAAAGATTGGTCTAGAACTTTTACCCCCAGATGAAGGGATTTACCGCATTCGGACTATCCCCATTCCTGATTACCATGCGCCTGGTTATGACGTAGATTATCAGGCTTCCCTACAGTTAATCGAAAATGTGGTCAATGAATCTTCCGCCTGTGGGGGTGAGATAACAGTAGTTGAGTGGGAATTGGATTTGAGTGTTGATATTCACTTTCCTAAATTTATTCAGCGATTACCCAAGTCTTTAATTCAATCTACAGGCGATCGCTTACTTAACCAAATCGTTCGTCAAGTCTCTCGTCGCTTAACTCGCAAAGTCCAAGACGATTTTCATCAATCTTTAGGAATATCCTTTCCTGGTAATTCTAAGAGAAAATGGTAAATCAACAGTCATTAGCCATTAACTAGTACAGCTTGGCTAATGACCAATGACTAATAACTAAGCATTAGTGAGTATTCTTTGGACAATTTGCACACCAGTAATAGCTTGCCAAGTAAAAAGCCCTAAAATGACGAAATTTACGAGAATGTGAGTGGCACGCGCCCAATTTGCTCCTTTTTGCATGAAAGGAGATAAAGCAGCAGAAAATGCAATCAAACCAGTCATCCCCAGTCCGGCTAGCAGATGTGGCCCCACAAATAATTTACCGTTATTGATGTAAGTGACAGCCATCCCACCAATTGCACCTGTCACCATCAAAGCTAACAGTACAGATCCAATTTGGTAGTGTTTGACGTTATATCTACCTTTAATCAATTCTTTTTTTTCTTCCCCTTGAGCGCCTCTGGTACGCTGTACTTGTAGCCCCAAATAGGCAGCGTAAAGTGAGAGTGCTAACAGTCCCCACATAGTCAGTGGGTGAAAAAAGTTCAGCCAATATTTAACTTCAGGTGACAGTTCCAAACTCATTGTGTTCTCGCCCAATTCTTAAATCTTCATAAAAGGTAGTATAACTTTAAGTTCTGTGCTTAAAGTTGCCAGAGGTGAAAGAGGTGGGGAAGAATCAAATCTGGTCTTCTTAATTACGAATTAGTTTCCCCTCTTGCCAAAGTGGTTAAACAATTTCAGACTAAATTTTGGGAATAAACGAACAAAACCTGCTGGTGCGGGACTAATTCATGGCTGAAAATAACGATATCTTGCTGCTGAATGCTGCGAAAAACGGGGATATGAAACGGCTTTGTGGGCTACTAGCTGCTGGTGCTGAGGTAGATTTTGGCGATGGCGATGGTACTACAGCTTTAATGTTTGCGGCTAATTTAGGTTATACCGAAATTGTGCGATCGCTCTTGGATGCTGGCGCAAATATTAATCTACCGAGAAAGCGCTATGGTTTGACGGCTTTAATGTTGGCTGCTAGCGCTAACCAACTTGATATTGTGCAGATGTTAGTATCCAGAGGTGCTGATGTGAATGCCATTAATGAAGATGGTAGTACGGCTTTAATGGCTGCGGCACTGAAAGGTTATGTAGAAGTAGTAAAAGTCTTACTGGCTGCTGGCGCTCAAGTAAATATCCAAGATAACGATGATGATACTGCTTTACAGCTGGCTATTCAACAAGGACATGCAGCAATTGTAGAATTATTACTACAAAATAACGCAGATGTCAATGCCCAAGATGACGAAGGTGAGACGCTGTTGATGATTGCGGCTGACTTGGGAAATTTGGATGTTGTACAGGCATTGCTCACAGCTGGGGCTGACGTGAATCGGAAAAATGATGATGGAAGTACTGCGCTTTCGGCAGCTGTTGCAGCTGGACACAGGGCGATCTCATCTGCTTTACTCGATTACGGTGCGGAAATTAATCTTCAAGACAAAGATGGTGAAACTGCCTTACACTTGGCTGTTGTCGAAGGTTACATAGATATTGTGCAATTGTTACTTGAGCGGGGTGCAAATCCGCAAATTAGCAATCATTTAGGTGATACACCAATACTTGTAGCTGCATTACAGGGACATAGCGAAATCGTGGAAGCACTGCTGCGATGTAGTGACAAGATTCATAGGGGAAGCCTGACTATACCTTTGATATTGGCAATATCCCAGGGATGCATCCAGATAGTTAAAGTATTACTAGACTACGGTGTTGATGCCAATAGTTTAGGCGATGATGGTAAAACAGTTTTAATTAAAGCCGTAGAACGCAATTACACAGGGATTATCCGGTTGTTGTTGGAAAAAGGTGCAAATGTGAATTTTCAGGACGTAGCAGGGGCGACAGCGTTAATGTGGGCAGCTTCTGGAGGCTATAACGCGGCTGTACAGATATTGTTGCAAGCTGGAGCAGATGTCAATGCGAAAAATCGGGGTGGTTATACTGCTTTGATGATTGCAGAATTTAATGGATATAAAGACATAGTGCAAAGACTACAAAAAGCTGGGGCCCAGGAATAAATACTTATGGGCATGGGGCATATTAAAAATTTTCTAAAAACACCTTGACAAGCAATTGAATTAAAGGTATTTACTTAAATACAAAGGAGGTATGCAACACCTAGCCCACAATATGAAGAAAACAAAACTCCGTCGCAACTGTTGTTAGCTGGCTGCGCCGGAGCAAGGAGAAATAGAAACACAAAGGTAGAGCCAGCAAAATTTTTTTGCCTCAAGGATACCAAGACAGCAAAATTCAAGAAGTAAATTTAGCTTTTACTTTTTATCTAGTCTCTACCTCAGCGTTTCCTACTGTGCTAGATGGGTTAAATATATAGTTTTTAGTTTTGGGGAACAGTATTCTAAAGAGCAGTTTCCAGGTATCATCGTGAACGGCTAAGGCAAAAGCCTTAACTAAGCTGGAATTACTAGGGTTTATAGGAAATTTTTACGCTATTTACTAAGTAAAAGACTCAAGGCACGACGAATATATATTTCCCAAGATTCAGTTTTGGGTGGGAAAATTAGTGCATAAAGCATAATCCCACTAATTGCATCAAAAACTAATCCGGGGTCTAAATCTTTGTGAATTTCGTTTCTCGCTTTTGCCCGTTCTAAGACCACAGCGAAAGCTTGTTTTCGGGGTTGTAGGTATTTTTTCCAGTAAATTTGTGCAAACTGAGAACTGTATGATGCACTGCTGATAATCATAGCAACAGTCTGTCTTCCCAAGGGATTAAGCGTGATTTGTGCCGCATTCTCAATTAACGTCTCAATATCACTCCAGAGATTACCTGTATCAGCAATGACAACTTCTTGTCTAATACTTTCAATAGCATCAGCAACAAGTTCCTCTTTGCTGCTGTAGCGTCGATATATAGTTGTTTTACCGACTTTAGCACGAACAGCGATCGCCTCAATACTCATCGCCTCAAAACCAACTTCTGCGAGTAGTTCTAAGGTCGCTTCTAGCATAGCTTGGTGAGACTGAGTACTCCGAGGTCTTCCTGGGGACTTTTTATTGCTGTTATTCATGGGTGATATTATAATTTACGAAACAGTATCGTATCGAAATAAAAATAATGCGCCGATATCCTCACCCTCGCTACATTGATAAAAACAGTAGCCAGACTCTCCGACAAGGATTGGAAGAATACTATACCGTGAATCCACACATCACTGATCCAAGAGAACTGTTACCAGAATTTGCCAAAATTTTATCAGCTCATGATGTGTCACACGTTATTTATGGTTGTGATACAGGAATGTACGACGAACTAAAACTATTACCCCTGAGTTTTTGGACAAGTGACTTTAAATTCAGCGATTACATACAAACAAACAGAGATCCTAAAATCAAGCCAGCGATAGACATCATGTACAAAGACTTGATTAAGCAGCGTGGAGTTTTGTGGTTATACAGTTCTATTGCTTGGGTATTACCTCAACTGCTACCGGAATTAATTATGATATGGGTGAAAACTCGTAGCTCTCGAAATTATTATCCATTTCTTAACTATGAGCATCTTTTGGACGTTTCTCTCTTAGAACTTCGTCAAAAATTTGACCTTTTACCCTTCATTCGATGATTTATGCAGAAACCCAATTTATGGGTAGGAATTGGCTGTCAACAAGGTAGTTCACGGCAATTAATCGCTACAGCCATTGAGGAAGTTTTTCAAGCCAACCAACTTGCAGAAAGTGCGATCGCAGGTATTGCTACTATTGATCAAAAAGCTAGGGAAGTTGGTTTAATCGAACTTTGTCAGTGGCAAAATTGGCCTTTAAAAACCTTTACAGCCGAAATGCTCTCTACAGTTTCCGTACCCAACCCTAGCAAAATCGCTGAACAAGCAGTAGGAACACCGAGCGTGGCTGAGGCTGCGGCTATGCTTGCAGTCTTACAAATTAACAAGCAAGAGTTAAAAATGAGCCTTTCACAGACCCATTTTGCACTACCACAACCCTTATTACCTAAATTATTAGTTACTAAACAAATTTTCCGCTTACCTGGAGAACTAAAAGCAGTGACTTTAGCTGTGGCTTGTTCTACAAAATTGTTCTGAGAAAATAGCTAATTAGGCTAGAAACAATTGTTAATACAATTGAACCGATTAAAGCAGGTAAAAAACCTTGAATTTCAAAACCGTAACCAGGAGTGAGGTTACTTGCTAGCCAAAGAGTTAAAGCATTGATGACAAATGTAAATAAACCAAAGGTAATTAATGTAATGGGAAACGCTAAAATACTTAAAATTGGTCGAATAAAAGCATTGACTAAACCAATAATTGCTACAGCTACTAACGCGGCGATAAAGTTCCGAACAAAGAACCCAGGTACAATGTTGGCAGTTATCAGCAACGCCACCGCAGTCGCCAGCCAAGTTAATAAAAAGTGTTTCATAGTTACTTGAGAAATTAAAAGTTTAAATTACTTGTGACTAATAACAATTAATCATACATAAGCCTATCGTTGACCAGGCGATCGCCGCAAGAGAGCTTCCCAAGTAGCACCACCAGCTACGCCGTCCGGCTCCAAATTATAGCGCTGTTGAGCCGCTTTCACCGCTGCCTCGGTTGAAGGGCCAAAATCACCATCTACACCACCAGTTAAAAAGCCTAGTTGTTGTAGCCGTTCTTGCAGTTTCCTCACTTCCGAGTTACGCATTCCTAAACGTAAAATTGGCCATCCTTGGGCGGTGTACTGCACACCAGGGATTTGTGTAACAGGTGCAGCCGCTGGGCGGGGAGTCGGGGATGCTGCTCGCGTCGCCGTTGCAGTCCTGGGCTGGGGGCTAGGACTTGGTGTGGGAGTAGGAGTAGGTCTAGGAGGGCTGGTTTGGGTCGGTACAGGAAAATTAGCTAAGTTAGGTGCTGGATTTGCTGAAGAGATAGTTGGTGTCACTATTGGTTCCTTGGGGAATAGTCTTTGCCAAGTATCAGCATCAACAATGCCATCTGGATTTAAGCTAACTGCGCGTTTAAATACAGAAACAGCGCTAGCTGTATTTTCGTTGTAAACGCCATTTACTTCACCGGTGTAAAAGCCCAAAAGTTTTAAAGCCGCCTGAAGTTCGGAAACCCTTTCTCCTTGACTACCAAGTTGCAAGGTGGGACGGTTAATCATACCTCCAGGAATTGCTTGGACAATTTTTTGGGGTGGTGTAGTAGCAATTACAGCAGATAAACCAATCAGCACAGACAAAGAAGAAAGCAAGAGTAACCAATACAACTTACCTGCTTGCAAGAATTGAAATGCTTTTGGTGACTTGAAGTAGTTCCAAATACTTGGTCTCAGGCTGCCTTTCATGGAATTTATTCCCAGAATCCTCTGATGCTAATATTACAACTACTTATGTCCAAAAGACAGCTACTGCGATCGCAATTTTACATAGTTTACACAGTTCACTTTACACAAGGGCATTATTAATTGCGGTTTCTTGCCCCACCAACGAAATATAAGGTTCCTGTAAATACTTACAAGCAGCAGCCATCGCATCTTGGACATTTACCGAAGCAATCAATTCTTGAAACACCTGATCAAAATCAATTCCTAAACCCAAAGTTTCATACCAACCGTATATTTGAGCAATTTGTCCGTTAGTTTGTTTACCTAAGGCATACTGTCCCAATATCTTGTTTTTGGCTGCTTGCAGGGCGGTTGCTGATACTTCTGTAGTGCAGAGTAAATCTACTTCTGTACGCAATCCTTCTAGGGCTATGGTGGTGTTTTCTGGTGCAGTACCCATATACACGACAAATGATCCCGGATACTGTCTTGTGGGATAAAATGACGATACTTCGTACGCCAAGCCCCGCTTTTCGCGTAATTCTACAAACAAGCGACTAGACAGCCCATTGCCCAAGTAAGTAGACAGCAATTTCAATGGGGCATATTCTGGAGAACTTACTGATGACCCTAAATAACCCAGCATAACGATAGATTGCTGTGTCTGTATAGGTTTTAGCCGATGCTGTGGTTCCACGCGAATCTCTGGCAACTCTAATAATGGCAAGGCTTGTGAGGGAACTTGCCAATGGCCAAATACTTGTTCTACCAGCGCTATTGCATCTGTTTGGGTGACTCGACCGGCAATACTAATGACTATATTATCTGGACGAAAATAAGTCTGGTGATACTGTATTAAGTCCTCACGAGATAAGCCATTCATCGTGGCTTCATCTCCCAACACTGAAGTTGCATAAGGATGGTTTTGATAAATTACCTCTCGCATTTGGCTAAAAGCAAGGGTAAACGGTTGCTCTTGTTGGGAACGAATATCTTGTAGTGCCAAACGCCGTTCTAATTCTACTTGGAGTTCGGGAAATGTAGGCGATCGCAACATCAGCCCTGCCAATGTTAAAATTTCTGGAAAGTCTGATGTGACTGTCTTCAAGGACATGAGAAAATAATCAGTGGTAGCATCTGTACTCAAACTGGCACCTACCGATTCCACTTGTTCGGCAATTTCTAAGCTCGAAAGTCCCTCACATCCCTTCGTCATTACCGATGACAGCAAATGGGCTAATCCTGCTTTGTCACGTTGTTCATGACAACTACCAGCACGGACAAAAATTCGCGCCGCAATAATATCCGCAACCGGATTTTCTGCTACCAACACAACAATGCCATTATTTAAGACAGTGCGATGTATGGAGGAGTGAGATAAAGAAGGTTTTACAGTTTGAGTCATGAGCGCTCTGATATCGGTTATTAGTTATGGAGTGGTCAGTTAATCAATAACCACTGACACTAACAGGGTTTAAGTATCGTCACTGCATAATTTTGCGGTGAAAGATATTGTTTTGCTAATTGTTGCAGTTCTGGGGTTTGAAACGATTGAATCTGCTGCGGATATGCCACCGCTAATTCAGCATGAGCGATAGTGTTGTAGTACCCATACAACCCTGTAAGTTGATTTGGTGTCTCGGTAGAAAATGCATACTCATTACACAACAGTCTTTGTGTCCGAGCTAGTTCCTGGGCGCTAATTTCTTGGTTTTGTAAATCATCCAAATGTTGACGAATCAAGTTCTCTACTGTATCCAGGTTTTCTGGCTCCAACCAAGCAGTAATTGTAAATAAACTCGATTCTTGTTGCAGAGAAAAATTACTACAAATTCCCTGTACTAATTGCGATTCTTCTCTTAACTCACGCACCAAGCGAGAAGTTCGCCCTTCTGCCAATAATACTGATAATAAATCTAAACCATAGGCGGTGCGGAGTTGCTTGACTCCGGGGACAACCCACGCCATGAGTAATCTAGCTTGTTCTACCCGTGGTAAGCATAGTTCTTGGCGATGAATGCCGGCAATGACTGGTTCTACTATGGTTTCCGACTGCGGACAATGCAAGGGTTCAGCAAAATCAACAAATGACTGATTAACAAGTTCCCTGGCTGGTTCTTGAGCAATTCCCCCGACAATCACTACTGTCATGTTATCTGGTTGGTAGTGAGCGCGATGAAAACAACGCATGGCTTGGGGCGACTGCTGCATCAGTTCTTGTTCAGTACCCAGCACCGAACGCCCGTAAGGATGGTTTTGATAAATGCTTTGATTGAGGGCTTGAAATCCTATCCAGTCGGGATCATCGCTGCAAGCGCGGATTTCTTCTAAGACTACATCGCGTTCGCGGATAAATTCATCGTCGGGAATTGCCGCCTGAGTTAACAGTTCTCCCAAATGGGGTAAAGTATCCCCTAGGTAAGAGGCAGCTGTAGTCAGGGTGTAATGAGCATAATCATGGCTGGTAGCCGCATTACTAACACCGCCCCGGTTTTCAATCTGATGATCAAACATTCCCGGTGCTAGTGTTGCTGTACCCTTAAAAATCATATGTTCTAAAAAATGAGCAATCCCAAACCAGGGTTTTGGCTCACGGGTTGCTCCAGCACGCACCCAAACATCAGCTACAACTACGGGTGTAGTGGAAATCTCTTGATGGATCAGTGTTAAGCCATTATCTAGTCGGGTAACCGAAGCTGGAAATACGGTATGAGGTAGTTGTTGTGACAATTTTTTGTAGCTTGAACCACAATTTAATACAATTTTTGTTATCTTAACTCTGAATGATCACTAAATTAGAATCAACGTATACAGAATTAATTTTCTTGTGTAGGCACAGATAAATCATCAAATTCACTGGAACTGAATTTATTTAAGGGAAATCAGTGAAATGCTGACCCTGCCTCTTAGTAAATTTATTTATATTTTTAGATAATTAAAGCTCCCAAGTCTTTGCTAACTTTAGGAGCTAATTATTTTGAGTTCACCGCGACGCCGTTTTACCTAAGTTTATGACCTGGTTAAACCAGGTGGGTGCCGACTTTCTTCGTTTTAAGTTTCCGGGTACATGCCCGGTCTACTGCCACGAGAATTGTTAGCTTCCCTTTTCTTTAAAGACATAGATCAAAAAACTTTATGGCAGTCACCAACGTCGTAGTGCAACTAACTCATTATAGCTTTCAACAATCGGTTGTGTGTTCAGTAGGGCAATTTTCTGGGAAATTTAATTGCCATACCAGATAGATTCTATATTCTGAGCAACGATATTGGCTGCATCTCGGTTCTGATGATCTAGTAAAACTGTGACGTGTCCTAGTTTACGACCAGGACGAGATTCTGTTTTGTTGTACCAATGAACAAAAGCTTGGGGAATCTCGGCTAATTTTTGACGCTGGCTGTGGTAGTCGCTACTGGAAGTTTCATACCCCAGGAGGTTGACCATAATTGCACTAGCACAATGTAATGCAGGGTTTCCCAAAGGTAAACCACAAACCGCTCTCAAGTGCTGTTCAAATTGGGATGTTTCGCAGGCATCTAGGGAAAAATGCCCAGAATTATGGGTGCGTGGGGCTATTTCATTTACCAAGACTGTGCCAGTGGCGGTGAGAAATAGTTCAATGCCAAACACCCCAACTACTTGCAAACTATTTAATAGAGTATGAGCGATCGCTTCAATTTCTGCTGCTTGATTAGGTGTAATATTAGCTGGTGCAATTACTCGCCGACATACTTGTTGTTCTTGTTGGGTTTCCACCACTGGATAAGTGACCACTTCACCTTCTACAGAACGAACAGCAATTATTGCTAGTTCTCTTTCAAAGGGGATAAATTCTTCTATTAAAAATAGAGATTGATTTAAACTTGAATCTAGCTGTTGTTGCCAACTAGCTAAATCGGGAATAATAAAAGTACCTTGTCCGTCATAACCATGCCGTCGGGATTTTAAAACAACTGGAAAACCTAATTTTTCTATTTTAGATGTAATATCTTCCTGTTGTTCAAGGGCAAAAAATTGGGGAACAGGTAATCTCAAATCTCTTAAATAGCAACGCTGATGATATTTATCTAAAAGCGGAGTTAAAGCTTCTAGCCTGGGTCGAAAGCAAATACCTTGATGTTCGATTAAAGATAAGGCATCTAAATTTACAAATTCATTTTCAAAGGTGATAACATCAGTTTTTGCTGCTAAAGCTGCGGTAGCAATAGCATCATCGACGGACGCCAAAACGATATCTTGGGCAATAGACACAGCGGGATCATTTTTGCTAGGAGTTTGTACTATCAATTCCACTCCTAACTTCTTCGCTGCATTCCCCATCATCCAGGCTAGTTGCCCACCACCAATTACACCAACACGCTTCATCGACATCCTAAAGAATAACGAGTTTCTACACCAGTTTTAGAATTTACACCACTGGCTTTATTGCAAAGTTCTTTAACTTGTGCCCCATCCAAAATTGCATCTGTAAAGTCGGCGCTGTCTATATTCACATCAGTAAAAACAGAACGCAGCAACAGAGCTTCTTTGAAAACGGCATCGCTCAAATCAGCCCCGGTAAACTTTACCTGATCCACCATAGCATTAGTTAAATCCGCTCCATGTAGATTTGCTTGCGTCATTACCGAAGCACTCATGACCGCTCCCCGCAAGTCTGCATCTTCAAAGTTAGCCAATTCCATATTGGCGTTAGAGAACTCAGCGGCTTGTAAACTTTGACCAGAAAAATCACGTCTGGCTAACTCTGCATTACTAAATGACATCGGATGAGTCCAATCTGCCAAGGCAGGGGAAGCTTGGAAAAATAATACAATCCCCAAAATCAATGCTAATCCTTGCTTCCAAAACATAAGCTACTGTAATTTTTCATCACTTCTTTCAGCTTACCGTATTTAGATCAGTTACCAATTAAGCATTTTTGTGATTTATTATACATTTAATTCAAATGCTAACCGAGTGGCGATCGCACTACTGTATCCATACCAAAATTCATTCGCAAGGTACAGTTTTTTATATTTAACTTTAGATAAATTCAATAATCAAACAATAATTGCTCACTTAAATATTTACAATTCTTGATTTTATAAAATCAATTTTGCGATATAAAAAGTTTTATTAGTTAACAGGCGATCGCGCAGTTATTTACAATTCTTGACATCAAAATTTTTAAGTAAAGTTTATTGTATTTCCAGTTAAACAGTCATTATGGGCTGTTATTCTGTTAGTTATGGTGAGCGATTAAGCAATAATTGTATATCTGAAATGCTGATAACGCTTTACAAGAGGAGCATTGCCTGTAGGGCATAATGATTGGTTAACTATTCAGGAATCTCCCACAAATTATTTTCACCAACTATAGAAATTCCGCAAGCCGAAATTACCAACACCGTTATGACACATTACTCTCTTGATTGGATAGAAGCATGGTGCCAAGAAAATGGCTGGACTGAATTATTTGTCGAGCGGCGTAACAACTATTGGGCTTTTCCACCAGGAGGAGTCATGCCAGAACCAATCCCCAATCATGTCCTCAACTTGATTAAATCTGAAAAAGGATTCACTGTTGAGGAAAGAGTCTGGTCAGCATCGGCGGTGATTGGCACAATTGTGGCGATCGTTTCGGCAGTTATATTTAAGTGCCCTATGCCTTTAGTGTTTGCGTTTGCCTTTAACGCTGTGACGGTAGCGCAATTTGAAATAGAAGATGCCTAAATCGGATCTAGGCATTTCAACTGAAAACTGCTCTTGACTGTAACTTCAGTATGAGCAGTTTTTAATTAAATCTGTCAACCAAAATCTTATTTCAAAATTTTATAGATATTGTTTATTTTGATTAGCCCGAACCAAAATTAATTAATAACAATCGAGACGCATTTCTTTTAGATTAATTTGATCATAAACAATAAATATCCAAAAATTAAGTTTTCATTAACTCTTTCTTTGCACAGAATTAATCTCTAACTAGTAGGTTTAATTTGGCAAAGTGACATCTGATACATAAAAATTACTGGATAAATTTGTCAATTCCCGCCTGATTTTTGGCAAGAAAATTTAGTTGTGGAGTTTGCCTATGATTATCCCGTTTTCCTGTAATCACATGTTTCTCTGCTGAAATTCACCTGTTAGTCAGGAGCATGACAATGGCAGATTACTTGAATTTTGAGCGGTTTTTGCGTAATCGAATCAAACGACGTAATTTAATTCTTGGGGCGGGAGCATTAACTGGGTTTGCAGTCACCAGCCAATTTTCCCATCAACGAGCGATCGCCACAGGCCGATTTTCTGACTATCCTTTTAAACTCGGTGTGGCATCGGGTGAACCATATGCTACTAGCGTCGTCCTTTGGACTCGCCTAGCTCCTGAACCTCTAAATGGAGGAGGAATGCCACCTTATAATGTGCCTGTGCGCTGGCGAGTGGCAACTGATCCTAAGATGAGAAGGATTGTAGCCAGAGGTAGCGAGTTTGCAACACCAGAACTGGCGCATTCAATTCGGGTTGTAGTTGAAGGACTCGAACCTAATACTTGGTACTGGTATCAATTTATTGTCGGCAGAGAGACTAGCCCCATTGGTCGCACTCGTACAGCTCCTTTACCGGGAAGCTACTTGAATCAATTTAACTTTGCCGTGGTATCTTGCCAAAACTATCAGCAAGGATACTATACCGCCTATAAATATCTAGCTCAGGATGACCTCAGCTTAGTGGTACATACTGGTGACTATATCTATGAAGGAGGAATTGGCAACAATACCGTCAGACCACATAATAGTCCCAAAATTGTGACTTTAGAGGATTATCGCAACCGTCACGCCCTCTATAAAACTGATGCTGATTTGCAAGCAGCTCATGCAGCCTTACCTTGGATTGTCACTTGGGACGACCACGAAGTGGAAAACAACTACGCCAATGACATTTCACAACTGGATAATGAGCCAGATGCAGATCCAGCAATTTTCTTGGAACGGCGAGCAGTTGCTTATCAGGCTTACTATGAACACATGCCATTGCGTCCTTTTTCACGACCCACTGGCCCTGATATGCAACTTTTCCGTCGGCTTTCTTTTGGTAATTTGGCAACATTCCATGTTTTAGATACCCGCCAGTATCGTACTGACCAACCTTGTGGTGATGGTAGCAAAGAACGTTGCCCAGAGGTTTTTGATCCACAGGCAACAATTCTAGGACAAGAACAAGAAAGTTGGTTGTATCAAGGTCTAGATAGCTCACAAGCTAAATGGAATGTTTTAGCGCAGCAAGTACCTATTGCTCAAAGAGACTTTTTGCCAGGTGAAGGCCAAATTTTTAGCATGGATAAGTGGGACGCTTATGTGGCTTCTCGCGATCGCCTGATGAATTTCCTCCAACAGCGTCAGCCCTCCAATCCAGTATCATTGGCAGGTGATGTGCATTCCCATTGGGCAATGAATCTGAAGGTTAATTTTGATCAGCCAGAATCCGCTACAGTTGGTAGTGAATTTGTCTGTACTTCAATTAGCTCTGGTGGAGATGGGGTAGATATGAATCCCACAGTAGCCGCTTATTTACCTGACAACCCGCACATTAAGTTCTACAACGGTCAACGGGGATATGTTCGCTGTTCATTGACTCCCACAAACTGGAAAACAGATTATCTAGTTATGTCTAATGTCACAACTCCTTTTGGGACGTTGAGTAAGCGTGCTTCATTTGTAGTTGAAGACGGTAATCCAGAAATACAACCAGCTTAATTGTTTTTACTGACCAGAAACCCGGACTGATAAATCTAGATGGTATTAATCAGCAAAAGAGGCTACTGACATTTTCCATTGCATGACTGCTTGTAGCCTCTTTATTTATGCTGCTGCAAATAGTAATCAAACCGTTTCCTTAGTTGTTCAATAGTCAAATTCTGAGTCCAATACTCTACTAAAGCATGACCAAAAGCCCAGGCGTTGCGGTCAGGTGAGGCAGAGTTTTCTAGTAGCAATGGCCACAGAGATAATAAATCAAATTTCAGCGGGTTAACATTACTTGTATTCAACAGGGAAAACAAATCATAGGCCATCTGAAGTTTACCAATCACAATTGGCAACTGTTCCACGGGGATTTGTTCTGCCAGCAAATACGCCAGTGTCGGAGAACCCGTTGATAAGGTAGAGATAAACTGAAGTACAGGACTTTTAAGCAGTGCAGTTAGTCCCTGAGTCGTTGCCATCTGGAAAGTATAGTGATCGATGATTTTGGCAGTGGCCACAGTCCGGGCTTCTAAGTTACGCAAAAAGCGCGCTAGCCGCAGTTGTTTGGCAGGAGCGATCGCTTGTAATAATGATAAAGATAGTCCCTCTACTCCCCAGGCCATTCGACCTGTTTTCACATCACTGGTAACAATGGGTAAAACCAGATTACAGAATTTATCCAAAAGTTGAGCGCGGTACTGGGTAGCTTCCCGAATGGCAATTTCCTTGGGCTTATCACCCCATTCCCAATCATAAGGCGGTTGCCACTCGCGGATGGGACGCAGACGATCTACTTGGGTGACAACTGCGATCGCTGGTAAGTCTGCAACTGCCGTCTGCATATCTTGGAGAAAATCCACATCCATTTGTAAGGCGGGATCAAGGGCAGGAGTAACTAACAGTAGTAAATCTGCGTTTGTAGCATAATCAAGCACCAAGTTTCGCAGATCCCCACCATTTACTTGTTCATAACCTGGAGTATCCCACAGGTTTAAAGTTTCCCCACTTGCAGACTGCCATTGGTAATTATCTATTTGATCAGTGCTGGGCAAAATATCCACGGCTGCCAAATCAGCTTGAAATAACGTGTTAATCAAACTGCTTTTGCCAGAACCAGTACGGCCTACAAGTAAAATGTTGACTGGTTTTTGGGCGACTACCTCTGGTGGTTCTGCTTGGGTGAGTATTTCTCGCAGATTTTGAGTTTTCGCTTTGGGTAGTGCTGGTGTAGAAATGGCGGATGCTGACATTGGCAGTTTACCACCACTATAAAGAGCGATCGCCTGACGGCATAAATTCCTCAGCGCATTTTCCCGCAAAAGTTGGCCCAAATTGACCAATAGCTGCTGAGTTGCCTGGTTACTATAACCTTGTGTAGCTTGTTTTGCCACTGCTGCCACAGGATTCAATAACCACTGTGCCCAATTCCAGGCTTGCCAAAGTTTACGAGCCGATGGCTCTAGTTTGCGGTAGACTTCATACGCTTGATAAGCTTGTGCAACTGTGACTTGATTCAGAGCCGGGGATAACTTTTGCATCCACTGATCTAAATCATCCATTGTTCCCCGAATCAAACCGTAAGCCTGGGGTATGTAGATATTTAATAGAGGATATTGAACTTGAGGATAGTAGATATGAGCGATCGCTGTGACTAAATCTTGGCATCGTGTCCAAAAAGTTTGCCAATCTTCCCAAATCGGGCGATCGTTTTGTGCTACTTTCAAAATCTCCTGGAGTGCCATTTCCGCCTGCTTTGTGGTGTCACTTCCTGCTGTATCTTCTGCGGCTGATTTTAGTTCTTCTTGAACTTCTGTCATTACCGCTTCGAGCTGTTTGATTGCAGGTTGAGTCCATCTCACTAGCAGCCAACGCCAACCCACAAATACCAGAGTAAATACACCCCAAATCCAATTAATACCCCAAGCATGAATCTGCAACCCAGCGGATACCAATAAAAAGGTGATGATAATAACGATGGGAATTGCTAATACGCCCCATTGCCACGTTTTTAATCGCACCATGTCTCATACCTGCCTTGGTTTGACTCCCAATATGCAGCACTCTAGCACTAATGCTAATATGCCAAAAAATTTATTTATATAAGAAAATTCACAGTATTTATTGAAATAGGAATCATGCCTGATGACAATACTTTTCTAACTTTTGACTATGATAGTAAAAGCTTTGAAGCTGATTAAATTACCGAAACCTCTAGTATCTCACTTTATTTAAAACCCGTTCCTGTTTTTTTCTTTCCCTTACCCTTAGGCTTAGATTTTTGCACTTCGGCAATAGCTTCTTGAAATAAATTGTGCAAATGTATGGGTACACTAGCAATTTCTGGTAAATCTGGCTCTAAAGGCTTATCAAATTCTTGTAAAACTGTATCCAAGTCTTTAGTTAAGTTAAACTCTGGACGTTGCAGAAAATCTTGTAATAACTTTTCTAATTGAGTGGGATACTTCTCGGCTAGACGATGCCAAATAAATACATTAATACTTTTGTCTTCTAGGTAATAGCGGATGAGTTTCTCGTTTTCTGTGCGATTTTGCTCATCATCAGAAGATAAAATATCTTGCATTTGACTGTATGTTTTAACAAACATTTGTCCCCAACGCGGATGGGAAAGTGCCGTTACTTGTTCTGCTTTTTTCAAGTCAGCAGGTAAATCCACTTTTGGCATGACCATTTTGGTTTTACCATTGTTATTATCACCTTTAAAAAGCTGAGAAACTGCTTTTGAGTCTGCACCAACTTCCTTTGCAGCTGTTTTTATTTCTTCTTCACTTACACCAGCTTCTTCTGCCATTTCTGCTAGAGATTTAGAAGAATCAATGCCCGCAGCAGCTAAAGTTTGCTCAGTCAGTATTTCTTGAAATTCAGCTATTTTTTTATTTAGTTGATATCCAGGCAATGTAATTTCATCACTACCAAAAAAGTCAACAAACTGATGATGATATTTTTCTACTGATTTCCAAGCTTCCTCTAGTAACTCAGGAGCATCACTATAAAGATTATTTTTATAGTTTTCTTTAAAATTACCAATTGCTACGGCGAGTTTTGGCTTACCCAATTTACCCATGAGTGTATGAGGGCCAGAAAACATCCAGTAGCTATCATTAACAGGTGAAATGCGAGTGAGTAATATTTCTCCTTCTTTCAACCTTGATAATGTTTGTAATGTTTGCGCCTTAGTAGGCTTGACAATATAGCGTTTATTTGTAAGCCAATTTCTTAACTCAAAGCCATCGGGTAAGATGCTGGTGATGGCAAATAAACCAATAAAACTATGATGCCAATTATTGATTAAATTGCGATCGCTCTCTGATAAATCTTGATGGCTGGCGATAAACAACTCTAGCGGAGAATGGTCATTAACTTGCCCTTGGGTGAGAAAGCTGTCAATAATTAAGTCTTGCTGCGTATTATCTCCACTACCACGGCGTAACTGTTCTGCTGCATAGGTTTCCAGTGCTTGCGCTAGTTCCCCTTCTGCATCCAGAACAAAATCAACTAAAGCTTGTTTGAGTTCGTGCGATCGTTCTAATATGGCATCCACAAGTATATCTTTCGGCTCAACAGTTGTTAAGTTACAACTCTAGACAGGTTTTGAGCATCTGGCAATAGCTAGATTTTTGAATGCCGATTACTTTGGTATCTGCGATCGTATCCTGAGTTTGGTCAATCTCAACGGTTTCAATTCAATTTACCCAAATGTAGTCGTCAACTTAGGCGATGTACCTTCCGCTACAAGTCCTGGTACACCAAGCGATTCTTATGGATTTATCCGGTTTTGGGCAAAAATTAAATAATCATCTTCATGTATTGGCAGTGAATTATTCAGATATCCGCAATTCTTTGCTACCTTAAAAACATCCCTATTCCACATCCTGCTGAGGGCGAAGCTATGGTATCGCAAATCCCACCGCAGACTCAACCAGAGGTCATTTATCCAGATAGTGACGGAAAACCAGTGGCGAATAATACGATTCAGTTTCGCTGGATTGTCGAAATTAAACAAAATCTCGATTGGCTATTTGCTGATGACCCAAACGTATTTGTGGCTGGAGATTTATTTTGGTATCCAGTAGAAGGTCGTAATAATATTGTCAACGCCCCAGATGTCATGGTAGTTATAGGTAGACCGAAAGGAGATCGCTTATCTTATCTACAATGGAAAGAAGGCAAAATTTCACCACAAGTAGTCTTTGAGATTCTCTCTCCTAGTAATACCAAAGTAGAGATGGAGAAGAAATTACTTTTCTATGACCGCTATGGTGTAGAGGAGTATTACATTTATGATCCTGACAGCAATAGTCTACAGGGTTGGCTACGAGGTGAAGATGGTTTAGATGTCATCCCTCAAATGGCAGATTGGGTAAGTCCGAGACTACAAATTCGTTTCGTACCATCAGAGACTGGTTTGCAGCTTTATCGTCCAGATGGTGAACGTTTTTTAAGTTATGCAGAGATTTCCCAACGCGCTGAACAAGAACACCAACGTGCTGAACAAGCTGAACAAGCCAGAAGAAACGCTGTACCTCAATTGTTGCAAATGGGATTGAGTGTAGAACAAATTGCCCAAGCATTGACTTTATCCGTGGACGAAGTGCGATCGCTTGTTCCAGAATAAGGTTTTGATTTTAGGGAAAAATGGTCTGAAAACCTGATATAACAAAACAATCACAATGGGAATAATAATAGGGATAAATACAATCAGTGCTGATTTGTCAAAGCGAACCGCTTGACCTTCCGACTTGACAAGAGCAATTACCGCCACAACTCCCATGAGTATCCAAATAAAGCCGAAGATCATAAAGATAGTAAATACTGAATCTGGCATTTTCTCTATCTTAATGGAGCAAGAGGACTCCCGTTAAAGTCGCCAGACTTAACGGGATG
>NZ_CAWUDE010000014.1:0-144939 GCF_963920895.1 Anabaena sp. CCY 9613
GGGTTCCCCTGAGTTTGAGTTTTCCAATTTCAAATCCATCTGTGAATGTAATGTACTGGCGACACGCTGATAGTGACCAACCACTTTGTTTATACTCTACGGATAGCCTAGTTTGGATTCGTCTAAATCTGGGGAATCCTTTCTTTCCTGGTATCTTCTTTTTGCAATTACTAAAGAACCTTGATATCGCTGACCATGTTCTTTCTGCCATTGCCTGTCTTGCCGTTGAGTTAAGTTTTTCTACCCACGGAAATTCAGGATTGTCAGCCAGAACCTTGGTATATTTATTCAAGTCGTAACCAGTTTTTGCATGACCATCTATCCAGTAGCGTAAGCAAGAATTTCTAACAAAAAGAGCAGTCCTTAAGGCTTCATTTACCTTAAGTGACTGCTCTTTTGTTGTTTCTGCTTTTGCTTCGTAAACTATCATTCTTTTGTCTGGTTACTGTTAATTAGAGTATCATTGTTTTGTCAAAAACTCAACTACCCTGCTAGAATCATTTCGTGTCACAAAATATCTTCTAACAGGGTGTTTCGTTTTTAACCGCTATTCATGAGGCAGTGCGGTCTTGGGGGTTTCCCCCATGAGCAACTGCCGTCTCCCGCTAAATGCTGGTGCATTGTAACGGGAGTCTTCTAGCTTGATTAGATAAAAATGTAACAAAAACTACAAAAATCTACCTTTTTAAGAAAACCGAGATAAGCTAGGCATATTAGGCATATACATATCCGGTGCGCGAAGATACCGCGATTAGGAGAAAAATTTTATGGTTGCAACACCTCTGCGACCGCTGGAAGCTGCTACTCCAGCGCATATTTGCCCGTTTGATCAAGCTTGTAGTTACTTGGATGCGGCAGGTAAAGAATTAAAGCTAGATTCCGGTGTATTGGAAATTCTCAGTCATCCCCGCAAAGTGGTAACGGTTTCCATTCCTGTGAAACTAGATAATGGGGAAGTTCAGGTTTTGGCTGGTCATCGGGTACAGCATTCTGATATCTTAGGCCCCTATAAAGGAGGAATCCGTTACCATCCGGCTGTGTCATTGCGGGAAGTATCAGCTTTGGCCATGCTGATGACTTGGAAGTGTGCCTTATTAGGTATACCTTACGGCGGTGCTAAGGGAGGCATAGCCATAGACCCGAAAAGTTATAGTATCGGCGAACTAGAAAGAATTACCCGCCGCTATACCAGTGAATTAATTAAAGACATTGGCCCTTCCGTAGATATTCCCGCACCAGACATGGGTACTTCTGCCCGTGAAATGGCTTGGATGATGGATACTTATTCTGTCAACGTTGGTCATGCTGTCCCCGGAGTTGTCACAGGTAAACCGATTTCTGTTGGTGGTTCTCTAGGACGAGAAATGGCCACCGGACGAGGTGTCATGATTGTTGTCCGTGAAGCACTGAAAAATCAAGGTAAATCTGTAGAGGGAACGCGAGTAGTTATTCAGGGTTTCGGCAATGTAGGAGGTGCAGCCGCCCAATTGTTATATGAATTAGGGGCTAAAATTATCGCTGTCTCCACAGGTGCAGGAGGTATTTTTGCTGAAGATGGTATTGATATTCCCGCATTGAAAGCCTACGCTGCGACAAATCGTAAAAGTGTTGTGGGTTTTCCCCAAGCAGAACCTATTAGTAATGCAGACTTACTAACTTTGCCTTGTGATGTCTTGATACCAGCAGCTTTGGAAAATCAAATCACTAAGGATAACGTGAGTCAAGTACAGGCGCAAATTATCGCAGAAGCAGCTAATGGGCCTATTACTTTAGAAGCTAATCAATACCTCGAATCGCATGGCGTGACAGTATTACCAGACATCTTGGCTAATGCTGGCGGTGTTGTCGTTAGTTATTTGGAATGGGTGCAGGGTCTTTCTTATCTATTTTGGGATGAAGAACGTGTCAATCGGGAAATGGAACATTTAATGGTGCAGGCTTATCACAAGGTGATTGAGCAATCGCAGATCAGACAAATTCCTCTACGATTAGCAGCCTATACTCTGGGTGTAGGTAGAGTTGCTCAGGCTTTAGCTGATAGAGGTCTTTATCCGTAATTATTAATCATTGGGCATTGGGCAAACTACGTCCCCTTGTTCCCTACTTCCTATGTTTTAGAAAGCACATTCGTATTAGTGTTGGTTGTCTTTGATGTTATAACAGCATTGACAACCAGACACCATATTACTATGTCGCAACAGAAAAAAAGCCCAATGGGTGTGGATGCGCGAATATTCCTCTTTCAGTAATTATGCTGTTTTTAGGATTTGGTGGGTGGTGGTTTAGTCAGAAAAGTAGTCGAGATATTCGCGATCGCTCGCCGCTGGGTTGTTCCTGGTGTGGATAGAACTTACTCTGATATTGAACATTATGTTCTGGATGTAGAGATTCCCGAAGTTGCTAATTTTTTTAAATCTACTCAGGTTGCTTTTTAAAAGAAATTTCACACCAAAATCAAAAAATTAACGCGCCCATTGCTTTAAGATGTAATCATAAAAAGCATTTTTATCTACTTTATCCATCGCATAAACTTTCCGTTCCCCAGCGACTACCTTAGTCCGTCCCTGACTAATGCCAGTAGTAATAATTTCTGTTTCCCATTCGCGTAGTTGATAAAATTCTGGATGTCCTAAGTATGCAGTTGCCAAGACATCCCAGAAATAATAATCTTGGGGAATCACTAGGGCATAACATTGTCCGGCTAAATCAGAGACGGGGTAGTGGCGTTGTTTTCCCATTTTTTGCACTAACTCTGATGTCACTGGCACATTGTTAGTTAAATCCAAAGGACACATAATAATTTTAATTTGGGTTTGCCAAACTCGCGCTGCGGAAATTGCATCCCAATAAACGTTCCATTCGGCGGAACCGTCTTGTCCGGCTTCTAAACTCTTTTCCACATTACCAGGGACATTCAACGCCCCTCCCATCCAGACAATTTTTTCTATCTTTGCTTCAATATCTGGTGCTTGATCTAGGGCTATTGCTACCGTTGTTAATGGCCCTGTCACCATCAGTGTGACTGGTTGTGGTGCTGCGCGTAAAACTTTTATCATGAAATCTTGACCTGATTCTGCTACCAAAGGTGTGTTAATCGTTTCCCTTTGATTGAGAATTGGTAGATGGTCAACAATAAATGAATCACGACGATAAAGACGGGGAAAAGGATTAATTCCGCGCACAGTGCTTTCTGCCACCGGGATGTGAGAAAATCCCATCAAATCGATAATTTTACGTGTAGCATTGACGGCTGGTTGAATGTAGCAGTCGGCTGGGGTGACGACGACACCAAGAAGTTCTATATGATCCATCGTCAACAGCAGCATAGTTGCTAAATAATCATCTACACCGCCATCATGATCCATGAATACAAGTTGTTTTGACATATTCAGTAAATCGCAAAGTTTTTTTTCAAAAGAGCAAACGCTAAGATTTTGTAATCAAAGATACATTTTTTGCTTAACTATTAATACCTCTTCTTTTACCCCTCCTAATCGCTGGCATTATAAAGGGAATATCCAATGCTTGTAGCCATCTGATAACAGGAACACTAAAAAACTCTCTATCTAAATAGAGGGTTTTTATTTCACTTTTAAGGGTATTTAGCTCGGATAATAAGTAAGTTATAATCGCCACATTTGTATCAAGCCAACGTACTCCTCTAACTGCAAGCGTTATCCGTTTACCTTTTGTTAATTCATATAAAGTAGCGTAGGCGTAAAATGAACAGGTTCCTGATTTTGCTTGACTTCTATTATTGATATTAATTTAAACGGGGTAAAGACAAGATACGCGCAAAATTTATCACGATGTAAAGTTTTGTAAGAGGGATTTTTTAAAATTAGTCAGTTTTATGAAAAACTTAAAATCCATCTTGCTACATTCAGATAAATCAAAACTCCTAACACATCAACAGCAGTGGTAATAAACGGAGCCGACATTAAAGCGGGATCTAAGCCTAAAGAGCGAAACAGAAATGGTAAGGCGGAACCGGATACTGAGGCTAAGATGCATATAGAAAAAAGACTAATACCAACAGCGATCGCCACTAACCAATTTCCTTGTAAGGAGAATGCCCACACAACTACTACAATACCTAACATTGTTCCTAACAAGATGCCTGCGATCGCTTCTCGTTTCACGATGCCTAAAGCCTCTTTAGGACGGACTTCTTCTGTATTTAAGCCTCTAATCACGACGGTTGAAGACTGCGCTCCCACATTTCCGCCTGTATCAATCAACAAGGGTATAAAGGCAGTTAAAGCAACTACTTTTTCTAAAATATCCTCTTGATTAGTAATCACCGCAGCCGTAGCACTATTAGTAACCAATAAAATCAGCAACCACACGACACGCTTACGGGCAACGGTAAATAAGTTAGTTTGAAAATAATTATCTCCACCAGATTCAAGCCCACCCAAAGTATAGATGTCTTCAGTGGTTTCTTGCTCTAAAATATCAAGGACATCATCCACTGTGACAATGCCCACTAGACGTTGTTCTGTATCTACCACAGGAATTGCCACAAAATCGTAGTGCTGAATTGTCCGAGCAACTTCTTCTTGGTCAGTACCAGTATTCACAAATACCACTTCACAGGTCATGATGCTACCAATAGTTTGGTTTGGTTGAGCCACAATTAAATCGCGGAGCGATAAAATTCCAGTTAAGCGACTAGCATCATCAGTAACATACATGTAGTAGATAGTTTCTCTCAAGTTAGCCAGGGAACGAATCTGTTCTAGTGCTTGTGCTACCGTGACATTTTCTTTGAGCGACAAATACTCAGGAGTCATAATTCGCCCAGCCGTATTAGGTGTGTAGCCTAAAAGCAGGGCAGTTGCATCCCGTTCCGCAGGACTGAGTTGTTGTAATAGTCGCCGGACAACTTTGGCGGGTAGTTCATCAAACAGGCGAGCGCGATCATCAGGTGACATGCGATCAACGATATCTTGCACATCCTGACGCTTAAAATCTTCAAGTAGTGTCTGTTGCACACTTGGATTGAGGTATTCAAAGACTTCAATTGCTTCTTCTTTAGACAGCAACCGAAAAGCGATCGCTTGCATAGCCTCTGGCAAACCTTCAATTGCTTCGGCAATATCCGCAAACTGGACAGGAACTAACAAAGCTTTAGCACCTTGAAAGTTTTCCTGTTCTAGTAGTACTTGCAACTGTTCTCGTACTAACTCTTGTAGTTCTTGTCGAGATCTGCTTTGCATGGCTGATTTCAAGTAATATTTTCTCAGGCAATTTGCTGAGTCAGTATAAATAACAAATATGATTGTCAGATGACAAGCTAGGCTTTTTAGTATAACCTGAGTTCGGGTTAAAGATAAGAAGGTAAAAGCCACTATTAGGAGAATTAACAAATGGATGAATTTATGGAAGCTGCGATCGCCCAAGCAAAACAAGGTAGAAAAGAAGGTGGCATTCCCATCGGTTCTATTCTTGTCAAGGATGGCAAAATCATCGGGAAAGGACACAACAAGCGTGTACAAGACGATGATCCTGTCACCCACGCCGAAATAGATTGTCTCCGCAACGCTGGGAGAGTTGGTAGCTATAGAGGTACAACCTTATATTCAACCTTAATGCCGTGCTATTTGTGCGCTGGAGCAGTAGTGCAATTTGGCATTAAAAAAGTCATCGCCGGCGAATCGAGAACTTTTCCCGGTGCTAAAGAATTTATGGTATCCCACGGAGTGGAAGTAATTGATCTAAATCTGGATGAATGCGAACAAATGATGAGTGAATTTATTGAAACTAATCCCGAACTTTGGAATGAAGATATTGGTAAGTAATAATTATTACAAAGGCATAGAAAACAAGAAAATTTCTCAAGAGTGCCAAATACCAAAATCCCCAACTTCTTTAAAAAGTCGGGGATCTGCATCATCAGTATATGATTGTTATTTATTTAACGCGAGTCGCTCTATTTACACTACCAACTTCCATATCCCTGACTTTTTTACTGCGCCAGAGTAAACGCATGGGTGTGCCTTTAAATCCTAATTGTTGGCGGAATTGCCTTTCAATGTAGCGGCGGTAGTTATCATTGAAGCGTTTGGCTTCGTTGACGAATAGGGCGATGGTTGGTGGTTGGATACCTACTTGAGTACCATAATAAATTTTGCCCTGACGACCACCCCGCGACGCTGGCGGTGAATGCCAACTCACTGCGTCTGTGAGGACTTCGTTGACTACAGATGTGCTGACACGGCGTTTATGTGACTCAGCAGCTTGATTCACCAATTCTAAAATCTTTTCTACCCGTTTACCGGTGGAGGCACTGACAAAGATGGTTTCTGCCCATTCGGTAAAGTGTAACCGGGATTCTAAAGTTTTTTCGTAGTCGTAGATGGTGTAAGAGTCTTTCTCAACAGCATCCCATTTATTGACGACGATAATACAAGCTCGACCTTCATCGATAATCCGCCCGGCTAATTTTTGGTCTTGGTCGGTAACGCCGTCTAGGGCATCTATAACCAATAACACTACATCGGCGCGGCGAATAGCTTTGAAGGCACGGTTAATGCTAAAAAATTCTGTACCGTAATCTATTTGTTTCTTTCTACGAATACCGGCGGTGTCAATTAAGCGGTAAATTTGCTTATTGCGTTCTATGACGGTATCAATGGCATCACGGGTGGTGCCAGAAATTGGGCTGACAATTGCCCGCTCTTCGCCAACGAAAGCATTTAAGAGACTGGATTTACCGACATTGGGGCGGCCGACAATGGCAACTTTAATTTCGTTAGTTTCCGGTATTTCTGTGACAATGGGGATGTGATTAATTAACTCGTCGAGTAGTTCACCAGTACCACTGCCATGAATGGCGGAGATGGGGAAAGGTTCACCTAATCCCAATACCCAAAATTCAGAAGATTGAATTGCACCTTGTTCGGGAGATTCACATTTATTCACCGCCAGTAAGACGGGAACAGGCTGTTGGCGTAACCATGTGGCAATTTCTTGATCAGCCGCATTAGGGCCTGTTTGACCATCGACAACAAAAATAGCAGCGCTGGCTTCTTTGAGTGCCGTTAAGGCCTGTTGGCGAATCAGGGGCAAAAATTCGGTATCGTCGTCAAATACTAAGCCACCTGTATCGACCACGAGAAATTCCCGATCGCACCAGTAAGCTGGCATGTAAGTGCGATCGCGCGTTACACCCGGTTCATCGTGGACAATCGCCGTTTGTTCCCCGGCGAGGCGATTAACCAGGGTTGATTTGCCCACATTCGGGCGTCCGATAATAGCAACAATTGGCAGTCCCATAAAACCAGGGTGAGTGAGAGACACAGTATATCATGTCTCTCTATTTTAGCGACTTTAATTCTTTATTTAATTTTTCCGATCCCATACTGATTCACTGCCAAATTTAAAGAAATAGCATAACGGAGAACCTGGCAGTCACGTCGAAGGAGTTTGTGCCTTGATCAATCGTAAGTGGCTAAAAAAAGCCAGTCGTTTAGCTTTTCGATGTTGCAGATGGTGCTTGCTGTTAGGCTGTTGCACTTTATTATACGCCAAGTTGATTGAACCCAATTGGATTGAGATCAATTCTTTGCAATTAACTTTACCTCATCTGGCTGCGGAATTTAATGGTTATCGCATTGTCCAAATTAGCGATATTCACCGAGATAAATGGATGAATCCCCAGCGATTACGGCGTGTTGTGCGTTTAGTCAATCAGCAATCACCAGATTTGGTAGCAATTACAGGTGATTTAATGACTCGTGATTCGCCGCAGTTAATTCTTTCCTTGGGTTCTACTTTGAGTGGATTAGCCCCTAAAGATGCCACTGTAGCAACGTTAGGTAATCACGACCATGAAAACAACGTGCAGGCGCTTGTCCGGGTTCTAGAACAAAATGGGATAGTCCACTTATGTAATGAAGTTTACACCTTAAAACGTGGAAAAGCGCTGTTAAATATTGCAGGTGTAGATGATGTGGGTATGGGTAAAGCCCGTTTAGATTTGGTATTAAAGCAGTTACCTCAACAAGGTGCAGCGGTATTATTGGCACATGAACCGGATTTTGCTAACACTAGTGCGACTACGGGGCGATTTGATTTGCAATTATCAGGACATTCTCACGGTGGCCAGGTGCGTTTACCTGTTTTGAAACCGCCGATTTTGCCCCCTTGGGGTAAAAAGTATTATTTAGGAAGTTATCAGGTGGGTAATATGCAGTTGTACACTAACCGTGGTTTAGGTATGACAGGAATGCATATACGGTTATTTGCTAGACCTGAAATTACGGTATTTACTTTGGTAGCGCCTGCTTTGTAGTAGTTATACTGGGTGACTAAAGCCCTGGCGGGCGTAGCTGCGCTTACCACGAGCGTTTTTGCAGGAAATATGGCGAATGGTGAGGGGCTTTAGTGTTTTTTTGAGGACTAAAGTCCTCACTACAAGCTTTTATTGTTTCTAGGTAAAGTTATGAGTACTGACAAAACACCAGATGTAGGCGGAGGAATACCTGTAATTAAGTATTGGGCAGAAAAGACCATATCTGCAAATGGTGTCCAGGTTTGGCAGAAATTATGGCATAAAAGTGCTTGTCTTTCTTGCGCCTGGGGGACTGGTGGACAAAAAGGGGGTTTTGTCAATGAAGATGGTGAAGTGTTACAACGCTGTGCTAAGAGTGTAGAAGCGATCGCCTCGGAATTACAAGACGCGACTTATTTTGAACAGCAGTATACTCTGGCAAAGTTGCAGGAATTAAGTTCTCAGTCGGCAAATAATTTAGGTAGGTTGAGTCATCCTGTGATTTTACGGGCTGGTGGTTCCCGTTATGAACGGATTTCTTGGGATGACGTGTATCAAATTGCTGAGACAGCATTGAAAAAACCACCAGAAAAAATCGCTTCTTATAGTTCTGGCAGATCATCGAACGAAGCGGCATTTTTGTTACAGTTGATGATGCGATCGCTTGATTCTAATAACTTAGCTGATTGTTCGGATTTGTGTCATGCAGCTTCGACGGTGGGATTAAAGCAGATGTTTGGTTCTGGGACTTCGATGGTGAGTTTAGAAAGTCTCAAACAAGCCGACTGTGTAGTATTAATAGGTTCTAACGCCCCAGCCAATCATCCCCGGTTAATGAACGAATTGATTAAGTTACGGGAACGGGGCGGGAAGGTAATAGTTGTCAACCCGACTGTAGAAGTTGGTTTAGTCAGATTTGCTTCCCCAGCGTATCCTATGAAATCCATGCTGGCTGGTGGTTCGGAAATTTCTTCGCTATATCTGCAAACAATTCCCGGTAGTGATGTGGCTTTATTTGTGGGTATGCAAAAAGCGTTAATTGAGGAAAATTTAATTAAACCAGATTTTCTGCGATCACATACCGAAAACTGGGAAGCAATTATTCAACACGCCCAAACTACTTCTTGGGAAGTCATCACTGCAACTTGCGGGATTTCCCTAGAAGAAATTCACGCCGCCGCCAGGATAATTGGGACATCTACAGGTGTGGTGTTTGCTTGGGCAATGGGAGTCACTCAGCAAGCAAATGGTGTGGATAATATTCATAGTATTGCCAATACTGCTCTGTTGACGGGAAATGTTGGCAAACCCGGTGCAGGAACTATGCCAATTCGCGGACACTCCAACGTCCAAGGATTTGGTTCGATGGGTGTTACCATCAACTTGAAACAAGAAATTCAGCAAGCTTTAGAAAAACTGCTGCAACGTCCTTTAAGTCGCACTCCAGGCTATGATACCAGGGCTTTAATTACGGCTGCGGATCAGGGAAAAGTAGACACGTTGATTTGTTTGGGGGGAAATCTATATGCAGCTAACCCTGATTTAAACCAAGCAAAACGCGCTTTAGGACAAATTGATACTATTTTTTACATTGCTACTAAACCCAATCTCGGACATTTTCACGGTTTAGCCAAGCAAAATACAATTATTCTGCCTGTATTTACTCGTTTTGAAAATCCTCACAAAACTACCACAGAATCGGGGAATA
Organism: Anabaena sp. CCY 9613; assembly: GCF_963920895.1. NCBI lineage: Bacteria > Bacillati > Cyanobacteriota > Cyanophyceae > Nostocales > Nostocaceae > Anabaena > Anabaena sp. CCY 9613. The sequence continues at coordinate 9,987 of NZ_CAWUDE010000014.1, forward strand.
ATTTTGTGCGGTTGAATGATGGAGGAAAAACTCATTTACAAGATGCTGAGTTGATTTCTGAAGTTGAATTAATTGTAGAATTTGCCCATCGAGTTTTAGGTGATTCTCCGATAAATTGGCGAAAGTTGCAAGATACAAAGTATGTGCGGGAATTGATTAGTCAGACAATTCCTGGTTATGAAAAGATTGCCAATATTGATAATACTGGGGAAGAATTTACGATTGCTGGCAGAATTTTTGATGAACCGAAATTTGCTACACCTACAGGTAAAGCGAAGATGTTTGTTACTGCTTTACCAAATTTAAATTTACCCGATAAAACATATTTTGGTATCAATGAAGATACACCAGGTATTGTTTTAATTTTAGGTACAGCTAGAAGTTATTCACAACATAATACAGTTGTGTATAAAGATGGAGATTATTATCGAGGAATGCCGCATCGTCATTGTCTTTTAATGAATCATCAAGATGTAGAAAAAGCTAATTTTCGAGAACATCAACGGGTAACAGTTCAAGGCGATGCAGGTAAGTTAGAAAATATAGAAATTATTTGCGGAGATATTCGTGCTGGTGCGGCGATGATGTTTTATCCCGAAGTTAATGTAATTTTTCACGCCAATATTGACCCGCATTCTGGTACGCCTGCTTATAAAAGAGTACCAGTTTTTGTTTATTCAGAGTGATTGGTAGTATGTACAGGTGTACACACTATAATTGAGATGGCTTACCAATGGAATAGGGATAAGGCAAAAGCTAATATTCGCAAGCATGGTATTGAGTTTGCTGATGCAGTATCTGTTTTCTCAGATGATCTGGCAATTACCATTCCAGACGAACGGTTTGTCACAATCGGTATTGATGCATTTGGTAGGGTTTTAGTGATTGTCTACACCCTACGGAACGATGAGATACGGCTGATTTCTGCCCGCAAAGCAACTCGGCACGAACAACAGCAATATGAAGAGGGATAATTATGGAAGCAGAATATGATTTTAGTCAAGGTAAACGAGGGGCCATCGACCCAACACTACCTGGAAAAACTCGCATTACAATTCGGTTAGATGACGAAATTCTAACGTGGTTTCGTGAGCAAGTTAATTTAGCAGGTGGAGGAAACTACCAAACTTTAATTAATGCAGCCTTGCTAGAGTATATTCAGCAAAGTCGTGAGCCTTTGGAGGAAATATTACGCAGAGTCGTTCGCGAAGAACTCGAGCGGATTGAGCAGTAATAATTAAGTAGGTTATGCTGAAGAATAGTAAAACATTAATGTACCAAGATTTATAGGTAATCGCCATAGAAATAAAGTGCAACGAAATAGGGGTATCAGGCAGAGAAATTTGGCATTTCGGATTAATTTCATAACACCAAATCACAAAATATAAGGATAAAAAATGCTGCTCAGAGATACATAAAAGTATATAAAAGCATATGCGTGATGAACAAAAACTTCTTCTCATTGGCGGCTCATCCCATGTTGGCAAATCAACACTTGCTCAGTCTCTAGCATCTCATTTTAGATGGAATGACTGTTCCACAGACAAATTAGCTCGTCATCCTGGACGTCCTTGGCAAATAAAATCAAAGGATATCCCTCAACACGTAGCTGAACATTATCAATTACTGTCAGCCGATGAACTAATTGAGGACGTTTTTCATCATTACAAAAAAAATGTCTGGCCGCTTATTGAAAATATTGTTACTTCTCATACCACCGATGCGTCATCTAAAAAAATGGTAATGGAAGGTTCAGCTTTATTGCCTGAGTTGGTGATTACTCTCAACTTTGACAACATTTCTAGCATTTGGCTGACGGCTTGCAACGATTTTTTAAGGCGAAGAATTTATACTGCAAGTCAATATGAAACAAAATCCCCATACGAAAAAATGTTGATCGACAAGTTCTGGGAACGGAACTGCTTATACAATCAGCGAATAATTGATGACATCAATCAACTTGGATTATTAAGCTTAAATGTAGAAAATGTATCCAATACCGATGAATTGATGAGCTTGTGTTTATCAACTTTAAGTTATTATTAGAATCTATATTTGTTCTAAAAATGGGCAAGAAAAAATCTCTCAATCCAAAACGACTTACAAAAAAGCAGGTTCAAGAATTAGTAGAATCTGAGGGTAAGCTGCATCAAGAATTTACAAAGTGTTTTGAGGAGACTTATAGTAATGGATACAAAAATCAACCTTTAGTTTATGAGCTATCAAATGATAGATTTTTATTTGTTTTTGATCCCCAAGAAATCTCAATTCCTGGCAAAGGTGATATTTATTCCAAAGAATATTTCTTACGCATGATTCAATGGACACAGAAAGTAAGAGAAGACTATGCTAATGGTCGTGGTAATTCTGTAGCTCATTGGCGATATTATTCAAAACATAAAGTGCAGCTTGTTAATCATATTGATGAATTAATCAATGAATTGACAATATGTTTAGATATTGCTAACGATCAGCTAGACTTTTCTTACAAAAGTTTAGATATTTTATCTAGTAAAGCTGAAGATTATGAACTGGAAAAAATTCCAGCTGAGTTGTATGACAATTTAGTCGCATATGTGGGAGAGGTTATGCGGCGTAGAGTAAAAGGTAATTGGGTTGTTAGAGAAGATTATCCAGGTTGTGAATATCCTTTAATTGGTGTTAATCAGGGTATGTTAATGCCTATTAATGTTGTCTGGCAAGAGTTAGCTGGGCTTGAACCAATGAATTTACGCAAAGAAGCTGCTAATGAAGTACGACGCTTTTCACTCAGGTATAGGTAGATATGCGGCGTAACAACTATGGACTCAGTGACGCAAAAAGAAAATTTAGGTAATTCTAATGAACAATAATAAGTTGTTTAGCAAGTTTGCCCCTAGATATCGCTAATTTTGTCTACAAGTCAGCAGCAATTACTCATTAAAAGAAAGCTTCTACATTGTGGCGGTAGGCAATTAAAGCGTGATTACCCTGCTCCTCTTTCACTGATAAAAAGATAGTATCAGATAATTCTAGTGAAACAATAATCTTAATTTCAATGTTGGTGTTGTAACCTGCTAAATCTGACAAGCGTCTTCCATGTCCGCCCTCACCTTGTACTTGACTAATGGTATAACCGCTGACATCGTGGTTTTTTAATAATTTAACAATCCGGTCTTTGAGTACTGTTTCACAAATGATAGTGATGAGGACAGCAGATTCTACAGGAAAGGATAAGTCTGTCATAGATAACTCCAAAAAAGTAAGTTTTGATTAATCTAAATATCAAAAAGGCTCAAGCATTTTTGCCTGAGCCACTGCAAAATAAAATGAATTTACTAGATCAATAAATTAGCTCAAATAGCTCAATTTATTAAGCTTAGTAGCGGTTGCGTGAGCCGCCGTATCCACCGCGGTTACCACCACCACCGCCACCACCAAAGGAACCTCTTTCTTCTCTGGGTTTAGCCTTATTGACTTTAAGATCACGACCCATCCACTCTGCACCATTTAGGGCATCAATGGCAGCTGTTTCTTCATCATCTGTACCCATTTCTACGAAACCAAAGCCGCGTAAACGTCCTGTTTCACGGTCGGTAGGTAGCTGAACGCGCTTAACAGAACCATATTCTGCAAACACAGCATTAAGTGTCTCTTCTGTAACGTCGTAAGAAAGATTGCCTACGTAAACTGACATAGATTGTCTCCGAAATTGTAAATATGTAGAGATTTAGATTTCGGAGAAAAATTTGTAAATACCAAAAACGCAAAAGCTGTCAATACTAAAAACAAATGCTGTTAACCGATCTAACTCTCACTACCCATCATTGCATAGCAAATAACTTTTAGGGAGGAAATGGCAAAAGTGTTATATAAAGTCATATAAACAATTGCAACTAGCTCGGTATACTGAAGAATTAATTTTGACTACCTAAATGTATTTACTTATTTTAATGAGCGAAATATGACTCTTCCCGGAGACTCTTGTTGATTAATTCTTGTATACACCCGCAGACAAGTTAAAACTTCTCCAGGAATCCCGCCGCAGTCTAGTTGGAGGTCGTCTTTGGATAAAGGGCAGATATCGGCATAAATTCCTGACAATTGACGAATCCGTATGTCATGTCCTGCACTAATGGCTTTTTGTGCCATTTTTTTCAAGATGCGCCGTGATTCTTGTTGCAACTTACCCCACCAAGAATAGCGTTCAGCTGGGGGGACAAATATTAATGAGTGTATGGCTTCATCTATGTCAATGCCAGCTCGTAGGGTTAATAATAGGTCAAGATTTTCCTCAGCTTTTTGGATGCGGTGCAGGCGATCGCTTAAGGTATCTATATATTGAGTGCGCTGTTCTGGTTTGGATTGTAAGTTGATCACATCGAAGCTAAACACGCTTTTTAAGGCATGATGTAATTCTGGGTCTATGTCTATCAGTGTGAGTAATAAGTGGACAAATCCGGCGAATAAGTACACTTCTTGAGAGCCTGCATTGGGGTCGATGCCACAATTAAATAGGGCTTTTTCTGATAAGCACAAGCCTTTGGCTTTGACTGTACCATTTAATCCGGGGTAGATAATTTCATCACGACTAAAAGGCAGTTTAACTAAATGCACATTATCTGCTGTAGCCCCAATTTCTTGGGCTAAGTCTAATACTTTTTGTCGCCAATTTATTGCCAAATTTTCTGGTACGCGGAGCAATTTTCGGTGAATTTCGTTCCATAATTCGCCGTCTGTTTGGCTTTGTAATGGCGAATTTCCTAAATATAAGTTGAGTTCGGTGTCAGCATTAAAAGCATCGCGCAGATGTATAAGTTTTAGTTCACTAGGTAGGGTGATTGTTTCGGGAATATCATCGGGTTTTGGTTGCAGTAAGTTATGAATTTCTTGCAGTAGTTCGTCGCATATTTCGGCCCCTGGATCTAGTGGTAGTTCTGTACGTGCCTGGTTTAAGGTAGCCTCTAGTCCGTGTAGACTAAATTTGAGTAGTTTGGCTAGTTCTGAGTTTTCTATTGCTAGTAGTTGGTGTAAATGCTGCATGAAGATTAAGAATTAACTAACCGCAAAAGGGGCAAAGGTAAGAGTGTGGGAGAGGATTTTTGAGTGAGTTAGTCAAATTGTTTACAGAGAAATTCCCCCACTCCCGTCTTAATGTATGCCGCAAAAGGGATCGCGTTCTTTATCTACTTCGTTGGGTTGCAGTTCTAGTTCGGCGCGATAAACGCATCCTTCTTGTTTGAGACATTCTTGACTGGTTGATGTCCAGTAGGGAACTTCGCCGGCGTGCATTCGTAAAATGCCTCGGTTATCGAGAGTGACGCAATATTGGCAAGGATAATCTGTGGTGATGTCGGGTTTGCTTAAAGCGCCAATGCGTATCCATTTTTTGGTGTTGGTTGTACTATCTGTTTGATAAATATAAAAGGTGTGTTGACTGGTATGGGGAAAGGGAGGTAAGGAGTTACTAACTAAACCATATTCTGGATGGGCGGCGCCATCATGGACATAATGAAATTCTCGCAGCAATTGATTATTATCTTTGTCGATTTCAAAGACTAGGTGATAGGCATTTGGTTGATCAACTGTGGCTGACTCAATGACGTTGACGGCAATATCACCATCATTTAAGTTTTGTTTGGGGCCTTCTACGGCTATATTCCATTTCAAGTTACCATCGGCAAATAGGGTTGATGTTTCGGAGGCTGCGGCTAAGGCTGCGCCGACATCGATTCCGGGAACGTCAATTAAATAATGGGGTGTTCCTTGACATAGCAAGACGCTAAATTGTAGGGTTTGGTCGATTTCAAATTGGACTTTGATTTTTTTGAGAAACTCGGCTTCTTGCATTCCTAGTTTCTGCATCAGGTTTTTGCCGTCGAAGCTACCCCACAGTCTTAAGTCTCCGTCTTCGTAGTCTTGACGGTAAATTATGTTGGTTAATTGTATCCCTTGCCATTCGGTACGCACTTTGGCGGCTGTTTCGCTGGGAGCGATTTGATAAAGTTCTTGTCCGGCTTTGAATATGGGTAAGAGTTCGTTACTTTGGGTTTTGCGTTTGAAGTTGCAGGGCAAATAATAAAATAGGTTTTTAACGTCTATTTCCAGTTGATTTGCACCTTTTCTGAGTAATTCTTTGGATTCTTCGGGGTCGAATCTGAGTCTTCGCAGTTTTTCGGCGTAGCAAGCACCGGCGGAGGTGGCTAGTTTGGTAAATTCTAAAACAAAGGTAATACGTTCGGGGTTCCAAACAAAATACGGTGAGTTACTAAATTCTTGATAAATATGGCGTTGTACTAAATCAAGATTACAAGTTTTACCAGAAAGAATTAACCAATCAACTTTATGGGTGTTCCAAGTATCTGTATCTTGGGCGCTGAGGCGACTTTCCATGAGTCCTTTAGCAATGCCAATTCCTTCTTTGATGGCGGAAGATGCCGCACGTTCAAATTGCTGGCTATCTAAGGTGACACTGATACTATCTGGATCTCTAACTTGGAATTTAATCACACTTTGATGCAGTAATTCTAAAATTTGCTGTTCGGAAACTGTAAAGGTTAACAGTGAATTATCTGCTGGTGGTTTTTGTCCTAGTTGCAGTTTGGCAGCTTCGGCATAATCCCATAATGTATAAAAGGTTTGTAGTCTTTGGGGTGCTTGTTGCCAGCGGGTAGGTAATACTTTTTCGGCTGTATCTAGGGCATCTTTATAAGCAGCGTCACCTTCAGGATTTTCTCTATCTAAACATTTTAATAAGCTGCCATTTTTAAATTTGCCTTGTTCGAGGAAACGTTCGTTTAATTCGGCACTAATTAAATCTTCTAACTTTTCACAATCCAGGTCACCGTTAGTTACTGCTGTGAGCAGAAAATCGGCGATCGCTACTTTCAATAATCTGAAGATTCTCAAGGTGATTAATTCACCACCCAACTGTAAATGTCCCGATGAACCTAATAGTTTTGGGGTGAGTTTATAGTAACGTCCACCTAATCCTCTATCTTCATGTTCAGCAAAAATCGGGGTTTTATCTTCTAAAGTTAATTCTATTAACGCTAAGTCAGTAGTTCCGCCGCCGATATCCAAAACTAAAACGTTTTGTGACCATTTATTCCCTACTTGGCGACAACGAGTTTTAAATGACTCAATGCCAATATTCAGATTACCGCCAAATTCTCGCCAGAGAAAGAATATGGCTACCGAGACGGCTTCATCGTAGGCGGTTTGGACATCATCAATACCCAACTGTTCAACTAATTGTCTCACTTCCTTCCGCACTACGGGAGGGGCGACGGTGGGATAAGTTACCACGGCTGTGAGAAATTCGCCCTCAGAAAATTTACGTCTGGCGCGTTGGCGGTAGTCTTCTGTTAACTCGATGAGATGGGCCCAGGCTGCTTGAATCAGTTCACTAACATGAATTGACTCTTCCTCACCATCTATCATTACTGGAAAAGACCGATCCTGCCCAAAATAGCGCTTGGGTGAGTGGTGGAATCTGCTGATAATTTCCTTTAATGAACTACTTGTACCTTGGGCGATCGCTTTTTTTCTGTTATCTCTAGCTTCTCTTCCCATGCGTAAGCGTAAATCGGGTAAGCTAGCCACTTCCAACTCACTGGGAATTTCTGTATCCCGGCGGTCAATATCTAAGACTACAGGAATTAAATTTTGCGATTCTAAGGTAGGAACACGGAAAACTTCATGATATATCTGATAAAGTTTTTTACTAACCGCCCGGCGGAATTTATCACTATTTCCTAAACATAATTCGATTTGGCGAATGGCTTCCAAAAATCCTGCCTTTTGGTCACTCGCAAAAATTTCACACAAGCGACTCGGTTCAATTTCCAAGTTTTTACTAATATCAGCAATAAACTTTTCCCATTCATAGGGATTGACATCAGGTAACGCTTCCTCAACAGGAGAACTCAACCATTGTGACAGGCGATCGCGCAATCTAATTTCTTGTTCTTTTGGTAAAATTTCGGCAATTGGCACTTCAATGGGGTCAAACAATGTCACTGTAGAATTGGATGTCCCAAAATCTAAAGCGAACCATCCAGGAAATCGTTTTTGCTGTTTTTTAATTGCTTGTTGCAGAACATAATTACTGAGTTGAAAATCGGCGCTAACAGCATCTACATCGATAATTTTTTCATCATAAACTAGAGGTGACCACAAATAGCAGGAAGCTTCGCTTTGCCGAGGTTCAGATAGCAGCGGATCGCCTAAAGGATCAGAATCGAAATACTCAACAGTTACTTCTAGAGTACAATTAATTGGTTCTGTTAAAGGGGTTTCTAATTTACAAGGATATTGTTCTAATTGCCCAATTTGAGAAATTTTTGGAGTTACTGAATCAAATGGTTTATACGCTTTTTTAATTTGCATAGCTAAGTCATCTGGTGTACCAGTGACAATGCAATTAATTCTGGCTATGTGAGGCACATTATCACCAGCAGCAACAAGTTGAATAGTGGGTAGTTCCAAATATTCACTTTCGTTAATACGTATCTGGAAGTTGGGCGGGAGTCGAATTTCTACAGGCATGGTTTTTCTTTTGTTGGGAAGTGGTTTATTAAAAATTATTTGGCGTTGATGATTGAAAATCTGAATTTATTTCGCGCAAAGGCGCAAAGGCGCAAAGGTACAAAGAAAAAAATATGAGGTTGTTTATGCAGATGTACTGAGTTCTCTTCTAACTCCTCTCTACCTCTGAATAAGACATAGTAGAAATTGCCGAAAGAATCTGCAACCAGGTGGGAATAGCAACTTTACCTGGGGAGTCGCTAGTAGCAATATGTCTGAGTAATTCTTCTTTTTTAGACAAATTTTGTAGCGTCGGAATAATTTGATCTAAAATCCCTTCAAGTTCGGCGTTTACTTGCTGATTGATTTCGCTGACGTATTGGACTAAATGTAAACTGGCACTAGCGATGATTTCATCTCTGAGTCGCAATACGAAAAGTTGATGATTGGCGGTTCTTGGGACGTCTTGACTTTTTTCTGGCGCCCAATCAAAGATTTGACCAATATTATGTTTTTCGTCTTGTCGCGCTAAGGGAAACATTATCTCTGGTGAAATTGTTTTTTCTTGACTATTAATTTCGGAAATAATTGCTTCTTGCCATTGGATAGGATCACATCCTAGTAGCAATTGATAAAATATATCGGCTGATTCTACACCAAATTTGCTTTCAATTTCTGGTTCCATTTCTGGTTGCAGAAGTTCTTGCAAATAATCACGTTCTGGAGCTATGTGATTTGATAGCTTATTTAATAAATCTGCCACTGCTTGGTGGATGCGATCGCGGGCAAAGTTTTCTAGTTCTTTAACTGTTTTTTCAAAGGACAGATAAAAGTCATCACTCTTTGTCGGTAAGGCACTATTAACTCGATTACCTCGGTTAAATAATTTGCCTGCCGCTCCTTTAGATTCTGACAAAGAAATCATCCCATTACTGGCTTTATTAAACAATAAAGTCCACTCATTCCAATTGAGGATTTTAAATGTAAGTTCATCTTTGACTACATCACTAACTACCTCTCCTCGGCGGTCTTTGAGTGGTTCTTTTCCTAAATCTTTTTGGAAATTGCGATAAGTTTTATCTAAGTTTTCAATGGCAGCACGCAACTCAATTAAATCTGGGGTATCTGTTGTGGGTATGCCTTGTTGATGAATTTCTTCAATAATATTTTTGAGGTAATCTTGCTGCTGACGTAAATTATCGGCAGCCCTACAAGTATCTTGATAAAGTTGTTTTAATCCGTGGGTGGCGACGTGATTTTGAATTAATTCTCGGAGTTTAGCGATACCCCCATCTTGGGCAAAGTAACCTAGTTGTCTGCCTAAACGACTACGAGGATCAGATTCTAATAGCCGTTCACTTAATAGCTGCCATTTTCGTTGCAACCGCTTCGACCGTTCCAGATAATCAGGATAGTCCAAATTCGCCAAAAATTCTGGTGAACCTGCTTTGACGCTACTAGAACGTTTAGCTAACTCAGCTAGTCCTAACAGTGGCGATGATAAAACAATGCGGTCTGGTTGGCTGGTGAATGCACTAGCGGCGTCAATGGTGGTTTGCAGAACTTTCAACCTGGATAAGACATCTTTTTCTGTTAAAGGATGAGGATCGGCTATCAGTTGATCAAGTTCTCGTTCGCCACCTTCACTATCTAAAGGTAGTTGGTCAAAACGACCCACAGCCACCAAAATCAAATCCTTGAGGTCTTGTCCTGGTCGCTGCTGCTGCATCATGGTGAAAATTTTATTGGCGCGATCGCTTCCGGGGGTTTTCCCATTCAGTAAGACTAAAATTGTCTGTACTTCTGCCAATTCCCGCAGTGATAAAAAGGTATCCCTAGCACCGGAATTAGCCGCCCCTAAGCCGGGAAAATCCAACAAGATAAATTCCGAAGCACCTGTAAAATCCCAAATTTCCCGTGCTATTTTCACCTCAATATCCACACGGCGAATTAATGGGAAGCTGTTTTGCAATAACTTGGTAGGTAATCTCTGGGGTGGACTCGGTAATTTAATATGAACAGGCGGTAAATCCTCAAAATTGAGAGTTTGGATAGCCATTGGCTGTTCGGCTAGCTGTAGCCCCTCACGGGCGGTGATGGCATCAATTTGGTAACGTCCATTGCACATTGCTTGTCCATAGGATTGATAAGCACGTACAAACAATACCAATTCCCGCAGTAAATAACGTAACTCTAGATTCTTACTGGTGTTCCACGCATCCTCGCACCAATTGACAATATCTCTGCCACTGTTTAACTTTGTCGGAGAAATCAGGGTCAGTCCCGCTGCTTTAGCCCTCTGATTGGCTTCTGCCAACATAAAACGTAGACACTCATTGACACCTTCATGGGAAAGGTACTCTATGGTAAAATTACCAATTTGAGTAGTTAAAAAGCTGTCTTGGGGTACAAGATGAATAGCCGTGACATTGCCTGTGGTGGGATTTTCACTAATGGGCAAAGCATCTGCATACCCCATTAAACTACCTAAAAGCAAGGTCTTGCCGCTACTAAATTCTCCCATCACCCCAATTTTCACAGGCGATGTGGCAAGTTCTACAGTTTTCTCAGCAGCTTCGCGGAGACTTACAAGGCAGTCATCCAAGCTGACAGGTATCCAATCTTCTTGTTTAGAGGGATATTGCGGTACTGAATCTATTTTTTGGAGAATAAATTCCCCGTACTCTTTAAAACATTCCAGTTTTTCTGGTTCCATAAAGCATTTTTCCACTTGGCATCAATTTCTGTGAGTTTTATAACATAAATACATGAGATCAGCAGATATTCATGCAAAGTGTTGATCAAACATTTGGCATTTACTACTAAACTATTTTTTACTACCGGCTTACACAATTATGAACCGGATACTTATGTAAAAAAGATTAAGAATTAACAATTACTGATGCACCTTCTTTGGCAAATTTATGAGCGATCGCCTCGCCAATTCCAGCACCAGCACCAGTCACAATCGCCACCTTACCATCTAAACGTCTAACCAAAGGAATACCTCCTGTAAATTTCATCATCTATTAGTCGGCTGTTTCAGGTTGACAAGCATGATTCTTACTTTTGGATTTGAGTATTTTGTCCGTTTTCAATACTTGTAATCCTGATATACAAAGCATCCAGCCTCTACTAGGTTCTTTTTATAATTGTTCTACTCTTTGATTTAGATACATCTGTCTTCAGTAGGGTTAAGTAGCAAATAGCTTTTTGTTACAGTTATTCATAACACTCATTAATCACAAGAACATTTGTTATGACATACACCCAAACCAGCGATCCCAATATTCGTGAATGTGTCGAATCTTGGCAAAACTTAGATGTAGATCAACAGTTGGCTTTGTTTTGGTTCATTTATGAAGAAATGGGTGATTCAATTACACCAGCAGCCCCTGGTGCTAGCACCGTTTCACCTGAAATTGCCGAAGGTTTATTCAATCAATTTCAAGAATTAAGCCACGAAGAACAATTGCAACTTCAGCGCGACATCATCAACAAAGTAGATAATCAACTTAGCCGTGAATATGGCTCTTTAAGTGATACCACAAAGCTATTATTTTGGTATCGTTTAGCGCAAGGTATGGAGAATTCGAGAATTATTCCTATGCCTCCTAGTTACAAGCTTTCATCTTCAGCGGAAACACTGCTGAACAAAATTAAGGCACTACCTTTTGAGAAACAGATTAATCTTTTCCGTGATTATGTTTCACCAATGGGTGCTGAACCGAAACCAGGTGCTGAAGTTTAAGTATTTGCATTAACTGCATCCTGTTTTAGTGTGAACACCTGCTGATAAGTAGCAATCTTCATCCTTAATTCTTTGTAAAAGCACATAACCCCGGTTTTTTTGTCGGGGTTATCAAGTCTTATAAACAAAATCTTTTGTCATCCTATTGGGGAATGAAAATGATATCTGGCAATTCATTATCTGTGAGTGCTAAATAAATAACTCAAACAATACTATAATTTCAAAATATATAATATTAAATAGACACAGAGTAAAGGATTATATTTTTACCCTGTGTTAATATGGGCTTTTCATTATAGTAGATGCACTCAAGTTGTAACGCTCTTTGTTTTATATATAAAATATAGGCTAATTGCTGAATTTATTTCATCTATCTTGCGGTTAATTTCAATATTTTTGTTTTTGCAGTAAGATTTTTTATTGATTTTTCTATAGAAAAATTTAATTTGAATATCAATCAAGTTATATACACAACAGTTAAATTATTAACATTGTAGATTTTGTCACCTATGCCCAATATAATGTTTGAGGTATAGTGCTGAATTAATACTGCATGAAACATTATATTTTAACGTTAAAATTTATCATCCAGATATTATCAAACCGAGAAGTAAAACCCCAGGACTGGGAATCCCTGGGGTTTCTAACCTGACCACACTTCTATTTGTAATATAAAATTTTGGAAAAATCAAAATTATAGTGGACATAAATATGTAAATTTAGTCCCAAAGAGATGATGTGTTTTCATGGTAAAAATATGCTAACGAGCAATCATTTAATACCAATTGCTAATCCATATATATAAAACTATACCCAAGGTAAAAATTATTCTTTAAAGATATAAATAAAAAAGATATAATTCCCTAATTTATGTCTAAAGACGTAATTTTTTAGACTTGATTTCTAATTGGGAATAGAGAAAAATAAAAACATCATGATACAACATGATTGTAGCCAATAAAAGTGACAGAAAGCCTACTTAATGCCCCGCCTGTGGGCATTTTTTATTTCTCGTAAATAAGTTGGTGAGATTGCTTCCCTACGGTCGCAATGACGGAAATACGTGGTTGATTACGATTACGTAAGTCCTGATAAAATTCAATTTATATGAAGAAAAATAAATTATTTGTAGGGTCTGTTGTCCCGCCGTGCTTAAAAACCCCGCTTCCATTCCTCTCCTCTGCAAGGTTCCCCGCGTTGTAGCAAGTGGCGTTTTAGGATATTTAAGCCCCTTTCCGCGTCGGAGAGGGGTTGGGGAGAGGTTCATCGAACTCACGTTTAATTAAATATCCCTGGTTATTTGTTATGAGTTTAATGAAGAGTTAAAGCAGGCTTTAGCTAAACAACTCTCGTTAAATCACAACTAAATAATCAGGGATTAAAAATATTTAATATGTCTTATGTTGTAGTAAGCCCGAACTATTGGAACGGCTAAACAAATTCAGTCTTTACTCTGCGGGAAGACGCTATACCTCATGTTTGTGTAGCTTCAGGAATTGATTACTGAAGGCTTTTGGTGTTTGCAAGTCTTTTTTGAGGACTAAAGTCCTCTCTGCGAGACGCTGCGCGAACACGACAAACCTTTAATTAACTTTTTATGGAGGAAACATTTGGCATTACAGAACGAATTGTATTGATAAAATTTTCGGCATAACGCTGTGTCGAAAAATCGAGGGCGCGTTGGCGTGCTGCAACTCCCGCACGTTGAGCAAATTCTTGCTCGTCAAGATAGCGGAGAATTGCGATCGCTAGTGCATCTGGATCACCGTAAGGTGTAAGTAGCCCATTCATCCCGTCTGTAATAATCTCTGTGGGGCCGCCTACATTACCAGCTATCACTGGTTTCCCTAATGCCATCGCTTCAATAATCACAATACCAAAGGGTTCTTTATCGGAAGCATGAACAAAGACATCCATTGCTTGTACCCACTCAGGGATATTACGTTGTAACCCAGCCATGATTACTTCTTCTTGCAACCCTAGAGCGGCTATTTTGTTGTTGACAAATTCCTCATAATCTGGTTCTAAATCGTGTTTACCGCCAACAATGACACAATGGGCATCAGGATACTTCTGCAACACTTTGGGCATGGCGTCTATAAGTACATGCATTCCTTTCCATCGTTGCAATCGTCCGACAATACCAATTAATGGCCCGTGCAAGGGTAAGCCCAATTTCTGCCGTGCTTCTATGGGAGAAGGCAGATTAGCAGGTTCAAATCTATCTAGAGCGACACCAGGATAAACCAAAGGTGTGGGCCTGTGGGGCCAAATTTCTGCCTGTGCTTGCTTACCATCTTGGGAAAGGGTAATAACTGCACGGGCTGGGATTGCTGTGGCTAACCGGACTAACTTAGGCTTGTCATAAGGTACTTCTAGTTGGTACCACACAGCAGGTAATCCCGCAATTATGGCTGCGAGTCCCCCATATATATGGGTAATCCACATCCAATTAACGATCGCATCAACACTTTCATTTTTAGCGATCGCGGCTATTTGGAAAACCGTAGCAATCAAACGGTGGACTTGGCGCAATCTACCACTTTCTAATACGCGGATCTTGATTCCCAAGGCCCTTACCTGTTCCACCATTGGGCCATCTTCCAAAAAAACCACCAACCATTCCACACCTGCGTTACGTCCCTGATGCATCAAATCCCACAGCATCATTTCACCGCCGCCTCTTTGTTCGGCTAAGGGCATGACAACTATAACTTTCATAATTTCCACCTTTATTTAAATGTCGAAATGTCGTAATTTCTAGCTTGATGTTGATAATATTTATGTGCTGCCATAGCCATCGCTAAGAATCCCCAAAGAATCATGCCGGCTACACTCAGCATCCCGCTACCAATAACTAGCTGGGCGCAAGAACTAATGCCAATGGCGCGAGCAGTACTAACGAAACTATCAAAACGCGCTTCACGATATTGGATGACACTGAAAAGAATCATGATTAATCCACCCAGATAAAAGATGGCGCCAAACCAACCTAGGGTGAAAAACATATCTAAAATGCCACTGTCAAGCACAAAAACTTCGATTTGTCCGGTTTTTTCGTTGACTTTCCAAATATTACCTAAACCGTTACCTAGTCCATTAGAAAGAGCTAGAGTGAGGTTTCGGTCATAGCTATCTGATCTATCTTGAAAGCTAGTATCTTTTTCTAAGTTAGAAAAACTTTCTAACCGATCTGACACCACATCAGAAATTGGCTCAATGCTAACTAACGGCACTACACATATTGCCATCACGACAATTATGGCCAGCAAGCGCATTTGAATCTTGGCTTTGACTGAACCCATAATCATCATGACTCCTAAAAGCCAACCGATCCAGTTAGTTCGTGCTTGTGCCAACAAAAACGACACATACCCCACCGCTGAGGCTGGAAAGATTAAAGGCCCAGAACTAGTAAATAATAGTAATAAACCAGTCTGCATCACCGCACCAAACGGCCCAACAGAGTGCAGAGTACTCCATACCCGCATTCCAAACGGTACAGGGTCGCCGGAACTAGTAAATAGTTTTGACTCGATTAACCAGTATCGATCCCACTCTGGTGCTACCACAAATTGATATATACCGTAGGTGCCAATCACCAATACTGTCCAAAGAAATACCCGTTGAATATTTTGGCGATAGCTGGGATAGTCTCGCCAATTCATAAATAAGTGGAAAGCAAAGATAATAGGACTTAGCCAATCTAATAAACCACGGGCCACGGGGACAGGTTCGTGATAAATTAGACCCACTAAAAAGCCATAAAACACCCCGATAAAAGCCAAAATAAACGGTAAACCCCCTTGACGAGCAGACCGGGGACAATGCCGTAAAAACGTAGCTATAGTGACAAATACTACCAAGTAAGGGGCGACGAGCATTTGTCTGGTGGGGTCCCAACCAACGCGATAGTCAACTAAACGGGTAACTAAAGGTGAAAGAAACCACATCCACCAAGTAAAACCAATATACAAAATTGGATGGCGCAAGTATAAAAACACAGCTACCACCAAAGCTGTAGCCGGATAGATTAACCTTAATTGACCAGCTGCACCGGCAAAATAACAAGTAATTGTCAGCAGCACAAACCCTACAATTGCTAGCCAACCTTGTAGCGATCGCTCTTGCGGCGAAAAATGTGCTTCTAAAAAACTATTAAAATGTATTTCTTGAGAAATCACTGTGCATTTACCAATTTGAGATTTTGTAGTGGGGACTTTAGTCCCTAAGAGCAGGACTAAAGTCCTGACTACGAGCAAATATTTTTATTCAGTTTGATTAACCGGATATGAGAGTATAAATTGCCGATGTGCTTGCCAACGTCCCCGCCAAGAGGCTAGCAACTTTTGACCTGCTAGTTGTCCTTGAGTGGGTAAAAGTCTCAGCCATTGCACCAAACCCAAACTATCTTGTGTCCCTACTAATAAGGCCCAAAACCAAAAAACGGCGCGACGCAGAGGTGGCAAATGTTCTAGTAAAACTAAGGTTTCGTTATGAACTAAATTAATTAAGGCTATTTCATTAAAATTATTGCGCTGGTCTTCATCAAAACGTTGCGCCGGATAGTGATCTACTGCCACTTGCGGATCATAAATAATTTTCCAGCCAGCTCGCTTGATGGCTAAAGTAAATGCCATTTCAAAATGTACCTGTGCGCCTGTGCCTCGCATCCGTTCATCAAAGCGTAATTTCCCAATGGCTTGGGTACGAAAACTCATGTTTACGCCTTTGAGAACATCAACTTCGCGGGATTCTCCCACTCCCAGGTGATGATTACCAATCACGCGGCCAAACCATTGCAATTTACCGACAACTGGATGGGAATCGGCTTCTAGCTTGTCGCCATGATATATCCAATCACGTCCACCGACACCGCCAATGCAACTATCTGCTACCAAGTGAGCGGTAATTCTCTCTAACCAATCAGGATGCGGTGCAGCATCGTCATCAGTAACGGAAAGAATATCTCCGGTAACTGCGGTGAGTCCGGCGTTGAGGGCGGCGACAACTCCTGGCTGTGTCACAGTTACAGTATGCAATGGCAAGTTATATTCTGGAAATTCTGCGAGAAATTGCCAAGTTTCTGCATCTGTGTCCCGCACCACCACAATCACTTGATGAACAGGTTTAGTTTGTGCTTGCAGTGCCAAAAGGCAGCGTGATAGATCTTGAGGACGGCGATAAGTCGGGATGAGAACTGTGTTCCTCATGATGAATTAACTCCTCAAATAGATCCATATAAGTTTGAGCCATAGTCGTCCAGCTATATTGTTCTGCAACTATGCGGGCGGCTTGTCCCATGTGTTGCAACTGAGTACTATCGCTTGTTAAAGACGACAGTGCAGCAGCTAAAGCCTCGGTGTCGTCTGAATTTGACAAAACGATCCCACATTCGGGAGTCACCAATTCTGCACCACCGGTAGCCGTGGCTGTAATTACAGGTAGTCCTGAAGAAAGGGCTTCTAATAATACCAAGGTGCAAGCTTCGTAACGGGAAGGAAAGACAAATAAGTCTACTGAACGCATAATTTCGGGAATATCCCGGCGATATCCCATAAAATGCACGCGATCATTTAACCCTAGAGAAGCTGCTAACTCAGGAAAGGGGCTACCTTCTGGGTTCCCCACCACGGCTAAATGTAAGTCGGGAACTTTCACCAAGGCGTGCAGTACTGTATCTAAGTTCTTCCTGGGCGTGCGGATGTCTCCGGCAAATAAGGCCAAATTTACATCTGTAGGTAGACCTAATTTTGGGCGATCGCCCACACCAGGAGCAAATTCTTGCAAGTCAACGCCATTGACAATTACCCGAATCCGCGAACGTGGTACGCCAATGTTAACTAGTTCTTGGGCTACCTTCTCAGAGACAGCTACAACAACTTTAGCCTTTTGAAAAGCTTGTTTTTCCCAACGGGCATTAAAAGCCGTATATAACCACTGATAAAACCCATACAAATCGCGGCGAATGCGGGAAATATGCACAGGCGATCGCAACCAAGAACTATGGACAAAATGTACAGCATTGACATCAGCCGCAACTTTAGTAATAGCGCCGTTGACTTTAATTAAATCGAAATTTGCACGATGTTGATTCAACCAATGGACGCTTTTTTGAGCAAAAATTAAATTGCGGATAAATTCAGTAGGATATTTTTCTACTTGAATCGGTATCCAATTGACAGCATCTTTTAATTCTGGTGCTATTTCACTAGCTAATAATGTGAGTTGATGACCACGACGAATAGCTTCTTGGGCGACTTCATAATTTACTCTTCCTTGACCATCACCTTTTTTTAATGTGTGAGTAACAATGCAAAGTTTCATGTATCACCTCCTTTTATAATTCGTAATTCGTAATTATGTTTAACTAATTTAACGTGAGTTCGCTAAGTCTTTTTTGACCTCTCCCCTAACCCTTCTCCGACGTGGAGAGGGGAGTAAAAAGCTGATTATTTCGTACTAAGTGAGATATTTTTGCCCCTTCCCTTGTAGGGAAGGGGTTGGGGTTAGGTTCCGTCGAACTCACGTTAATTTATTTGGCTACTCCTAGTAAAGAATTAGCTAATATTTGTGGAGTAAAGCTAAGAGTTAAAGCTACTAATGTTCGCATATTAGCTTTTTGTTGACCGAGAGATTTCCACAAATAAGAACGGGCTGCAATAGTTTCTTTATTTCGTAGTAAACCTATACCTAAAGTTGTTTGAGATTCTAACCATTTTTTATAAAAATGTGTTTTAAATTGTTGTAAACGTGCATCTTGCATCATGATTTGGTAACAGAACATTTCACTTTTAGCTTTGCGAATTTTTGCCTGGATATTACGACTACCACTGAGCATAGTGTCAGTTTGCTCATGGGCGCGATATCGTGTCAGTCTTTCTGGACAATAGTAAGCACCAAGTCCAGATATACAGCAAAGATAAGTTAAATATAAATCCCACATACCGCCAATTTCTGAAGGAATGCTATCCCAATCAATTACATGATTACGAATTAAACAAGCTGCGGCGGTGGCTATACTTTTATCGATTAACCCAATTTTGGAGAAATTCTGATGAATCCCCGGTGCTAGTTTATCGCGCTTATAACCCCGTGTATTAGCTTCAGTACCAGCAACTTGAATCTGACCTTGAGCATCAATAATATATTGGTCACAAAAAGCTAAAATTAACTCAGAATTAGCCTCTAATGGTGGGACAAGTTTCACTAAAAAATCCTCATTCCACATATCATCATCATGCAGGCTAGCCACATATTTACCCTTGGCCATTTTAAAGGCATTCATTTGATTGGCAATCATACCAATGTTTTCTGAATGTCGCCAAAATCTAATGCGTGGATCTTGAAAAGATTCTACAAGGGCTTGGGGATTTTCTGGACTACAGTTATCAGAAACAATGATTTCGATATTTTGATAAGTTTGTTTCACAGCACTAGCGATCGCCTGCTGCAAATACTCTGGGCGATTATATGTAGGAATAATAACGCTGACTAGTGGTTCTGGTGATTTAATAGTTAATGACATAAGACAATTTTTGATTTTAGATTGATAATTTCTCCTACTCCCTACTCCCCACTCCCTACTTATTAAATTGGAAAAAAATTTAGAGCAACGGGATCAGGATTTTTCGCCTCAAATTCAGCAATAGTTTTGGCATAAATTTCTGCCAATCGTTGCACGTGGATATCCATGGTAAATTCTTGTTGATACCAAGCGTGACCGATTTCACCCATGAAGCGGCTTTTATCATAATTACTTGCTAGTTCGTTAATAGCAGCAGCTAACCGTTGGATATTATTAGGTGGAACCAAAACACCTGTTTCACCATCTCGTACATGTTCGGGAATACCACCGACTGCACTAGCTATAATCGGTCGATAGCGACCATAAGCTTCGAGAGTTACCAAACCAGCAGGTTCTGGCCACAAGCTAGGAAAGACTACAGCCAAGCATTGTTGATAAAGTGCTTCTAGTTTTTCGCCATTACACCAACCATGCCACGTAACGCGATCGCTTAACCCTAAATCACGGACTAGTTTTTCCATGCTGGGTTTACTCCACCCATCGCCAGCAATATCAAGATGAATCCGGCTGTCGGTTTTTACCATCGCTTTAATTAGCCATTCCACACCTTTATCAGGAACTATCCGACCAGCAAATAAGATGCGCTGATGTTGATGAATGTCTAAACTTAAAGGCTCAGGAGTACTTTTAGGTGGTTGCACACCAAAACGCAGAGTTACAACACGCTCAGGTGCTAAACCACTACTAATGATTTGCTGACGCACATAATCACTATTAGCAATTACTGGAATCTTCAGCTTTTTCAAGATTTCTAGAGGTTGGGATGCTTGATGCCAATTCTGCATAATTTTTTGGGGTCGAAGGCTACCACAACCGTCTACTAAATGTCCCAAAGTACAACCTAGAGGATTCATCACGCGATCGCAAACTTTTCCGCGATTCGCTAAATATTTAGTGCCACTAGGACAGTAGCTACAATGATTATGCAAAGTCAAAATTGCTGGGCATTCTTCCCGGAGATAAACCAGCATATCAGGGTCATGAATATGCAGTAATTGAGCCTGTTGCTGATTCGTAGTTTCCAAACAAGAGATAGGGCGATCGCTTACTCCAGGAATTTGAGAATTTACTAAAGATGCTAAATAAGTTTCAATACCACCACCTCCCTTAATATCAGCACGGGAGCAGTGATAAATCATTTTTGTATCAACCAATGTATAACTCATAAAGATTCTACTTATTTGTAGCTAAAATCCTGGTTTTTAGAAAATAAATTTGACAATTTGTGAATGCCTTATTAATTCATTTACACCGCTTTTTATATCAATTGATCTAGCCCCTAGCATTCATCCAAAGCTTGTGCCTCACATCACTAACATAATGCCGTAAAGCAATTTCTTTACTAGCAAACTTATCTGGATAAATAAATTGGTCGGCAACATTGAGAATGTATTTTTGTGGGCATAATGGTATACCTTGATTATGGTGAATTGTCAGATGGACAATTGTTTGTTCCGTGAAATAGTTAGGCAATCCCGTGATATTTGCCAAACGTTTGATAGCAAAATCCCAATTTAGTTTATCCTTAAATAAAATAAATCCCGCATTTACAGGATTGACTTTTTCAGCATCTTCATAAATCATTCGTTCATCTAGTGAAGCTGAACAATCGGGTAAATAATGACAGTATTTACTATCTAACTTAGCTAAACTAATTAAATCAATTCCCCCTGGGAAGAATAAAATGTCTGAATCTGTATAAATAGTGGCACCATTAACAGGAATTGACATCAAAGCTGATAACTTTCGACCCATAGGATGGATTTGGGCGTAGTCAGTTACACATTGTGGTAAATCTGTTCTAATAAATTTATTGATATGTACAACCTTAATGCAGGGATGAAGGCTGCAAAGTAACTCACAACTTAAGTCAGTGTAGCTACCATCAGAAATAACAGTGAATGTATTGGGAATGCCAACATGGCGGATAAATGAGCGAATACTTGCTACTTGTTCAGCTAAATCCCGCTCACAAGATAAAGCATAGACATTTAGAGGGACTTGATGAGTTGACTTGATAGCAATTTTTGCTGTTTTAGTCAGCTTGAATTTATATAAAGAGCGGTTGAATTTACCGTGAAATTTAGCCGAATGATAGCCAATATTTACCATTTCTTCACCTCAGTTAAAAACCAATTCCTTGGTCTCAATTTAGTTTGCAAACTAGAAGACTAAAATCCGGAAGAATTTGGGGACTGGAGAGATGGGGGGATGAGGGAGATAAAACAAAGATGTTGGTACTTACCGAAAATCTCTCCCCCTGCTGCCTCTTATTCCCCCTACTCCCTTCTTAGATCACGCTTGACCCATTTCGTACTGAGTCTTGTGGTACTCCCACAACTTACCTTTGAGGTCGAGTAATTCTTGGTAATTACCTTGTTCAACAATGCGTCCTTGTTCGAGGACAACAACCTTATGAGCTTTAGCAATAGTAGAAAGACGATGAGCGATCGCAATCACTGTTCGACCGACAGATAGCTGTTCGATGGAGTCTTGAATCAAGCGTTCCGTCATGGAATCTAAGGCGCTGGTGGCTTCATCCAAAATCAAAATTTCTGGGTCACGTAGGAGAGCGCGGGCGATGGCAATTCGCTGGCGTTGACCTCCAGATAACCGCACGCCTCTATCTCCCAATTGGGTATCAAAGCCTTCTGGCATTTCTTCAATAAATTCAAGTGCATTAGCTAATCGTGCAACTTGGCGAATTTCCGCTTCACTAGCTCCTTCTGTACCGTAGGCAATATTATTCAACACAGAAGTATTGAAAATAAATGTATCTTGACTGACAACAGCAATTTTCTGTCTGAGTGATTTAATGTCAAAGTTGCGGACATTCACTCCATCAATCAGGACGTTACCTTGTGTGGGATCGTAAAATCTGGGAATTAAATCAATCAATGTACTCTTACCAGCACCAGTCCCTCCGACTAATGCAGTTGTTTTTCCTTTTTCGATGCTCAATGTAATATTATTTAGCACCGTAGAAACGGCATCATAACCAAAATCTACCGAGACAATATCAATTGAATGCTTCAGGCGTTTAAACTTAGTTTCGCCATTTGGCAAATAATATTTATTGTCGGTTCTCACCAGATTTTTAATATTATCTGCCGCTCCTTGGAGTGTACTCAGATGCGCTCTCGTACCATTAATGTCCTGAACAATGGGTACGACCCGAAATAATACAAAGAAAAATGTCAATAAAGAAGCAACTTGTAAGTTGCCATTAACCACAAATACAGTAAAGGCAAAAATAATCATGCCAATGAGAATTGTACTAGCTATAGCTTCAGCTAATGGTCTGACAAGTGCCCAAGCTAAAACCACTTTAGTGGCAGTAGTGACTACTTTATCACTAGCATTATAAAAACGCTGCCGTTCAAAGTCTTGAGTAGCAAATGCCTGTACAGTGCGAATACCATTAATAAATTCTATGGCTATAGAGGTAAAATTACCGTTAGCAATGGAAGTGCTAAAACTCGCTTCTCTAGCGCGAGAATTTAGAGTTGATAATCCCACTCCCACCAGAGTAAATAAGAAGAAAGAAATGATTGAAAGCTGCCATGATAATAAAAACATGGAGATAAAGTAGACCAGAGCTGTTATACCTCTAGTCATCAGAAATGCTGCCCCGCTAAACCACTGTCGCATTCTTTCAATTTCAGTGGTAATAGTGTTAACCAATTCGCCAGAACGAGTCTGAGCAAAATAACTCAGCGGTAATCCTTGCAGTTGTTCAAATATTTGCTTGCGTAAGCGATTGGCTAGCAATAATTGAGCCATTTCTGTATATACCTGTGATAAGTAATTAAACCCAGCACGTATCCAGGTACTCAATAAAATCAAAAAAGATATGCGATATAGCCGATTAATTGCTGTTGTATGAGCCGCTAAAACCCAAGTATCAAACCAAGCAACACCAGTTTGTATTGGTTCAGCATCGGGAGTAGTTAAATTTTGCAAGAACGATAGCAAAAAACCAATACTAAACCCTTCAAAGGTAGCAGCTAGAAAAGAAAAACATAAAGCAAATATGGCAACTTTACGAAAATATTTAAGTTCTCGCAAAATCAAATAATTATTTTGCCAAAATTTAGTAGATTTGAACCAATTATGAATTTGTTGAGAAAGGGAAAATTTCATTGTATTTTCTAACAATATTTTTGTAACTTACACCAGCCACCATAGACGTAACCCCTTTATCAAATAATATCCCAACGGGAAACATGAGAATAGAAAAACATTAGTAGTTTGTTGTTTTTCAGAAGGAATCACAGATGCAAATACCGGCTTTTATCAGTCTTTGCAACTGTGAATTCCCTTCCCTCAGAAGCAAATCAGAGCGTTGGGCTATCCAATTGCAACAACTCGGAATCTTCCCAGGAACCCGTAATTGTTTGTTGTTCTTCCACAGTTAGGCGCACTGCTTTTGACAAACTCAAACTACGAGATCCCATTAAACTCATTTCCCCTCGTAGTACATTGAACAACTGCGGTAGATAGTCTAAATCGTATTTACGCATCCAGCGCCCTAAAGCTGTCATGTTATGGTTTGCTGTTGTGCAAAACTTGACGGCGCGAAACAGTTTACCCCGTTCGCCAACATACCACTCATAAGTAAAAAGTGAGCCTGGTGAGTCAATTTGCATGAGTACCATTAATGCCAGCATCATTGGACTCATTAATAGTAGTAACCCTAGAGCTACCATCCAGCCAATTAACTGCTGTAATTGGCTACTGTGATTGATTAGTTTACTACTAGATGGTATGCGGAGAAATACAGGTTTACCAGCTTGCTCACAAGCTTCAACCCACAGTTTTACACCATATTCACCAATATTTGGATCTATAATTACCAAATTTACTAGAGAATGTTTTAAACAATTGACTAACAATTGTTGGTTATTTAAAGAAGGCAAAGATATCTGTTTCGCCTGTGTAGGAAGTTTCACCAACAATTTACCGCGCCGCCACTGAAGTGAGCAATATGGAGAGCAATTATGTTGTTTAGCTGGGGTTGTGGAAGCCGAATCTTGTAGCGCAGGAATTAATGAAATTGTCATATGTCTTTGGATTTATACCATAGTAAGTTGCTGAGTTGATATTGAAGGCTATCAATACCAAAGACTTTGAACCAAATCTTGATTTACTCCGGAAAACTGTAGATAATCTAGGCAAGTCTACATGTTTCTTGTAAGTGTTGAGCCACCAAATTTTGTATGTAGAGATACCCTTGTTGCAACTTCTCGCTGAGTCAAAGTTAGTCAATCAGTGAAGTAGACTTTCTTATTTAACTGTTGAGTATGGGGCTTTAATCTCTAGGATATAAGACTCTGTAGAAATCACCATATGCTGGGATAAATTCTTTATTTAGTCTTCAAACAGTCCGTAGTTTTGCTAGTATATGATAAAGTTGACATAAATATACTGATTTTTCAGTAAAATTATGTGCAATTAATTATTGAGAAGTCAACAAAATTAGCCAAAAAGATATGTGCGATCGCCTACATACAAACTGTACATACCAAGCGCGATCGCACATCAATAAAACTTCAGAATTTAGTCCTACTAATTATTTTTCCAAGGCTTGTTTGAGGGCAAATTGAGACGGCTGGGGATACTGCACATAGGTACTACCAGAATCTGCAACTCCATTAGCCACAACTCCAATCAGATTTAACTTGCTCAACATGGCTGTAGCTTGAGCAAGTTGGCTGCGAGTCACTTTACTCATACTTGCAGCTAATACGACACTGCGACAAGACGATGCTGTGAGCATAGCATCTACCAAACCCAAAACTGGTGGAGCATCTATCAGCACCAAATCATAATTCTCCTCAAATGCTTTCATCAATTGCATCATCCGGGGAGAACTTAAAAGATTCGCTGGGTCAGTCGGTCTTGGCCCGGCTGTCAAAATATCAATATAGGCGGAGCCTAAAGTTTGGATACCAATTTGCTCAGGTAAAGTAACATCACTAGCTAAGAGTGTCGAAAGCCCCTGTTCATTGGGAAGATTCAGCTGCTCATGCAGATTGGGATCTCTTAAATTGGCATCAATCAGTAGTACCCGTTTGTGTAAACGTGCAGCACTCATAGCCAAACCTAAAGCCAAAGCAGACTTACCCTCATCCGGTAAAGCCGAGGTAATCATCAAAGACTTTAAGCTAGTAACAGTATTTAACAGTTCAATATTTTTGAAAATCAAATCCAGAGATTCCCAACGTGATGGAGATTGCAACACCTGAATTGTCCAAGGTGCTAACACTTCAGGCTTACCAAAAGGCAACTTGATAATTGATTCTCTGGTTTTGGTAGATTGCAGTTTAGGGGTGGTTCCCAGCAATGGTAAAGGCACTTGCTTTTCCAATTCAGCCGTCGTGTGGACAGCATCATCAGATGCTTCTCGAATAAAAGCAGCAATCCCTCCCAACATCAAACCCACTACAGCACCCAATAAAAGATTCTGCTGGAGATTAGGGCCTAACTGTGACCCTAATAATGGTTCTTCTACAACTTCCCAATTAAATCCACCTTTGGCAAGTTCTTGACGTAATTTTTGTTCTGCACGTAACAGCTGTTCTAACCTTTCGCGGCTAAATTGTAGCTGTGGCATGATGCGATTGTAATAAGCTAACAAAGGCGGAAAGCGTTTGATTTCAAAACTCAGTTGACTTTCTTTCTCTGCCAAAGTTTGATCACGGGCACTTAAAGCAACTATAGTCGTTTGTGTCTCCACTAATTGACTAGCTAGGTTGAGGTCAATTTCACCGAATTGTCCTTGTTCGAGGAGCTGTACCTTAGAAGACAAAACCCCATTGGACTGTACGCCTAAAGTTCTGCTTACCTCTTGTTGCAATAATTCCTTCTGACTTTGCAGTTGTTCTTGGAGTTTCTGCACACTAGGAGTTTCATCTGTAAACCGCAGACGTTCCTGAGCGAGGGCTAATTCTGTTTTTTGAATCTCGTTGAGTAAGCCTTGGTAACGAGTAGATTGACTTAAACGAGAAGCAACCAAGGCATTTTGTGGGGAACGATTAAGTTGTTCTTGTAGAGATTTTTGGCGCGCCACAGCCTCTTGATATTGGGAACGAGTAGCACGACGTTCTTGCTCAATATTATTTAAAGCATCTTCAAGCGCCTTGGCTTGTGATTCAGGATCAATTAAGTTCTGGTTGCGGCGAAAGCGTTGTAGGTTAGTTTCTGAAGCATTCACTTCTTCACTCGCCTTACTTAACTGTTCCCTAATAACTTGCAGACCTTTTTGTAAACGCGAATCCTGCTGCTGTTTGTTGTATTCTACATACACTTCCTGAATGGCAGCCAAAACTGTTTGTGTTTTTTGTGGGTCTTGGGCAGTATAGTCTACTTGGAATATTTTTGTGGCTATGTTATCTTCTGGATTTCTGATTTGAGTGAGGACTAAAGATTGTTTAACTTCATTGATTGTGATATCCGGATATGTCGGCTTCAGTTTATCAACTGCTTTTTGAATCAGCCCTGAACTTTGCATTAAATTCAGCTGAGTCGCTGTGTCTATTTGCACATCAGGCTCAAGAAACTGAGTATCTGGCCCGGCTTCTCTCCTACCTTGATAGTTTGGTTCTACCAGCAGTTGCATGGAACTTCTAAAAGTAGGTTTAGTTCTCGAAGTTACAAAAGCTGAAATGGCAACACAACTAATAAATACTGCAAAAAACCAAGGGAATCGGCGAATAAATATTTTAAATAACTGTCCGTAACTTGGTTCTGTATTAGAGTCAATACCTGGACTGAGACTCGGATTTAGTCTAACTTGATTCATGTTTATTATCCTGATCTACGAGACGCTACGTTTAGCGGGCTAAAAATTACCAAAATAGTTAATTGGCACCACAAGTTTGCTCAATAAGTTTCTCAACCTTACTGAAAAAAACTGGTTCTGAAAAATTGTTCACTGCATGATTACGAATAGTTTCATAATTCCAAGTGATTTCTCCGGATTCTAGTAATGCAGCTTGTAAGGATTCGGGTGTTTGTCTTTTAAATAAAACTCCGGTTTCGCCATGTATTTGAGTATCTAATACCCCACCTGCACCGTAGGCAATAACTGGTGTCCCACTGGCATTTGCTTCTACTGGAACTAGTCCATAGTCTTCTAAGGCAGCAACTATGATGGATTTGGCTTGGGAAAATAAGTTTTTGCGTTGACTATCACTGACATGTCCTAAGAATTCTATATTATCTAAAGCTTTGGATTTTAAACGTGCTTGTTCTGGCCCATCACCTGATATTAATAAGCGCCAACCTAACCAGTTAAATGCTTCGATAATTATATCCAGGCGCTTATAGCTGATCATCCGCGCTGAGGCTAGATAATATTCATCCTTTATATCAGAAAACAAAAAATTATTTGTATCAATTGGATAGTTAATGACAATTGATGGTTTATTGTAAATTTTTTGGATACGGCGAGCAACTACACTGGAATTAGCAATGTAAAGGTCAGGTTCTTGAGCATATTTTAGGTCTACGTTTCGCATTAACTGAAATACTTGTTCAATTAACGGAGCGAAGTAGCGATAATCTCCATATTCACGTAAATAAGTTTCCGTATCCCACAAAAAACGGGTAACATTATGACAAAAACAAATATGTTTGGCATCTGGTCTTTTGCGTACTGCTTTGGCGAAGCTGGTACTACTACTAATAATTAAATCATAGTCTTGTAAATCCAACGCCCGAAAGGCCGGAAAATACAAGGGAGCCATCAATCTAAAATACTTAGTTGCGCCCGGAATATTTTGCAAAAAAGTAGTTTTGACTATGCGATCGCCCATATCAATAGTTTTTTGCGGATTATACAAAGAGGTGAAAACATCCGCTTCAGGATAGCGCTTACACAGTAATTCAAATACGCGCTCTGCTCCACCGCGTTGGGTTAAATAATCATGGACTAGAGCAATTTTCATAGTTCGTAATGCCTCTTTCAGAGGAGCTTCGCTAACGTAATTAATAATTCGTCATAGCAGTTTAATGCACCCAATGTGAAGGCTTTAGCAATACGTAATTCTGAATTAAGAAAAGAAAGTATTGGTGATATTTGGTTTCTTTCTACAACTTAATTTACGCAGATTTATTTGTTGAAGATTCCCCCCAACTCCTTTTTGACGGAGTTAGAGGGATCAAAACCTTAACTGAACGATATTGGTAGAGAAATATTGATGCTATCCAACTGTGGCCAGAACTTTTTCTGATGCAAAATAAGCGTTTTGTTCGGCGCGGAGTTGGTCGCAAAGTCTACCGGTTGGTAACTCTACATCATCGTAAGTTAGGACTTGATCCTGGGGAATATCGCGTTTGAGACGACATCCTTCGGCTAAACCCATTGGTAGGAGGTTTTGCTGTTGCACGATGGGTGAATTTTCACATTGGCCGTAGGTCATGTAGAAGCCAATACCATCTAGGATTTCGCCCGCTTTCAAGTTAATTTTGGCGGTGGTGACTACATCTACTACTGGGCCTGCTATGGGAGATAAAACAGGATCTTGGAATAAGACAGCCCGCGCTACAGATAAGGGAACTTCAAAATGACAGAGGTGATAGGGGGTATAGAAGCTATAAAGAGGGCCTTCACCTAATTTGTACAAGTTGAGATAATGACGTTGTTTGGGGTCTTCATGAGTGGCGAAGACAAACACACCAGGGCCGGGTTTTGTCCCCACGACATAATCAACAATGCCACCTAGTTCTTGAAGTTGGTCAATATCGTACATGTGGGTCATTTCATCTACATGACCACTAAAGTTGTACCCTAGCATTCCGCGCTGGGCGACTTTCATACCTGTGGCGTTAGCAACTATGGCTTGCTCGAAGGAGATTTTTGTCCCGTCAGCAAAGCTGGTTACCATGTGGGCTTTTTGACCCCAACGTTTAGCAAATCCTTCTTGAGTGGTGGGATTGCGGTAAGGGTCTTGGAGTCCTTTAATGTTACCGCACAATAATGGAGTCAGACCAATACTTTTCACAAAGCGGTAGAGATTCATTTCTACCCCTGGCTGGTCACCATCACAGGCGCTAAGAACTACTCCGGCTTTGTCGGCGTAAACTTTGAGAATGGGGCCAACAGTACCATCGAGTTCAGCATTCATCATAATCACATGTTTGCGATGCGCGATCGCTTGCATGACAATATGAGCGCCAAATTCTACTGCACCAGTCACCTCAACGATGGCATCAATACCCTCAGCTTGGCAGAGTAATTGAGCATCTTCGGTAACTGCATACTTATGGTTAGCGATCGCGTCTTCTAATTCAGTTACGCTCGTAACAACTTGCACATTTTCTCTGCCAGCTTCTGTATAAGCATGTTTAGCTGCATCAATTTGACGACTATAAATAGCAACTAGCTCCATTCCAGGAACTGAATTAATAATTTGATTAGCAATTCCACGACCCATAAAACCAGCACCAATCATGGCTACTTTCACGGGATTACCTGCTTCAGCACGGGCTTGTAAAGCACGATCAACAATAATCATTAGTTAATTTCCTGTATAAATGGGGAGTAGGTAGGGAGTAGGGAGTAGGGAGTAGGTAATTACGAATTACGAATTACTCAATCTCTACATCCGACGGGTATCTTTTCAAATAAAGTCCAATTTAAATCTTTCTCAGAAATCTCTGTTACGTCTAGAGGCCATTCAATTTTAAAAAATGGGTCGTCATAGCGAAGACCTTTTTCATATCCTGGTGTATAAAACTCACCTACTTGATATACCACTTCGGTTTCATCTTCTAATGCTTGATAGCCATGAGCAAACATTTCTGGGACATACAAAGCACGACGGTTTTCTGGTGTTAATTCCACACCAATGTGTGATAAAAAAGTCGGTGAATCAGGACGCATATCAATAATTACGTCATAAATAGCACCTTTAGTGCAGCGAATTATTTTGGTTTCTGCGGCTGGTGCAACTTGATAATGCATTCCTCGCAGTGTGCCTTTTTTATAGTTAAAAGATAAGTTACATTGAGCAACTGTGGGCTTTAAACCTTGTGCTGCAAATTCTTGAGCGCAGAAACTCCGAGCAAAAAACCCGCGATGGTCTGGTTTTTCTTCTAAATCAATGATGTATGCGTCTTTGAGTGCGGTTTTAGTAAAAATCATGGATTCCCTCAAAATGAATAATGATTAGCAGAAAAATTACAATTGTTTAGTCTTTACGCTATCAGACTTAACTAAACAGGAATTTTTTCTAGATTATTTGTGGTTGAATTAATTAATTCGGCTCTAGGATAAGTATCATCCCAATATTGAGTACAAAGTTCTGGTCTTTCGGGGGGATTGGCTGTGTAACAAAAGAATAGTGTTACTCGTTCTTCTAAGCGTACTGTGCCATGATGTAAAGTATTTTTTGTGTCTACAAAAATGACTGTACCTGCTGGGCCTATGCAGGGTTTCCACGCTGATTTAGGGATGACTTTTTTTACTTCTTCATCATCAATACCCATATAGCTAGACTGCCAAAGTTTGTAATAAAGTTGCCAATATTTCCAGCTAAATACAGAAGTTAAAGACCGGGGTATATATTCAAACGGCCCAGTTTTTTGTTCGACATTATTCAGGTAAATAAAAATTTTGATAATACGATGGTCTTCTGCGTCGCTATGCCATAGCAGTGTACCAAACTGATTATCATTAGGAAAATCTTTACGTAAATGTACACCATGAAACTTAATTGGTAACCCAATATAATTTTCAATAATGTCAAGTAGCCTTTTTTCCATACCCCAGTGATAAAATTCCGATAACCCTGTAACTGTGTGAATTTGCGGCCACTTTTGCTCTAAATGCTGATTATTTGCTGTTTCCATTCTAGACAATTGCTCATAGGCGGCTTTTAGCAGTTCTGGGTGAGAATTTAATCCTAATTTGTCCAGTGTTGTTATATAAACACCTTCTTTTTTGAGAGCATTTAAAATTGTGCGATCGCCTTCTGTTAATGCAGGTAAATTTTTGGTATACTGCCAACGAGCTATCTCATAACTTAATTCAGAATATAAAGCATAAATTTTATTAATCAGACTTTTTAACATGATAAAAACGTTTATTTCCTAATTGATTTATGGCGTGATCGCTGATAGTTATTAAATTGCGCTTCTGGAGTGGAATCTTCACTAAATTCGGAAATTTTAAATTCTTTAAAAGGTATCAACTCAAAAGCAGCTATACTGAGTAAAGCTAAAAAAGGAATAACTGTTTTGATGGCAGATAAAGGCCATTTTTTTAAAGCCCCTAAAAAAACTTTTAAGTTAACTTCTTTGCCATTTTGTAACAGCATCCGTCTGCAAAATTTCTGAGAATACCCAATTTCTTGGAGTTTTAAAATAACCTCAGGTATGTGTTTATATTGCATGAGCAGTGCGGATTTTGGCTCTTTTTGCCAATAGCTCACCCCAACAATACATTCCAAATAAGTCTTTTTAGTGACAATTACACTACCATTAGCAGCACAATATCCAGCTAAGTATGCTAAAGATATCCAATTATTAGCAGCATCCGGCCATATATCCAAAGCGCGTTTTACTAAGTCAGTTCGATAGACTGTCGCCGTAAGAAAAATAACTGCACCAACACTTTTAGAAAAACAATGTTCAAAGATGGCCTTACCATCACCAAGAGCATCTTCACTATCAGCATCAAACCAACGATTACCAACTATTGTTGGCGGGTGAACTGGCTCACCAGTAACTTTATTGCGCCCAGAAAAATTAAGAAACAATAATGATAACTGCTCGTATTGCTTGAGTTTTTTGATTACATAGGCAACAGTTTTAGTCTGAATTGGGTCATCGTCACCAATTGTCCACACATACTTTGTTTTGGCAGATTTTAAGCAGTGCATGATATTTTTCATGACCCCTAAATTCTGAGAATTTTTATTGGTGTTAAATGTAATATTGTTGAAGTATTTCTGCCATTTTTGGATGATATATTGAGTATGATCAGTAGAACAATTATCAGAAACTAAAATCTCACAATCAGATTCAAACCCCTGAATAGCCAAAGAAAGCCATGTTAATTGTTTATCAAGTAACTCAGATCGATTATACGTAGGGATAGCGATAGTCAGTAATTTACTCATTGTTAAGCCAAGCGTTTTTCTAGGATAAAACTACGGTTTTCAATGTAGATGTGGTTTAGATGAAATACTTCCGAATTTAAAATATGTAATTCGGAAGATTCCTTAAACTTCCTAGAAGCGAATTATTTCTTATTCCAGAAAAAATCTGTATCAATTTGTTGAGTACGAATTAAATACTCTAGCTGTTTTAAACGGGTAAAACCTCTATAGAAGAAAGTCTCTTCAGTCATATCAATTTTATTGAACAACTCAAATAGCTGCTGTGCGCCAAGTTGAGCATTCCAATCACACTTAAATCCCGGTAAAATTGTGTTGATTTTCTCGAAAGATACCCGATAGCTACGGTTATCTGCACCATTATTCCCAAAACTCAATTGACAACCAGGGAAACTATCAGCGATAATTTCGGCAACTTCTTTGACTCGATAGTTGTTGCTTGTATCGCCCACATTAAATATTTGGTTGTGGACAACATCACGGGGAGCTTCCAGCGCACAAACAATGGCCTTGCAGATATCTAGTGCATGAACTAATGGCCGCCAGGGTGTACCATCACTAGTCATTTTGATTTCTTTGGTAGTCCATGCCAAGCCTGCTAAGTTGTTTAAAACAATATCAAACCGCATTCTTGGGGAAGCACCAAAAGCAGTAGCATTCCGCATAAATGTAGGCGAGAAATCATCATCAGCTAATAGTTTGAGATCTCGCTCTACAAGAGTTTTACAGTCTGCGTAGGCTGTTTGAGGATTAATAGGAGATTCTTCTGTGACATCACCTTCTGTCGCAACGCCGTAAACACTGCAAGAAGACATATAGACGAAACGACGCACACCCATTGTTTTAGCTAAGTTAGCCAAACGAACCGAACCTAAATGATTAATGTCGTAGGTGATATTGGGTGATAATTGTCCAGTGGGGTCATTGGAAAGTTCCGCCATGTGAACTATAGCTTCCACACCTTCTAAATCTTCAGGAGTGAGGTGGCGAATATCTTTGTTCAGAGTTTTGGCTGTGACTTCAGTACCGTTGTATAGCCAACCAACTTTATAAAAACCTGTATCTACCCCAAGAACTTCGTGTCCTCTTTCAATTAATAAAGGAGGTAACAACGAACCTAGATAGCCTTCTGTTCCAGTTACTAAAATTTTCATTTTTGTCCTTCAATAAAGTGCTGAAGTAAAAACATATAGATGTGCTGAATCGCATCTAAACCAACATCAATGTTGAGTCAGATTGCAGGCCCTATAAACGAAGAGGCATAGTCAATGTAATTACGAATGACGACGAACGACCATCTCCAGATGAGATTGTTGGGGAATTTGCGCTACAACAGCTTTGCCGATTTCCAAAGAAGAAGTAGCCGCTGGGGAAGGTGCATTGCAAACATGGATGGAGTTTTGACCTGGTACGATCAAAAAGTCATCTACTAGTTTGCCGTCGTTCATCAACGCTTGTGCGCGGACTCCTGCGTGAGTGGGAACTAAATCTTCGGCTTGAACTTCAGGAATAAGCTTTTGCAAGCTTCTGGTGAAGGCGGCTTTACTCAAGGAACGGATAATTTCTTGAATACCTTCATCTGCATGTTTAGCTGCTAACTTCCAAAAACCAGGGTAGGTGATAACTTCGGCAAAATCTCGCAAATTAAAATCGGTTTTTTTGTAACCTTCGCGTTTGAGGCTGAGAACTGCATTGGGCCCAGCATGAACGCTACCATCAATCATTCGGGTGAAATGAACACCCAGGAAGGGGAAATCTGGGTTAGGAACTGGGTAAATGAGAGTTTTGACCAGATAACGTTTTTCGGGGGTGAGTTCGTAATATTCTCCGCGAAAGGGGACTATTTTTGCCTGGGGTTCTACCTGGTTTAATTTAGCAAGGCGATCGCTATGCAATCCGGCACAATTGATCAAGAAACGTGTTTCAAAATTGCCGTTGTTGGTTTCCAGTACCTGATTTTTACCATTAGAAGAGATTTTCAGTACCTTGGTCTTCAGGCGTAAATCTCCACCCTGCTTCTCAATTAATTCGGCATATTTTAAACAAACTTGTTTGTAATTAACAATACCAGTAGAAAATACCCGAACTCCACCTACACAGTTAACATGAGGTTCAATTTCTTTAACTTCTGCGGGACTAATTTTTTGGACTGGGATGCCGTTTTCTAAGCCGCGTTGATAGATGTTTTCTAACCGAGGTAGTTCTTCTGCATCAGTGGCTACGATGACTTTGCCGCAAACTTCATGCTCAATTCCATGTTCTTGGCAAAATTCCACCATTGAGTGACTACCATCACGGCAAAATTTAGCTTTGAAACTCCCTGGTTTGTAGTAAATTCCGGAGTGAATAACTCCGCTGTTATTACCAGTTTGGTGAACTGCCCAGTTATTTTCTTTTTCTAAGACTAAAATTCGTGCATTGGGATAGCGCTGACCTAAAGCCATAGCCGTAGACAGTCCAACTATTCCCCCACCGATAATGGCAAAATCATACATAGGTATTATGGCAGTTGAAATTATCGTCAGTGAGTATTTTGTCTAGTTAATATCTATTAACTACCATTAACTACCATACTTTCCAAGGAGCCTGATTTTTCTTCCATAGCTCCTCTAAGTGGTTTTTATCACGTAATGTATCCATTGGTTGCCAAAAACCATAATGTTTGAAAGCAGATAGCTCTTCCATATCAGCTAGCTTTTCTAATGGTTCTTTCTCCCAAACTGTAGAGTCATCAGCAATTAAGTTAATTACTTCTGGTTCCAAAACAAAATAACCACCATTAATCCAAGCACCATCTCCTTCTGGTTTTTCCCGAAAGCTGTGGATCTTAGTTTGCTCTTGCCCTAACGAAATAGCGCCGAAGCGTCCGGCTGGTTGCACTGCGGTGAGTGTTGCTAAGGACTTTTGTTCTTGATGAAATTTGATTAACTCAGTAATATTTATATCACTGACACCATCACCGTAAGTAAAGCAAAAAGTCTGATTACCAATATGCTCACTGATACGTTTTAAGCGTCCACCTGTCATGGTGTAATCACCTGTATTTACTAGGGTGACACGCCAGGGTTCGGCATAACCAGAATGAATATTCATCTGATTAAATCGCATATCAAAGGTCACATCTGACATGTGTAAAAAGTAATTAGCAAAATACTCTTTGATGATGTAGCCTTTATATCCACAACAAATAATGAAGTCGTTAATACCATGAGAAGAGTAAGTCTTCATTATGTGCCAAAGAATTGGTTTACCACCAATTTCTACCATTGGCTTTGGTCTGATACTAGTTTCTTCACTGAGGCGTGTACCAAGTCCTCCAGCCAGAATCACCGCTTTCATAAAATTACCTTGGAGATTTGTAGGGAGATG
Organism: Anabaena sp. CCY 9613; assembly: GCF_963920895.1. Lineage (NCBI taxonomy): Bacteria > Bacillati > Cyanobacteriota > Cyanophyceae > Nostocales > Nostocaceae > Anabaena > Anabaena sp. CCY 9613. The sequence goes on from NZ_CAWUDE010000014.1 coordinate 46,327, forward strand.
ATTATTTCAAAACTTTTGGGATGAAGAGGATGCACATTTATAGGAAAAAACTGTCTAGATAATGTCTTTTCTCCGTACATAATCTAACAATTATTTTGAGTAAATCCATAAAGAAGTTGTAAATATTTTCCTTTTATCTATAAAACATTCATAAACACCTATATAATGAAGATTAAATAACTAAATAAAAGAACTTAAATACAGCCAAAAAATACTTAAAAAAGATAAGAGTCAGCTAATGCTAACCCTTATCATGTGGAATTTTGTCTGAACAAAGACAAAAAAGTTTATGCAAAAACTAGTGTTTAAATTTACTAGTTTTCTAATTAATTTGTATTTGTGTATTGCCACATGGCAGAACTTTGTAAAAAAGCACTACATTGACTTTCTATAATTACACAAATACTACTGAGTGCCTGTTGATAAATTTCCGTATCCTCTTGTTCTAAGGAGAATTTAGCGGCTGTTTGTAAATCTTCAATAGCTTTGAGATTATTAGGATCAGATTCTTGACCACTATATTGTGTGAGTTCATAGCGAATCATCCCTCGCTTGAGATAGACTTTTGCCAATTTGTCATTAATTTTCAGTGCTTGGTTAAAGTCAGCGATCGCCTGTTGATAATCTTGAATAAAATCGCTACTAAATTGGGCCATTTTGTAACGCACATCGCCTCGTTGAAAATACGCTTCGGCGTTAGATACATTCAATCGAATTGCCTGGGTAAAATCAACAATTGCTTGTTTGTAATCCCTTAAAGATTCGCTACTATATCTAGCCATTTGCGAACGGACAATACCTCTTCTGAGAAAAGCTTCTGTTTCTTGATTGTTGATCCGCAGAGCTTGATCGAAATCCGCGATCGCTAAGTGATATTCTCCATCAGGATCATGGCTAAATTCAGCTAGCATGTAACGAGCATTGCCCCGGTTGACAAAAGCTTTGACTTCTTGGGGATTAATTTTCAAAGCTTGGTTATAGTCTATCAGCGCGCCTTCATAATCTTTCAAGTTGTAGCGCGCATTACCTCGGTTAACATATGCTCTGGCACTTGTCGGTTCCTGTTTTATGGCTTGGCTGAAGTTCTCCACTGCTTGCTCATAATCTCTGATTTGGTAAGCAGCATGACCTTGTTGATAGTAATCTGCGAAAGTTAAAGTCTCCTTGTCTGGTGTTGGGCGTGCCATCAACGCTTGTTGAGTGAAAGCATTTTGGGAAACATAGGGACGAGTAAATTTAACCATCACGTCCAAATAACCCAACACACCCACACCGAGTAGACACAAGACAGCCGGATACACTTTCGCTTTCTTCTGAACAGGATAAGAGGAATAGCTAGGGTTAGCTACAGGCTGCCAATAATTGACTGGATATAGCGGCATCACTGGCTGTGGTGAACGGGGCCGCTGGGCATATCGCCTTTTAGGGATACTTCTTGGTCGGAGATGTTCTTTATTTTCTACTGCGCGTGAAGATGGAAAAGGATCACGTCCACCCAAGCGGGAAGCACGTTCACACCAAGGACAGCTCTCCAAATGGTTGTTGTAACGGTGCTGAGGATTAACAGTGCAAGTAATTAGACTATCTTCAGCTTCCGCTAAAGCTGACAGCCAAGTTTGGGCACTGGGACGCAGATGCGGGTCATTGTGACCATCCTCAAAACAACGCAAAAACAATTCCTGTAACTTGGGATGCAGAACTTCCCAAGCAGGTGCTATGGGCGTAGGTCGATAAGGTACTTGTCGCTTTTGACTGTAGGTAAAATGTCCAGCGGCAATTCTGGCTTCGTAAGGCGGTGGCTCAGGAATTCCTTGAAATATCCCCGAAAAGGGATGAGTACCTTCCATTAATAGTTGAAAGATCAACACCGCCAAACCAAAGGAATCGTGGACAATTTCCCGGTCATGTTGAGCAAAAGTTTTATTCTGTAGTTCCGGTGGAGTAAACTCTGGTTTACCCACTGGACAGCGATAAACAAGATCATTATTGTCTGGATCTCGCACCTGAAAAGAGTCTGTATCTACCAAGGTGACTAATGCTGTGTCGCTGACCAGAATATTTGACTCATTCACATCACCAACGCAATATCCACTATTATGCAAAGCCGCAAAAGCCGCCGCTAAGTTGCGTGCAGTGCGAAGCAAGTACTGATAGTTGAATAAAGGACAGTGTTGCCGCCGAGTGCTGGGATTATAAAAATCGATAATTGGCCGCATCCCGCGAATCCGGGGCATTAAAAAGCCGATAATGCCATTACTAGCATCTGTCGCCCTTAATAAATCTTGTGGCCAAGCAATAGAAATATGCCCCAAGCTAGCTGTAGGGTTTTCCGGCGGGTTGGCAAGCATCGCTCGGAGTTTGTGGGCGTGAGCAACTGTAGGTTTATGATAAACCTTTGCTACTAAATCACCAGAAGACGGTACGGCATAAATACAAGCTTCACCGCCGCGCCCCAAGCTAACGCTAAGGTTGATAATTTCTTGCTTGGGAAAACAACGTAGTACCTGCATGATTTAATCACGGTGAATGGAGTTATGAGAAAAATCGATCTAGCAGATCACCAAAACATTCCCTAGTCATTAGTCATTAGTCATGGGAAAAATGACTTTCACCTCTGCTCCCCAGTCCCTAGTCCCTAGTCCCTTCATCTCTAAAGGCAGCTACAATCAGCGTCAAATCATCATCAGTACGTTGTGTAATCCGCTCAGAACCTAAAAACTTCACCAACTGTTCTTTTGCTAGTGTTTTATCGTCGGCACTTTCTACAAAATCGAACAAGGGAAAAAAGAATGGTTTGTGAGGTTCACCCAGAACCATATTTAAAGCCAGCATTTGTAGTCCGTCAGTGAGGAGACTAACGTTAACTATAGTTTCACGCCATAATCTCATTTGTGCCGAGTCTAAGGCACCAGGCGAAGTTAAAAAAATGGTTTCGTTGATGTATTCGCCATTGTCAGGTATAGTCAGTGCCAGTAAGTTACCTTGATTATCCTTGGCTACTGCCAAACCATCACCAATCTGGACAACTGCCACCATCTCTGGCGTAGCAACCATAATAATTAAGGTTGTTGCTAAATCTTGAGGCTGTTTGCTACATGCTACTGCTTCATCCTCCACTGCTTTTTTGGCAGCTAGCAAAGCCTCATTTAATAGCGATTGCACAAATGCATCTTGTGCCAAAGACTCTCGAGTAATTTCTTTGAGAGATAGAGTCTCTATTGCTGTTTCCACAGCCACCATTGCTCCCACTTTCCCTTGGCTGGCAGAACCTGCACCATCAGCAGCAGCAGCTACTAACACATTACCCGGCAACAGTTGCCAGTGGTGAGCATCTTGACACAGCTGCTTGTTTTTGACGTGGCTTGTACCACATACAGATGCGGCGACTACCCGCCAATGAGATATCTGTTTTGTTGTGTTCATAGATTTTGTAAAGGCAGCTAGCTGTGTGAGTAAGCTGTTAAGCAGCTTAAAGTGTTCCCCAGCCAATGGGTGGTAGTGCTACCTGTTCGTCTACCTGAGAATGGGAAACTGCTGACATACTAGCTGACAACCAAACAAACATCTCAATAAAGTTTAATCCTTTGAGTTTGAGCGGAGTTCGCACAGCTAATTGATTTAAACGCATCATATTAGCATTTTCCACCCCTACTGTGAAGAATGCTACGCGCTTATTCGCTTCATCTCCTTGTAAGCGTTGTGCCGCTTGCTCTATCAGATGATCTAATTCGCCCTGTGGCTCTCCATCTGTAATCATAAAGACCCAAGGACGATAATAAGCAATGCCGTTAGCACGATAAAGAGACTTACGCTCTTGCACCATGTCTAAGGCTTTATGAATTCCCGCCCCCATAGTTGTTAGACCCTGCGCTGTCAAAATCGGCGGGTTGAATTGGTCGGCTGTCACAAAGTCTTGCACTATATTGACATGACTATCAAAAGTGATGATGGCTACTTCTACTCTTCTGGCTGCTAAAGAATTTTTGACTAATTCATCTTTTAAACTCAACAAGCCCTGATTTAAAGCCTCGATGGGATCTCCTTGCATTGAGCCAGATGTGTCCAACAACAAAACACAAGGACAACGTGGTTCTGGATTTTCCGCAAACTCTACTACTTCATCAAGTCTTAAGGTATCATGCATAACTTTTTGTGTTATGTTATATGGCAATTGCTTTATTTTCCTTTTTTCAAAGTATATAGTTTAATTTCCGGAGCCTACAAGACCAAAGATGGATATTTACGAGTTATTTAGTTGAATCTTTATTAAACAGATAATTTTCCCTAAATTAACTACACATTTATTTAAGAAAATCTTTATAATTGTTGCTTGTGAAGCAAAAGAATTACTTATATGGGATTTTTGGCATATAGGTAACATAGGTAGGACTTACGCACTCGCTACGAAAATCAAGGCTTTGAGATTGCTTCCCTACGGTGCAATGACGAGAATACGTGGTTGGTTACGTAAGTCCTGATAGGCTTTTGCCAAAATTTCTAGGTTTTGGTGAGTAATTCCTACCCTACTACCTACAATTGCTGATTCCAAAATCCGCGTCTTTTTAAAGGACAGAATGTCAAGAATTATTAAAGATCACAAAGTCTCACAGCTTAAGGATTCCCAATAAATATATTTTCGGTATAATTACACAAAAACTTGAAAATATGAATAATTTGGGCACCTTCATCACACTACGTCCCCAAAGCTTGTTAAGACAATTATGTAGCTGTTATGACACTACCTGCATAACAGCCTCTAGTAATTTAGTTACTTGGTTAATTTACTTAGACCGGGGGAGAATAACTTATGCAACCCATTCAATCGAGCCTTTTGAGCGAATAGAACGCCATCTCAATCGCCTCAGTCATGAAATTCCTCTCATTAGTCATGAAGTTCATGTGCAATTACGTTTGATTTTTGAACCTGGATTATACAATCAGTACAGTGAGGATGACCGTGTTAGCAGTGAGCAGCCTCTTGATTATCAAGCTATCTATTGGCTAATTAATCAAGGATATCTGGATCATACACAAGCAACATTATTGATTCAAGAATTAGTCAAAGAAGTAATTGAATCATTTTTGTTAATCAAAACTGGTACTTATGAGTTAAGCGATGCACAAGAAGAAGTAAGAGAAATATGCAGACTAGATGTAGAAAAAGTTATAGAATACTGCCAAATACAATTACATAATTGGCAATCTTTTTCGCCCTATATCTCTTCACCTTATCAACGACCGTATGTGTTAAGCACTAGCACATTACTCAGTAAAAAATTTCCAGACCTCCAAGCAAATTTAATTAATAAAATGAAAGGTATCAGTTTACGTCATCTTGCGGAAATTACAAATCAAGATGAACTTGAACTGGCTAAAAAGTTATATCCTTACATTATCAAAGGCGGGATTATATTACATGAACCAGACCCCCCATTTGATAAGTTACCGCATACAGGAGAAAAGTTTTCAGCAATTCCTACCCATCAAAAAATCTTACTTAAACGCAAAACAGTAGATACAGCAGTAACAGTAAGTAAAAACTTGACTCACTCTGATGCAGATGTGTCCACCAGTGGTTTTTCAGATATTGCTGTGCCGACAAGAGAACAAGAACCAGTAATATCAAATAACATAAATACTCCCTCCCAAAGAGTAACCGCTGCTACCCTAACGCCTAAAAAGCTTTATAAAATTGTTTCGGTGGATGATAGTCCCACAATTCTCAAGGAAATTAGCCGTTTCTTAGAAAATGAAAATTTTAATGTAGTCGCTATTAATGAACCATTAAAGGCAGTAATGTCAATTATTAGGCACAAACCAGACTTGATTTTATTGGATCTGAATATGGCAGGTCTTGATGGTTATGAGTTGTGCCGCATTATACGCAAGAATCCCATATTTCAACATACTCCAATTATTTTTGTCACAGGTTACAAGGGAATTATTGATAAGGTGAAAGCAAGATTTGTCGGGGCATCTGGGTATTTAACCAAACCTTTTACCCGAGCAGAATTGTTAAAAATAATTTTTAAGCACTTGAATTAAAAAACACAAGGTATTGGTAACATGATATCAACATTTTCTTTGGGGACACATTCCTGTTTAAATCATGTTTGAGTCGATAAATCCTGTTGATATTAAGAACCATTGGGCGCAACAATGTATAACTCAGTTAGTATCTCGGCAAATAGTTAAGGGTTATCCCGACCAAACTTTTCGCCCAGAAGGAACAATTACCCGCGCTGAGTTTGCGGTAATTTTGCAAAAAGCATTTGCCAAAACTACAGATGAACAGACAAATGTTAATGTACCCCCGCTGAATCAAGATGTGTACTTTTCTGATGTGCCGAAAAGTCATTGGGCATATAACGCCATTCAAATAGCTGCATACAGAAATTTTGTTGTGGGTTATCCTAACGGAACCTTTCAGCCCAATCAAAATATATCTCGTGTTCAGGCGATCGCAGTTATCAGAAACATATTTAATTTTCCGGAACAAAAGAATACAGAGCAAGTCCTGAAGCAATATTTTGATGATTGGCAAACAATTCCCGCCTAGGGGTTATATTGCGAAACCCAAGTAACTACTACCGCTGCTTTGGAAGTCAAAAGGTTTGGGGTATAGAGGGGTATCTCTATTGACCCCGCAGATGACTACTCTTCTTGTGGCAAAGGTTCATCAATTGGATGCTCTGGCTCGCTAGTTTTGTTATCTACTGACCAATCAATATCTGACATCGGTGATTGAGAAATAATCACCAACTCAGTTTCTTGGCGATGGCTATTACCCCATTCATCTAGCACATCTTTAATCAATACTTCTTGCAGCCAAATTTTAGCCACAACAGTTAAAGGTAGGGCGAGAAATAAACCTAAAAAGCCAAAGAATGTGACAAAAAAGAGTTGGGAAATTAATGTTACTGCTGGTAGTAACGAAACTTGATGCGCCATGACAGTGGGGGTGACAAAATTAGCATCAATCTGTTGAATTACAAGGTAAAGTAGCAACACAATTAAAGCTTTCCAGGGGCTATCTAACAAAGCGATCGCTATTGCTGGTATGACACTTAATGTTGGCCCCAAATTAGGAATTAAGTTGAGAAATCCTGCCAAAACTCCTAAAGCTAAAGCTGCCTTCACTCCCAAAACTGATAAGCCAATTACACTCAACAGCCCCACGACAATCGTAGTAATAAAAGTACCTGTGATCCATCCCTCCAATGAAAGTTCGCATTTATCCAAGATTCCATCGATCCGTGGGCGGTAAAAAGAGGGAAACAGCCGGATAAATAATCGGCGATAAGCCTGAGGATCGGCTAAGAACATTCCTGTTAATACCAGGACTAGTAAAATTTTGAGTAAGACTTCTAAAGAGCCAGAAACAAAGGCAAAAGAACTACCCAATATTTTATTCACAAAAGGTTGCGCCTGTGCAATCAGATCATTGAGATTAGGGATGTAAGGAGCCAATTGCTGAGGAACGAGAGTTTCTAGTTGTTGTAGCCAACTATTAAAACGAGCAAAACCTTGAGGAACCCGATAAGTTAGTTCTTGAAACTGTTGTGCAAAAGGCGGCACAATCAGCCAGAAAAAACACACGACTCCGGCAAAGAAAATAGTCACCGATAAGAAAACAGCAAATCCACGTTTTAGCCCTGAACTTTGAAAGCGTTTCGCTAGCCGATTTAACGTCGTAGCCAAAACCACTGCGGCAAACATCAACAAAAGTACTTGCCGAATTTGCCACAATATATATAAACAGAGAACTATAGCAATTAAGCCGATCCATTGACCAAGGTTCACCGGCTGACTCCCCGCTGTATAATGCAAATGAGGTTAGCTGATTGTAGCAACTTCCGCTAATTTTGTTTTGATGCTGACTGAAATCGCCAAAATAAAGCGATCGCTATGATCAGTGTGGGTAACAAAACTATAATTAGTGCATTAGCATCTGTGGCTGGAATCGATAAACTTGGTGCTGCATACTTAATCAAGAATGACAGCAAAGCCGAAAGTAACAGCAATTTCCCCACAACTCCAAAATTATTTTCCATCGTAGTACGGCAATACACATATTTCTGTAGGGTATACCCAATATTGGGCTACTGTCTCTATTTTCTAGAATAGACCTAACCGATACAATACTTTACTCATCACTCATAATTACCCTAATCGCCATAGAGTACCAGTATTAAATATTTTTGTCGTTTCCCCATCACACCAACACCCATCCTCATCTAGCCCCTAGCCTCTAGCCCCTAATGTCGAATTTGGAGGGTACATCTAAATGCCTGTAGAAACCAATAACAACAAACCCAATAAACAGCCGAAAACCAGCCAGTTTGGCGGTAGTTTACTAATTCTGTTAACTTTTTTATTACTGCTTAACTTTATTGTTCCCAGCTTCTTGGGGATGGGTCAATCACAAGTTCCCTATAGTGAATTTATCGCTCAGGTGCAAGACGGTAAAGTCGAACAAGCTCTTGTGGGTGGCGATCGCATTGAATATACCATCAAAACTCAAACCCCTGAAGGCGAAACTATAGAACAGGTGTTTACCACCACACCAGTAGCCCTGGATTTAGATTTGCCAAAGATTCTCCGGGAAAATAATGTAGAGTTTACTGCACCACCACCATCACAAAACGGTTGGATTGGCACATTACTAAGTTGGATTGCACCACCCTTAATTTTCTTAGGAATTTGGGCCTTTTTAATCAATCGTCAGGCTGGTGGCCCGGCTGCATTGACCGTAGGTAAAAGTAAAGCCCGCATCTACTCAGAAGGTGTCACTGGTGTGGAATTTAGTGATGTTGCTGGTGTGGATGAAGCCAAAGCTGAACTCGAAGAAATCGTTGATTTTCTCAGAAATGCTGGTAAATACACCAGACTAGGAGCCAAAATTCCCAAGGGAGTATTGTTGGTAGGGCCTCCAGGAACAGGTAAAACCATGCTGGCCAAAGCAATTGCTGGTGAAGCTGGCGTGCCTTTTTTCAGCATCTCTGGTTCCGAATTTATTGAACTATTTGTGGGTGTAGGTGCATCCCGTGTGCGCGACTTGTTCGACCAAGCCAAACAGCAAGCCCCTTGTATTGTCTTTATTGATGAATTAGACGCACTAGGTAAATCTCGTGGCGGTGCTGGGCCTCTGATGGGCGGTAACGATGAGCGTGAACAAACCCTCAACCAGTTACTTAGTGAAATGGATGGCTTTGATGCTAATGCAGGAGTCATTATCATTGCTGCTACCAACCGTCCCGAAGTAATTGACCCCGCCTTACGTCGTCCTGGTCGTTTTGACCGTCAAGTTGTAGTTGACCGCCCTGATAAAAGCGGTCGTGAAGCCATTCTCAATGTCCATGCTAGAAACGTTAAATTGGCTAATGATGTTGATTTGTCAGTTATTGCCGCGAGAACTCCTGGCTTTGCGGGTGCAGATTTAGCTAACCTAGTTAACGAAGCGGCATTATTAGCAGCCCGACAAAATAGCCAAGCCGTGTTCATGGCAGATTTTAATGAGGCCATTGAGCGCTTGGTGGCTGGTTTAGAAAAACGCTCTCGTGTTTTGAATGAACTTGAGAAAACGACGGTAGCCTATCATGAAGTTGGTCACGCCATCATCGGTGCATTAATGCCTGGTGCTGGTAAAGTCGAAAAAATCTCTGTTGTCCCCCGTGGTGTCGGGGCGTTGGGTTATACAATTCAAATGCCAGAAGAAGACCGCTTCTTGATGATAGAAGACGAAATTCGCGGACGGATTGCCACTTTATTGGGTGGACGTTCTGCTGAAGAAGTTGTTTTTGGCAAGGTTTCTACTGGCGCTGCTGATGACATCCAAAAAGCCACCGACTTGGCTGAACGCGCCATTACTCTTTACGGGATGAGCGAAAAATTAGGGCCTGTGGCTTTTGAGAAGATTCAACAGCAGTTTTTAGAAGGTTATGGTAATCCCCGTCGTGCTATTAGTCCCAAAGTGGCTGAGGAAATTGACTGGGAAGTTAAGCAGACAGTAGACAATGCTCACCACATGGCTTTAAGTATTCTGCATCATAACCGTGAGTTGTTAGAAGAGACTGCACAGGCATTGTTAGAAAAAGAAATCCTCGAAGGTGCCAAATTGCGGGAACGTCTCAACCAAGTGCAAGCACCAGATGAACTAAATGAATGGTTGCGGACTGGTAAGTTATCGGAAGACAGACCATTAATGCAATCACTACTCGTGTAATGATTTTAAATTGAATTGATGAGCGATCGCTTATTTGCCAGGCGATCGCTTGTTTATTTTTTATCTGGCAATTTTCTGTCCTATTGAGTAAAATATTATTACAAAATATATAATTTGTACAAATTGCTAAAAATGTACAATTTTATAATTTGAGGCAGTAAAAATTATTTAATTTTGTGAGACCCTATGGATGTCATCAGTGCAACTGAGGCACGTGCTAACTTTCAAGAGCTGATGAATCGTGCCGAGTATCGAGGCGATCGCATTTTAATTCAGCGTCATGGAAAGCCTGTTGTTGCAATTATTGGTTTAAATGATTTGCAGTTACTAGAAGCTATAGAAGATGCAATTGATTCGGCTGAACTTCATCGTGCTGTTGAGGCAAATGATGGCTTTACTACGTTAGAGGAAATTATTGCCAAGCAGCAAAATGAGTGAACGCTATACTTTGAGGATTGCCAAGACTGCTGAAAAAGATTTATTAGACTTGCAAGCCAAACAGTTTAAGCAGGTTGTATCAAAAATTTTTTCACTTCAAGGTAATCCTCAGCCCCAAGACTGTAAAGCTTTGAAGGGATATCAAGGTGGTTATCGTGTTGATCAAGGTGAATACAGAATTTTGTACACCATCAATGACGAGAATCAGTTAGTTGATGTTTTCCGTGTTGGTAAGCGTAATGATAATGAAGTCTATAGGAATTTATAAATTTCAGGACTTACGTAACCAACCACGTATTTCCGTCATTGCGACCGTAAAGAAGCAATCTCAAAGCCTTGATTTTCGTGGCGAGTGCGTCAGTCCTAAATTTTTCAGGACTTAAATTTAATCAAAATTTAACCAGCTAAAAACCTGTTCTACTGTCAATGCCAACTCGATACCTTCAATTATTGGCAACTGATTAACACCTTCATAAACTTCAACTCTTTGACCAGAAAACACTGCTAAAATACTTTCTGTTTCTGGGTCTAGTAACCAGCCTAATTCAGTGCCATTGCGTGAACAATGCAATAATTTACTCAGGACTTTAGTTTGGCTTTGGTCTGGGGAAAGAACTTCAATTGCCCAATCGGGATAAATTTCGATACGGTTCGCAATTCTTCCAGAGGAACTTTTAGGTATTCTCTCCCACCGGAAGACGGTGACATCGGGGACAATGGAAGCACCGCCAAAAGTACAGCGTAATTCAGCAAACGCCATAGCAATTTTCTGATTTTTCGCTACGCCGTTGACCACTTCGCAGAGAGTCGTCTGAAGTAGACTATGTTCACCTTGGGGCATAGGTTTTTGAATAACTTCACCATTAACAAATTCTGATGCTGGCTTAGTTTCTGGTAGTTTGAGAAACTCGGCTAAAGTGAGTTTGGGTTTACTAGCTACAGTCATAGATAATTCGTATACCGGGAAATAGATAAATCAGTGGGTAAAGTTAGAGGCAATAGTTTAATTATGTGCGATCGCCTAAAACTCTGTTAACTCCTCTGCCAAATTTTGATAGTCTTATCCAAGCTAGCACTCACCAAAATTTCCCCGGAATCAGTGAAGGCTAAAGCTGTAACTGTATTACCATGACCAGTAAAAGTACCTAACAATTCACCTGTTTCTAAATACCACAACTTGATAGTTTTATCAGCACTACCACTGGCGATAATTTGTTCATCAGGACTCAGAGCGATGGCACATACTTGATCTGTATGGCCTTTCAGGGTGCGAATTAATTTCCCAGTTTCCAAGTGCCAAAGTTTAATTGTTTGATCCCAACTGCCACTAACTAGCAGTTTACCATCTGCACTGAGTGCTAAGGAACGCACGATGTGAGAATGACCAGTGAGGGTGTACAGTGGTTCTGTATCTTTGAGAATTTTGCCTCTGGTGGGATGTGGGGTTTGCCAAACTTTGATTTTGCGATAGCTACCTGTAACTAGAGTTTGCCCGTCTCGACTGAGAACCAGAGAATGAGCTGCTGTATCATCTAGAGATAAGGCGATCGCTACTTGACGTTGCATCAAATCCCAAAACAAAACTTTGCGATCGTCCCCACCAGTGACTAACATCCGTCCATTGGGTGTAAAAGCCACGCACCGCACCATGCCATTATGTTTGTGCAGGATATCTATTAAATCTAGCGCCCCTACATGCCAAATCTTAATTGTAGAATCTGCACCGCCACTAACTAAAGTTTGTCCATCGGCATTAAAGGCGAGAGAATTTACTTCATCTACTAGCCCAGACATCACCCAAGGGTATTCTGATAATGTCTCGATTAACTCGCCCTTAGTTAAATCCCATAGCTTTGTCTCGCCACGACTACCACTAGCTAAGATGGGCAAATTTTGACCATTGTTACATCTGGAACTAAAGGCTAGGCAATTGATTCCTCTAGTATGACCTTTCAGAGTTTGCCAACATTCCCAATCACCAATTATTTCTTTGCGGGGATGTTCTGGCGGTAAAGTATCAATTGTTTCGGCAATAATTTTTTCATCACCGAATAACTGTGTCTCTTTTGCCGCATTCTTTTGGGTAATTAATGATTCTAAATACCAACTCAATCCTCCCGCATACAATAAGTTACTCGGAGTAATATTTAGTTTATATTCTGTAAATTCAACTTGATTACTAGGTAAAAATCCTGTAATAACAGCGTGTTTTTCGTAACCTAATTTACTACTAGATGGATAAAATAAACACAGAAAAATTAATACTTGGTGATTTCTTAAATCCTCTTGAGTAACTGTCCACCTAATTTTATTTTTCTTAATACCATTAAAACTTTCTCCATCAGCCGCGTAAACTTGAATACTCAACTTAGGGTTATCTGCCAGCACATAAGTAAATTTACTTTCCCCGCGCAAATTTCCTTCATCATCTAATACCATGTTTCGCAGAACATCCTGGGGCAATTTTTTCACCAACTTGCCTAGACGTTCAGCCATTACCTGTCCCACAATTTGTTCTCGCAAAAGATAATCTTCTGCTTGCTGCTGAAAAAATTTAGGAAAAGGAATTACCCAGTCAGGAGGTTCAGGGTATTCAGGTGGTATGGGGGGCGGATTTCTGGCGATAATTTCGGCTTGTTGACGCGAAAACTCCAAGATTTTCACCAACGGATCACCGGAAAATGCCATAATTTCGCTGTGGCATCCTTTAACTTGACTTTCCAGCAAAGATAAATCGTAAGTTTTTGGTTTTTTTACACGTTGCAGGAAATCAGCTTGTTGAGCTTTTAGTAAGCTAATCCAATCCATCTGCATTCCAGTGGCACGACATTATTGCATACCTAAGGTAAGCTATACCAACACAATTACTCAAGTTTACAACCTCTAGTTAATTAAAAATTACGTTAACCTCTCAGTCTAATAGAACACATTTATAGTTATATGTTCGTGTCGGCATATATCTAGGCAGCAATCAAACTATTAATTGACTGATGTATGGTCAATTCGATGATGTCCGTCAATTCTAACTAACCTCAAGCACAAGATACTGTTTCTAGGGAAACACTTCTATCTGCAAAAAAAAGTCAGGTTTGAGAAAAACTAAGATATTAGCGGAGCAGCTAGGATAACAAATACAGGTGCAAATAAACAGCAATTGCCATAAATGTTGAATAATGGCTAATTTTTAGTTTTTTTGTCATTATTGCTAGGCTTATTGATGTTACGTGTTTCTAACTGTTTAATTTTCATTTGTAGGTCAAATTCGTCGCTACTAACTATTGTTTCCAAATCGGCTACTCTTTGTTGCAACATTTCTAGCTGCTGTGGTGGTAAATAGTGAGATTTTGATTTTTTATCATCAGAACGCCAGATAGCTACAGTACTAACTGCTGCACCCCCAAGGGCAGCTAAAGGAAGAACCGGGCCGCTTCTAGTCACAGATGAAAGGGGGATACACAGCGCCAAAATACCAACGGTATATCCCCATATTTTTTGAGTAGCCATTACTCTGACATCTTCAGATGATTCTATGTTGTTTTGCTGTTTCTTCGCCATAAGTCTCTCTGAGAAGATTTACTTGCTAGATTGGTATAATTTCTCACAAAAATCTTCCGGCAATTGGGTTAAGTATAATTACTCTGTGTTGAATCCAAATCACTTCATGATTTAAGAATAGGAGTAGCTACCAGCCCAAGTTACCCATTTATGGGATAAACCTATATGCAATATTCCTCCATTCATTTCTTGTTCTGTAACGATCGCTCCTTTAAAGTCTGCGCCACTGAGTTCTGCTTCATTAATATTGCAACCAATTAAGTTGGCCTTCCTGAGATTAGCATTTCTTAAATCTGCCCCACTCATTTCCGCTTCACTGAGATTTGCTCCTTGCAAGTTAGCCATGATTAAATTTGCACCCCGCAAATCAGCACGACTTAGGTTAGTTTCCTCTAGGTTGACTCCAGTTAAATCAGCACCAATCAAGTTTATTTCACTTAAATTGGCACCATTCAATATAGCTCCACTTAAATCAGCATCGGTCAGATTTGCCCGGCTAAAGTTACATCCACTTAAGTTAGCTTGACTGAGGTCTGCTCCACTGAGGTCTGTTTCAGAAAAGTTGGCATTTCTGAGGTCAGATCCACAAAGATTGACTTGATGTAGATTTGCTTGATTAAATTTGCGTTCTCCTGCCGTATAAAGATCTAGGAGTTTATTTGCATCCATGATTATCACCTCGCAATGTCTAAAGGCCAGCCAGTCGAGTTATGAGTTGCACTCTACTCAAACCACACCAAAGACAATTTATCGAGTTGCTAGCAAACAGGATTTTGATTAAAACTTATCACCTTGATTGTGCTATATTTTTCCTTTCTTTTTACTAGTACTTAATGGAAATATACTTAACAGTGTTTTTCGTATCACAATGAAAACGGTGATCAATTCAAAATAACTTCCTCATGGTTGATTTTACCTCCACGGCTACATCCGATTTTGTGCATGTGCTATCCCAAACGGTGGCTGCATATCGAGGTCAAAGAAGCGCACGTACTGGGGCTGAAGTAGTGGTAAATGCATTGCTACAAGCAGAAAAAGCGGCCAAGCAACAACGGCTAAATTATAACTTTGAGTCTCTTGTGGGCCAATGGCGGCTTTGCTTTGCAACTGGAACTAAAAAAGCTAGAGAGCGTGGCGGTATTGTTTTGGGTAAGGGGTTGTATGTCCCCAAATTGGCTATTATTCATATTTCTTTTAGTGCGAATGTCACACCAGATGCGAGTCAAGGCGAAATTGCTAATCAGGTGCACGTGGGCCCAGTGTTGCTGAAGCTGACGGGACCAGCACAATATTTGGGTAAGAAAAATTTATTGGCGTTTGACTTTAACCATATGTTTATCAGTTTGTTTGGTCGGGGTGTTTATAGCAGGCCAATTCGCTCTGGTAAAGTTCACGCAGAGGATTTTTACACCCAGCCCATAGCGAAGCTACCCTTTTTTGCGTTCTTCTTAATTACAGAAGATTTTATCGCCGCTCGTGGACGTGGTGGAGGACTAGCACTTTGGATGCGTGAGAAATAAAGTGCAAAATTTTATGGTGGGGGGCTATGGAGTGGAATTAGCCAAAAACATGACTGTGGCTTGATAGATGTACCACATCTCTAGGTTTTTCTACTTATGTCTTCTGTCTAGAGATATATTTCTCTATTTACATTTTATTTCTAAAGGTAGACAATAACGGTTAACTCAAATTTGGGAACTCTTAGATAAGGGACTTCCCAAAAATAACCTGCTTATTCATTGCAGAGTGCAACCGAGGTCAGATGACGCAAGCTTTCAATCCAGTGCAAGAGTGGGAACAACGTCGTGACGAAGCCAGCCGCTATTACAAGCAGGGTAGGTTTCAAGAATATCTCAATTTTGCCAGCGAGAATTTACATTTAGCCAGAACAATTCAAGATCGAGCCAGAGAAGGTCATACCCTAAACGATATCGGTTTGGCTTATCTCAGTTTTTGCCAACCTCAAAAAGCATTAGAGTGTTTTCACCAAGCACTTGTGGTGGCTGTGGAAATAGGCGAAAAGCGCGCCGAAGCTACTGCACTTAGCAATCTGGGTGCTACCTACAGCCGTTTGGGGCAGTTTTCGCAAGCACTGAAGTTTTTTAACCAAGGATTGGAAATCTTCAGAAAATTACAGGATATTCCCAGCGAAGCTTCTACTCTCAATGATATGGCGCTAATTTACACCAAATTGGGAGAACCAAAGCGATCGCTATTATTACAGTTCCAAATTCTGTCAATGCGTCGCTTGCTAGGAGACTTTTCGGGTGAAGCAACTACACTGAATGGTATTGGCTTTGCTTACAGCAGCTTAGGACAGTTTGATCAAGCCTTAGAATTTTTGCAAGCAGCATTACCAATTCAACGAGCTGCTAAAAATTTGGTTGGCGAAGCTACTACATTGAATAATATTGCCTCTGTTTATGGTGATTTGGGAGAACCTAAAAAAGCACTATTACTTTACTATCAAGTTTTGTTGACACGTCGGGCAATAAACGATCGCTTTGGTGAGGCGACAACGTTAAATAACCTTGGTTTTACCTACAATATTCTCGCCAATAACCGCCAGGCTCTCAAGTATTACAAGCAAGCGATCGCCGTTTCTCAAGAAATTAATGATTGTCTAGGAGAAATTTCCACGCTGCTGAATATGGGTAGTCTTTACGCTACGACAAAACGCAAAAAATCAGCCCTATCTTGCTATAACAAGGCCCAAGATTTAGCCAAAGGAATCGAATGTCAGCCACTCTTGGATAAAGTAAAGCAGTTTATGGATACTCTTTAGGACTGGGGGATTAGGGTAATCCCCAGTTAATCCTATAAATGATTGACTTTGGAGTCGTTTTGTGTTGTTGGAACATCCAGGATTTCTAAAAGCGATCGCTCGATGATTTGGCGCACAAACTGATTTCCTTGCAAGTTGAGATGTATATGGTCTTGGTATAAGGCTTGAGGGTTTGGGGTTGAGTTGAATAATGGTAAAAAATCTATATAGGTAATTTGCTGTGCTTTGGTAAAGTCCAGCAGTCTTTGACGTGCTTTAATTTCGTAATCGCGGGGGCCTGGTTCTCCAATTTCTCGCAATAAGGGAGTCATGACTAACAAGAATTGACTGTTGGTTTTTTGAGTCAACCCTTGAATTTGCTTAATTGCTTCTAGGTTAATTCCTACGCGATCGCCTGGTTCTTGATGCACTGCTTTCAGTTCGGGAATCGCTTGGGGTTTGATAATATACCGTTGCCACACTTCCACCAATGCTAGAGGAGGTTTTTGATCTGGGTAGTTGCGATCGCGTCCTACAGGTAAAGAGGTGGGAGCCGTAGCAAATAAATCATCAGTATTAATTAATAACACTACTATTTGAGCATTAAAGTCGCCAAATTTTTGTAAATAGGCTAATTCGTTTCTGGGGCCCCAAGAATTTGCTGAAGCATTAAGCACTTCTGCTTCATTATATTTACTAATAATCAATGATTTTAAAGAACGAGTCATCAAGCTGGATATTGTATTGTCTTGGTCTGTCCACCAGCCACCATTAGCAATAGAATCGCCGATAATTAGCACTCGTAGTGTAGAAGGTGCGGGTGTTTTTTGAATTGCCATACTTCTCATGGAATACTCGTTAATGACAATGCGATTACCAAAACGGCGGGTGCGCTGGTTGGGGGCTAATAAATAACCAATTTGCTCATCAGCAATGTAAGTCAGTGGATTACCAAAACCAAATAGCGATCGCAATCCTGCTTCAATTACCAAAAATAACCCGACAGCTATCAAAATTATGATGAGTGCTAATTTCACTTGTAAATGCCCCACAATAAAACGTAAATAGTTTAGCAATGATGTTAGGAATGTGGATTTAATAAAATACAGAACCTCACCCCCAACCCCTCTCATTGGTAAGGAGAGGGGAGACTTTGACGCAAGTCAAAGGCGGGGTGAGGTCAAAAACTAGACTTGCATGTTATTTAATTCATGTTCCTTAATGCAATCAGTTAAAGGAAATTAGTTAAGGAATGGCCTGTGATCATGTAGTATAGTCGGCCGTAATAGACCATTTAGTCGATATTTCAGGAGCTTTGGGAAAAATGAGCGCAACAGCAGACCCGACAAAGTTGATGAAGCAAGAAGTTGGCAAAGCCGCCGCCCTGTTAGTAAAATCAGGCTCAATTGTCGGATTAGGTACAGGGTCAACTACAGCCTATACAATTCAATTTTTAGGCGATCGCCTCAAGTCTGGTGAACTTAAAGATATTGTGGGTATTCCTACTTCTTTTCAATCAGAAGTGCTGGCGAAGGAATACGGTGTTCCTCTGACAACCTTAGACGCTGTTGACCATATAGATATTGCCATTGATGGGGCTGATGAAGTTGATCCCCACAAAAACTTGATCAAAGGCGGCGGTGCAGCACATACCCGCGAAAAAGTTGTTGATTACTTGGCAGCACAATTCATCGTCGTGGTAGACAGTGGTAAGTTAGTGGAGCGTTTGGGTTCTACATTTGCAGTACCTGTGGAAGTCATACCCATGGCCATTACCCCTGTTACCAATGCCATTAAACAACTTGGCGGTAAACCTGAACTACGTATGGGTGTGAAAAAAGCCGGGCCAGTGATCACAGATCAAGGCAATTTTGTATTAGATGTCAGATTTGACTCAATTGATGATCCCGTAAACCTAGAGAAAACCCTAAATAATATTCCCGGTGTTTTGGAAAATGGGATTTTCGTCAATTGTGCAGATGTAGTTTTAGTTGGTGAAGTTAAGGACGGTAAGCCTTTGGTACGTCAGATGTAGGTTGGGTTCCCCTCAGGGGATAAGCTACGGTGTACACACAAGTCGTATCAAGTTGTCTAACAGCGTTTTGATCCCCCCTAGCCTTGAAAAACGGGGGATCAAGAATTAAAGTCCCCCTTTTTAAGGGGAGCCACTGCGTTGGGCGGGTTTCTCGACTTGTAGCAAGTGGCGTGGATTTAGGGGGATCAGGGGCAATGGGGACTGGAAGATTATATCTAGCCCCTAGCCCTAATCATTCTGGTACCAGATATGAGTATTCTTGCAGCTGGGCGATCGCTTGGAGGATTTGTTGATAATGCTGTGTATTTCCTTCTCGGTGATGGATGTCAGCAGATGTTTGGAAATCAGCAATTGCGCCTTGATAGTCTTTGAGTTTTCGGCGGATATCAGCTCGCAACATGTAGGCTGAGGCTAAATAAGGCCGACGTTGTAAAGCTTGGTTCAAATCAGCCACTGCACCTTTTAAATCTCCCAGCATAGAACGGCTACGACCTCGGTTATACCAGTCTTCTGCTAGGCTGGGATCAATAGCTAGTGCTTGATTATAATCTTCTGTTGCTCTTTGATAGTCTTCTAGAGCGTAATGAGCATTGGCGCGATCGCTATAAAAGGTAGCAGATTGGGGATTTAGTTGTAAGGCTGAAGTATAGTCAACAATTGCGCCTTCATAGTCTTCGAGAGCATAGCGCAGAGAACCCCGATTGTAATGAGCTTCTATAAGATGAGGATTAATTTGTAATGCTTGATTGTAGTCTGCCATTGCCCCTTTGCGATCTCCGAGAAAACGGCGGGCGTTACCCCGGTTGCAGTAAGCTTGAGAAAAGTTAGGTGACAGCCGGATTGCTTGGGTATTATCGGCTATGGCTGCGAGAAAATCTTGGAGAATTTCGTAGGTAATGGCGCGGCCGTAGTAAGCTTCAGCTAAATTAGGATTAAGTTGTAATGCTAAATCGTAATCCTGAATCGCTTTTTGATAATCTCCTAAACAGCGGCGAGCTGTAGCGCGATCGCAGTATCCTTCAGCTAGACAAGGATTAAGTTGTAATAGCCGATTACTATCCTCAATTGCTCCTTGATAATCTCCTAATCGCCGCAGAACGTTAGCCCGAAAGCCATAAACTATATCTAATGTCGGGTTTTCTTGTAATGCCTGATTGTAATCTGCGATCGCTCCTTGATAATCTCCTAGGGTGTCTCGTACCAAACCCCGCTGATAATATGCTTGTACATCATCAGGATTTAATTGCAGGGCTTGGTTAAAGTCTGCTAGGGCTTGCTCGTAATCTTTGAGGGTGGAATAAACCAGGCCCCGATTGTGATAAGCCGCCGAGAAGATAGGATTAATTTTTATTGTGTGATTATAGTCTTCAATGGCACCCTGGAGGTCTTGTAAAGCATAGCGGGCATTACCCCGGTTATGGTAAGCTTCGGCGAAGTTGGGATCTAACTGTAAAGCGCGATCATGATCGGCGATCGCTTGCTGATATTCTCCTAAAATATAATAAATATTACCCCGACTACTGTAAGCTGGGGCGAAATGGGGATGCCATTGTAAAGCTTGCTGAAAGTCTGTAATTGCTCCTTGATTATCCCCACAATTGCAACGAGCAACACCCCGATTGTGGAATGCCTTGGCAATATCAAAATGAATATGTGTAGCTAAATCGGTACTATTTTCTATAGCTTGTTGATAAGCGGCGATGGCTTTGTCATAGTCTTGCAGCGCCAGGTAGGTATTGCCCAGACCGTGGTAGGATGCAGCCAAACCAGGATTAATTTGTAATGCCTGTTGATAATCAGCGATGGCTTCCTCAAAATCTTCTAAACAGTAATGAGCATTGGCACGGTTGCAGTATGCTTCTGCAAACTGGGGATTACTCTGTACTGCCCGATTAAAGTCCGCGATCGCTCTGTAATAATCTTTAAATTCACCACTAAAAATAGCACCCCGGTTGTAATAGGCTTCCGCACAGTCAGGATGCAGATTAATCGCCTGGGTATAATCTGCTATGGCTCCTTGATAGTCACCTTGCAAATGTTTATGGAATCCTTGATTGAAAAAGTTGTCAGCATTCATCTAATTTGTCTTGGGTTTTGACACTCCCCTCACTTATTGTAGAACGGGCGCACTTCTTCTTAACTAGTTCTGACGATAAAATCATATTTTTATGTAACTAATGATATCAAAGTTAATTAATATAGCAATTATCAATCATTCATGAAGGCGATAACCCTAATTTCTCAAATAAAACAGGGTTTTCCAGTCTCTGGATTTTCACCAATCAATTAACACTAGTATGTATATGCAGTCAATAGCTTGATGTTTTAACTAATAAATTATCAATTAAAGTATTCATCCATCCAGCTTATACAATGTAAATTTTCCTCTAAATTCAGCCTCAAGGAGGATTGCGTCTGGTTCTAAACTGGTTCTTTTCTAGACTAATTATCTAAAAAAGCAGCAAAAATTACGAAGTGATAGTTTGAGGTTTCATCTGACTCAATTGCATAACTGATAGACATTACTTAACTATCGAAGCATAACCTTATATTTTGATAAATAAGTAATTTTAGATACTGAAAATAACTGCATTGATTTTTTTATGAATTGCAGTTTGAAATTTAAGATTAGCCCGAATCTTCAAGGTAATCTTTTGATTCATGTTATTGACTTTATTTTGACGATATGCTTTTTGCTAAACGTAAATTTATGATCAATCAGTGTATCACGTCTGGCTCTTAATCGAATACTTTGTTTTGACATACTTATGGGTGATGTCAGAAAAATTTAAATAAATTGCTCAACATGTTGGGCGATCGCTCAATTTAAACTCACAACAGGGGAAATTGCACCTATTAGGTTCGGTTCTACCACTGTCGCCAGGACACAAAAAATTATAACCTCGTAGTAATTAAGATGCTTATTTAATTTAAAAACGCTGTCAGTTGCTTTTCAGCCAAGGGGTAAAAACCTGTGTATCAATGGATATTGCCAAGTCTGAGTGAAGTTTTAGCCGCAAGTCAATCAACTGGGGCTGAATGCTCACCAACCAAAGCAGAGCGGCAGTGGTGTGTCAGTCTAGCAGCAACGGAGCAACTGTTAATGAACACTTTAGCAGCCGCTTCGCCTGATGTAACCCAAGGATTAGTGCTAACAGCACCAGCACCTCTATTTAGCCAGCCAACACTGACTCAAAGCTTGCAAACTGTCACTTTTACGGCCAAGCCATTTAACCCCTTAGCGCTGATGCCATTTCATATGCCAGATGCCATAGCTTCGGCGGCAGAAGAAATGGTTCCCCACGAGTCAGTGCTGCCTTTACTACCGGCTGATCCACTGACTACAGAGCGATTTTGCTTGGTTTTTACAGAAAAATTTAGATTAGTACTGGTGTTAAAAGAAGACAAAAATGGTCACAAAGCATTTTCATTTTCCTTTGAGCCAGAAGTAGTTCAGCAGGCGTGGCGATCGCTAGGTGCGCGGGTAATGCTGACTAATCCCGAATTTTTTGCGGAACTGGATAAGATTGTCCAAAAATATTACCCCATCGCCCCAGACTACCGCATGGTGGTTCAATTCAGCCAGTTTTTACTTCAGGAATTGACCGAACCAGAAGAGACTAGGGATTGGAGTACAGAAAATCCGGCTTGTCGTTCCTACTCCACTAGAGAAACATTAGAAAACACTGGAGATGGCAAACAGCAAACTGAGGCAAATCATCAATCCTTATTCCCTAATCCCCATTACTCAGTCACCAGTCACCAATCACCAGTCCCCGATGTCGAACTACTCCAAGCTTTTGCTCATGAAGTTCGCACACCCTTGACAACTATTCGGACTTTGACTCGCCTACTGCTGAAGCGGCGAGACTTACCAACTACCGTTACTAATCGCTTAGAAATCATCGATCACGAATGTACCGAGCAAATTAATCGGATGGAGTTACTGTTTAAGGCAGCAGAATTAGAAACTTCTACTTCGGTGAAATCTCCTAAGACTCAACTGACACCGATGTCATTAGATCAGGTGTTGCACCAGAGTATTCCCCGTTGGCAACAAGCAGCCCAGCGACGAAATTTGACCTTAGATGTGGTTTTACCACAGCAACTGCCAACAGTTGTCAGTAATCCCAATATGTTAGATCAGGTACTGACTGGTTTGATGGAAAATTTTACTCGGAGCTTACCATCAGGAAGTCATATACAAGTGCAGGTAATTCCTGCTGGTGACCAACTTAAGTTACAATTATCTCCCCATCTCCACTGCCAAGACACCAATCAATCCGTAACACCACCAATTCGTAAAGCTCTTGGTCAGTTACTCATGTTTCAACCAGAAACAGGTACGATTAGTTTAAATATTGCCGCAACCAAGCATTTGTTTCAAGCTATTGGAGGCAAACTGATTGTCCGTCAACGCCCACACTACGGGGAAGTGTTAACTATTTTCTTGCCCTTAGAAGTCAGCAGCAAGCAAAAATTAGGCGTTTGAAGTCAAACAATTTTAGGTTTTAGTTTCTATTTTCAAGCGATCGCTCTTGGTATTTTACGGACTCTGGGCAAATTCACGATAAAAGTAGTCCCTTCATCCACCTTGCTTTTAACATAAATAGCACCACCACAACGCCACAACAACCGCTTGACAATGGTTAAGCCCAAGCCAGCGCCACCCATATCTTCTGTGATTCCTGAACGTACTCGATAAAAGCAATCAAAGATTTTGGATATTTCGTTTTCATTAATACCAATGCCTGTGTCACGAAATTCTAATTGCACATAATCGCCTTGAACACGGGCCTTTATCCATACCTGACCACCATTGGGGGTAAACTTAATGCTGTTATGTAACAAATTTATTACTATCTGTCTTAGTCCACCGATGACACACCAAACATCTGGTAATTCATTGGGTAAGTTATAGGCTAGCATAATGCCTTTTTCTTGGGCTACAGGCTGATAGGTACTTACTACCCCAGGTACAATATCTGCAAGGTTTACCAACTCTAAAGCTGTTTTTGCTAAATTATGCTCTAGATCTACCAAATCCAATAATCCTGTAATTAAAGTACTTTGGCGATCGCACTGAGTATTCAGCATCTGTAAATAACGTTGTCGTTGTGGGGGCTTCAGATTCGGTGAATTTAACAACGATAGCGCTGTCTTCATATGTGTTAAAGGCGTACGTAGTTCTTGACACACACTACGTAAATATTCGTCCTTACGTTGCTCGTCGTTTTGTCGCTGATTATTTTGCTGCTGTAATTTGATGATACGTTTATTTGAGATGTAGTGATTAATTTCATTCTGTTGAGTCAGTTGTCGAATCAACAACTGACTCAACAGTGCTGGTTCGGATGCACTGGGGCAAATAAAATTAGTAGACGAAATTATGGTTGATTCTGGCGCCATCGCCTGTTTGATACCATCGACAATTGGCTGAATGATTCTGCCTTCATGGCTAGTAATAGCAAGTATTGGTGGTTTTTTCTGGGCATTCACCTTTCCCGCTCCTGAGGTTTGGCTTCTTTTGAGTGGTCTATGGCCCAGAATTAAACTACAAAATTGGGGCGACAACACTATGAGAAAGTATTCTCGTTGCAATTGCCTATTTATTGGTAATTGGATGCAGATATGATCAGGGGATGAGGCAGAAAATGCTTGCTTATCTCCTGATTTGCCTATTTTCCCAGTTTGGCAATTATAGATGACACCAGATTCACCCATCGCCGACTGATAACGCAATAATTCTGCGTGCCAGATTTTGCCCGGTGGTAACTTAACCCACAAAGTAGCGGTGATCTGCTGCTCAACTAGTAAGTCTATATGTGACCTTACCAGTGATAAGAGAGTAGCAACATTGAGGGACAAAACTTGAGGTGGTTTATGCACCCCCAAAGCCAGCCGATAAACAGACAGATTCTTACGCTGAGAATCATTCATGAGTCAAGCACAACAAAAACAAGAAAAAATAGTTATGTCATCGATTCTCGCCCTTATCCGTACCTTTTGCACAAAAAGATTCCAAAAAAAATATAAATTATGTATTTGAAAGTACGAATCTTGGTTTTTAACCCCCTCATCTGATGTCTATAATCACCATGCGGTTGGGTTTTTTGTCTCGAAGACTCATGTCTAGCAACGACAGATAAGATCCCAAGGTATATTTTAATATATTTTCAGAGATTCTTGAAATATACAATTGTTATTTTTATGACAAAATCACAAAAAAATCTATCTCAAAAGGTAGATTAAAGGGAGTATTTTCAACGTATAATGTTGATTCTTATATGGGGTTTTTCTTTATTTATGAGACTTAACAAAATACTGTGAGATAAATTTCGACTTCATTAATCCGATGTCATTTAAAAATAATTTACTTTCAGTATTTTTCTGTTTTGATAATATAACAATTACATTCTGGTGTGTGATTGACCCAGACAGTAGTATTACCATCAAACAAAGGAATTTCCACTTGCCACCATGTCTTCCCGCGGAGGCGACGATACCAGGAATATTGGGAAAAAGTTAAATCTAACAGTTTCATGACTCTATAATTTTGTAGAGTAGTGAAGTACAAGAAAACTGACTATATACTATTTCAACTTATCGATATTTAGCTATAGTAAAAGTACTGATAATTTAAATATAAACAGATGCATAGAGACTGCTATATCATCTAAATTACAGCACACTGAGTTATAAAAATATACATGTATTGGTTAACATTTTGCTATTACTCTTATTAAATAAAAATTAGAACCATTGCTATTTATAGATTTTGATGAAGCTAGGTATAGGTTGGTGAGCCAATACATGGAGAGGTTTCCCAAACTTGTAGCAAGTAGCATTTGAGGAACAAAACCCAACACCAATAATCCCTAGTTTTTTCTAACTTTTCGTGGTATCTGGAAAACCTCTCTCTAAATCTCTCTCCTGCGAGGAGGAGCCACTGAGTTGCGTGGGTTCCCAAGGCACTCCGTTGGGCGGCTTTGCCGACTTAAAGGAAGTGCTGCCGCGTTGTAGCAAGTGGCGTTAGAGACTTTGAAGTCCTTGAGATTTTCCGTTGACTTTTCTACATGACATGAAAAGTTAGCTGGTTTTTTGGGTTCAATGATGATTAATTCAGCTAGTAGAAATACAAGTGTTGCATCTCCACTAGCAAAATAAACCAGGTTTTAATTGGGGATATTCAGTTTTTCTTGTAAAGCATCTCTTGCGTGTTCTCGGTCGTCAAAATGAATTTTTTCAGTGCCGAGAATTTGGTAATCTTCGTGACCCTTTCCAGCTAATAAAACCCCATCACCTGGTTTTGCTTGTAAGATGGCAGTCCGAATAGCTGTGGCGCGATCGCAAATAACCGTGGGTTGGATATTATCAGGTATTCCTGACAAAACATCTTGCAAAATTCGTTCTGGGTCTTCAGTGCGGGGATTATCCGAAGTCACCACAGCCACGTCAGCTAAATCAGCAGCGATTTTACCCATTTTTGGGCGCTTAGTGCGATCGCGATCGCCTCCACAGCCAAACACACAAATCATCTTCCCAGGAATAAACGGCCGTGCAGCTTTGAGTAAATTTTCCAAACTATCTGGTGTGTGGGCATAATCGACAATCACACTGATATCTTGGTCGGGGCTAATTTGTACTCGTTCCATGCGTCCGGGAACCCCAGGAAACTCAGATATGGCTGTAGCCACCAACTGTAAATCTAGCCCCAAGTGTAAAACTGCACCCACAGCCGCCAAGAGATTTTCTAAATTGTATTGTCCCACCAGAGGTGAACGAAAAGCCACTTCACCCTTTGGTGTATGCAACCTACCGCTGACACCATTGGGTTCATAACTTAAATTACTCATCCATAAATCAGTGTTGCGATCATTGACACTGTAACTCCAAACGCGTTCTGGACTTAAGGATGCAATCAAGCGCTGACCATAAGCATCATCAGCATTAATTATCGCCCGACCCTTGAGATAATCAGGACTAAACAACAGCGCCTTGGCTGCAAAATAATCCTCCATATCGCTGTGATAATCCAAGTGGTCTTGAGTGAGATTACTGAAAACCCCCACCTCAAAAGTACACCCCAACACCCGACCTTGTGCCAAAGCATGAGAACTAACTTCCATCACTCCGAACTCACAACCAGCATCCACAGCTGCGGCTAACTGCTGTTGGAGTTCCACCGCAAAGGGAGTAGTGTGAATAGCCGTTTCCTCAAAACCAGGCCAACGTGTGTAGAGAGTTCCCATCAAAGCCGTCGGCAAATTTACCTGACTCAGCAGAAACTCAATTAAGTGAGTAGTAGTAGTTTTGCCATTAGTACCGGTCACACCAACCAACTTCAGTTTTTGACCAGGATAGCCGTAAAAAGCCCCTGCTAACTGGGCGCAGGCTTTAGTCATATCCGCTGCACTCATGACCACAGCCTCATCTGTAGGTGGATTTTTTTGTAGCGCTTCCACAGAGACAACTGACGCCACAGCCCCCGATGCGATCGCACTGGGCCAAAAATCACCACCATCTACCCGCGTACCAGGCATCCCAATAAACAAATCACCCAGACTACAAGCATGGGAATTGGTCTTCAGACCCTGAATTTCCACATCAGGCACACCCGAACAGTCAACATTATCTAACGCAGCTAATAATTCCCGCAATTTCATGTAGTGAACCTCATCACACAATTCTCTTGCGCTTATTCTGCATTATTTTTTCCTAATTGGTTAAATACTTAGCCAACATTTGCGCCAACTGCTGCACACTAGCACGAGGAGAAGGACGCGGTAAACGCTCCTCAATCACCTCATTCTCTGTGTCCTCTGGGCCTTTGTGGTTTGCTAAATAAAGCACCGGCACTTCATACTGATACGCCAAAAACCAATCTTCACGAGTCGTAATATCCCGAACTTCCAACTCAAAACTGAGATGGGAAATTTGTTGTAACTTCTCCTGCAAACCCTCACACAAATGACATCCCGGCTTGCTGTATAAAATTAATTGCATCTTCTCAATCAATTGATAGCTTAGTTATTCTCGATCACAATAGAGACAAACCCACTGTACGCTACACTCATGCCATGACTCAACTTAAGCCTCAACTTACCCTACAAGAATTTCTGGCCCTACCTTTGGATGACATCACATACGAATTAGTTAATGGAGAAGCAAAACCCAAAATGGCACCAAAAAGATTCCATTCACGATTAACAGGCGTAATCTATACTCTTTTATCACTGTGGGCGCAAAATCGTGGCGAAGTTGGTATCGAATGGGCAATAACTTTAAAACGCCAAGGCCGTGATTGGGTTCCCGTGCCAGACTTACTTTATATCTCTTACTCTCGCCTTGCCAGTGATGTCATCGAAGATGAACCTTGTCCCATACCGCCAGACTTAGCCATTGAAATCATCTCACCTGACCAAAGCTTTGGACAAATGAGCGCTAAAGCCACAGATTACCTAGATGCTGGGGTGATGCGAGTTTGGGTTGTGGATGCAAAAGCGAAAACTGTGACAGTTTTTTATCCTGACACCAGACCGCAAACAAAAACTGGTGAAGATAGTTTAGCAGATTCTCTCTTGCCAGAGTTGCAAATTACACCAGAACAAATTTTCCAACAAGCGGGTATTCCATAAAGAGCGATCGCCTATCAAATTTCAGCAAACCCTAATTAAAATTCATTTCGTAGTCAGCGGCTCTAGCTCTTATTTGAGGACTAAAGTCCTCACTACAAACCTTTAATTATTTACTTCGTCCTACTTAATCTAAAAATTGGCATTAAATAGTTGTTGCACCCAGATGTAGGGCATAGAGATTTGCATATACTCCTTGTTGATGAATCAGTTCTGCATGAGTACCTTGTTCTACCACTTGTCCTTGCTGAATCACCAATACCTGATCGGCTTGGGTAACTGTACTTAGTCTATGAGCAATAACAAAGCTAGTACGATTTTTGAGCAAACGAGCGATCGCCTCTTGTACTAGTAATTCTGTTCTGGTATCAATACTACTAGTTGCTTCATCGAGAATCAGAATCCGAGGATTAATCAATACCGCACGGGCAATACTTACCAGTTGTCGCTGTCCTTGGCTAAGAGGCGCACCCCTTTCCCCTAATTTAGTGGCGTATCCCTGTGGCAGTGAGGTAACAAAATCATGTACATTAGCCAGTTGTGCAGCCGCTTCAATTTCAGCTTGGGTAGCATAGGGAGCGCCAAAAGCAATATTTTCCGCCACAGTACCGCTAAACAAAATATTATCTTGCAGCACAATGCCAATTTGACGGCGCAAGCTAGCTTGAGTCACACTTCTGACATCAATGCTATCTATTTTTACGGACCCACTAGATACATCGTAGAAGCGTAAAATCAAATTAATAATTGTACTTTTTCCTGATCCCGTTGCTCCGACTAAAGCCACCATTTGTCCTGGATCAGCGTGTAAGTTCACTTGTTTGAGAACGAGTTGATGGGGCTTATAGCCAAAATTGA
Source organism: Anabaena sp. CCY 9613 (assembly GCF_963920895.1). Classification (NCBI taxonomy): domain Bacteria; kingdom Bacillati; phylum Cyanobacteriota; class Cyanophyceae; order Nostocales; family Nostocaceae; genus Anabaena; species Anabaena sp. CCY 9613. Next base: position 75,837 of record NZ_CAWUDE010000014.1, read on the forward strand.
CGTTGTTAAATGTAACTTCCCCCTGAATTGGTGGCATTTCTGTCGCATCAGGCGCATCGTTGAGGTGGGAGGTTTCATCTAAAAGGAGAAATATGCGCTCTAAACCCGCGAAGGCTGACTGGGATTGAGTATAAAACTGACTGAGGATCTGAATAGGTCGAAAGAACAACTGAATATAAAGTAAAAAAGATGTAACTACACCCACCGTAGCTGCTCCCGTAACGGCGAGATAGCCACCATAAGCCAGCACACCGCCAGTGGTTAAGGTGTTGAGAAAATCGATTGATGGCAAAAATGCCGAGGTAATGGCCACAGCTTCGACATTAGCATCACGATTGGCAGCATTGAGAATATCAAATTCTTCAATGTTCATTTGTACACGATTAAATGCCTGTGCTTCCCGCACACTCCCAATGTCTTCTTCTAATTTGGCGGACAATTCCCCAATGGTTTGTCGTGTAACCCGAAATCTCGCTCTCGCCCAACGCGCAAACAAGCTGGTGATGACAATCATTAAGGGTATAACTAAGTTACTTAACAAGCCAAGTTGTAAATTAATAGCCAGCATGGCGATGACAATACCCACCAAACTGAAAGTATTACCCAGCATTTGGGGAATTGTTTGTCCAAAGGCTTGATTCACCGTATTCACATCATTGAGTAGGCGACTCATTAAATCACCGGCTTCACTGCGGTCAAAAAAGCTGAGTGGTAAACTTTGGATTTTAGTAAAAATATCTTGGCGTAATTGTGCTAAAACTCGCTGTACTATCCAGCCCACGCGGATAATTTGCCCCCGGATTGCCCAGATACCAATGAAGTAAATTAGTGCCAGTAGTCCCAATAATAACCACAGTCCAGATAGATTACCTGGGGCAATTAGGTTATCAACCGACCAACCCAGCAAAAACGGCCCGATGGCTTGGGTAGCAGCACCGACCATGACTAATGAGATAGCAAAGGGAATTTCTTTTTTATAGGGTCGCAGATATTGTAATAAGCGCCGCAGAGTCGAGAGTTGGTGACTCGGTGTTTGCTCTGATGTAACTAAGGGAGCTGTGCCTCTCATATGATTTTGGATGTGAGATTTTAGATTTTTGATGGGAAATTAGGTTCTGCGAATCCATCTAGATTGGGGGTTTTTAGGACCTGAGATTCGAGAATTACACCATACAAAGGACTGGTTTGCATTAATTCCTCATGGGTTCCTTGGGCGATTAATTGACCTTTATCAAGGAGAAAAATTCGGTCGGCGGTTTTAACGGTGCTAATACGTTGAGCCACCACAAAGGTTGTACAAGCCTTGCGATACATCAAGTCATCCAACGCGGCTTGAATTTCGGCAGCAGTTTTGGCATCTACGGCTGAGGTACTATCATCCAAGATGAGAATACTGTAATTGGTGAGTAAGGTACGGGCGATCGCAATTCTTTGTTTCTGTCCACCAGATAAACCTACGCCTCGTTCCCCGACAATGGTTTGGTAGCCATCGGGTAAGCTGTTAATAAAATCGTGAATTTGTGCAGTTTTCGCCGCTTTGATGACTGCTTCTAGACTGGCATTCGGTTCGGCATAGGCGATGTTTTCCCGAATAGTACCAGAAAACAGCGTGGTTTCCTGAAAGACAATGCCAATTCTCGACCTGAGACTTTTAAGGGTAAAATCCCTGATATCTCGGCCATCAATGCGAACCGCCCCGTGGGTGACATCGTAAAAGCGGGGAATCAAATTCATAATGGTGCTTTTTCCCGAAGCTGTCATGCCTAAAACGGCGATTAATTCATTGGGTTTCGTTTCAAAGGAAACTCTAGTTAAAGCTTCAGTTGTGGCTCCCGGATAGCGAAAACAAACGTTCTCAAATGTAATTCTGCCACCACAGGTACTAAATGGGATAGCATGGGGGCGATCGCGGATTTCTACTTCAGCATCGACAATTTCATAAACCCGTTCCGCAGAAGCTATGGCCTGGGCGATGGACGGAGCGGCAAATCCAATTAATAATATTGGTTGCAAAATTAAGGTGAGATAGGAATTAAATGCTACTAGTTCACCAATGGAGAAATTACCACCTATTACCTGTGCGCCTCCAAAGGCAAATACTGCCAAAGTGATCAAATTACTCAGCAAAAAAATAAACGGGAAGGTATTGCGGATAGCCTGAATCGTTTTCATGTTGGCTTTAATCAGGCCATCGTTAAGATTCGTGTAACGTATAGTTTCCACTGGTTCCCGCACAAAAGCTTTGACTACCCTGACCCCTAGTAAGTTTTCTTGCAATACGGCATTAAGTTCACTAAGTCGTTCTTGTATCTGCCCAAATAACGTAGTATTGCGGATGAGAAATTGTGCCATCAACCATGCAGTCATTGGTACTACTGTCAGTGAAATCAGCGCCAGTTGCCAGTTCATCACTAGCAAAACTATGGCGACAGTGACTAAAGTTACAACTCCACTGATGACTTGAATCAAGCTCGTACCGACAAATGTGCGAATCTGCTCAATATCATTAGTTACACGGGTAAGTAATTGCGAAGTCTGTGATTGGTCATGATAGCTAAAACTGAGATGTTGAATTTTACTGAAAATCTGGTTACGCAGTTGATAGGCTACACCTTGAGATGCCGTTTCTGCTAAATAACTTTGCCCAAAGTTAAATAAACCACGGGCGATGGCCGCTACTACCAACCAAGCAGCGCTGTAGAATACAATTTGTAAGTTTTGGTTGACAATACCTTGATCTATTCCCCAGCGAAACAGTTGGGGAGTCAGTGCATTAGCTGCTGTTAAAAGCAAAAGGCTCACTAATGCTCCCAGCGAAGTCCATCGGTAAGTGCTTAAACTTCCTAGTACCCGCTGGATTGGCTGCATCGAGGAAGTTTCCTGGAGGTCTGGTGGCTGAACCAATCGAATCACTCCTGTGTCTTGGAAAAATGATCACCCACTTATAGATTAATGTTTTGTGTTGACTAGTAAATCTTCCGGTACCAAGATAAGTAAATTCACTTTTTGTTTTCCACCAATCTGAGTCAATTGCATGTATAATTTTTACTTAAAATTTCACTGAAGCGAGATAATTTATCAGGACTTACGTATTTCCGTCATTGCGACCGTAGGGAAGCAATCTCAAAGCCTTGATTTTCGTGGCCAGTGCGTAAGTCTTATTTAGATTTCGCAAATTTAACTTTATATCTCAAATGGGTGTAAGGCGATGATTTCTCAAGATTATGACTCAATTAATGCTGTAGATGAATTATTAAGAAAAATTAGAATCAAAGAAGATCAATTAAAAATTGCCCAAACATCTAATATGCTCTATGCATCGGAAGTCTTAAAGCAACAAATATTAGAGTTACAGCATCAACTATCAGAATCAAACGACCCGGAATTGCACGCATTGATGAATTTATGGGACGATTAAAGATTAAAAATTGCTTGTGGGGATGATATTATTTCCAACCGTCCCCATGACCCCAGAGCTTATGTGCAAAGGGGTATAGTTCATTTTTAGTTGGCTAATATCAATGAATTTATTGCTGATTTCGATATGGCAGAAAAACTCAAACCAGGTTTAACACGATATCAATATTTACCTTACCAAACTGAATAGAAACCCCAAGCGCGCTCCATGCCAAAACCAAAACCCCACTCATTATTGGGTAGGGTTTTGTAAAGATTTATTTAGTAAAATGAGCAACTTTGATTTCTAGTTATAGCTAGAAAAAATTCATGATGGCAATGATGCTGACACTGGTCAACATGATTAAAGCACCCATAGCCATAGATACACCAAGTTGGTTGGGAAGTTTTGAGTTATTCATTTTTAATAAAATCCTTGTTTTTTATGATTTTATAAGATTATCAGTTACCGTATAAATATCTATAAAAGTACGGTAAAACTTAAAATTTTGTAAATTTTCTTAACAATAATTTTATTATTGGCTAGAAAATTGTTGAGGAATCTGCCTGAGTAGGAAAAGCTGAATTTAGCCTTTATGTAATTACGGTTGACAAGCATTATCCATATGATTTTACTTAAAAAGCTGCTCTAGGGAAGCTAATTCGGCTTCTGTTGTTGGATCAATTTCTGGCAAGGGTCGCTGCATAATTGAATAAAGAGATCGCTTTTGCACTTGTGTAGACTGCAAACCAAGTTCTTTAAATTCTTCTCGAATTTTTAATATCATATTGCGTTTGTCTGCTTTAGTTACATCAGGACTTTGGCGAATAGCTATTTCAATAGCAGGTAAAATAAATTTCCTTACTTGCTCATATTCTCCTGAATAAATAGCATTTTGAGCTTTAATTACTAGCTCTTTTATACTTTTTAATGACTCCCAATCTTGGTCTTTGCGCTTTTCTATACGAAATAACATATAGCTGTAACCTTCTAGGGGTTTGCGGTCACGTACAAAAGTTTTTGTAGTACCAGGTGAACCAAGACAAAGGCTATCATTGACAATACAAAGGTTATCACTATTAATTTTGTGTTCCTGTGCTAAGATCGCGGCAAAATAACCCGCCTTCAGGGAATTGCTACCACCTCCATTAGCTTCAGAAAAAGTTTGTTGATAGCCTAGTTCTAGGCGACGCTCGCCAATATCGAGTAAATCCTCAATACCTCGATATACTGGTTCTGCTAGCTTGATAACGCTTGAAAGTTCTGGCACAGGTAGCAATTCAGAAAATCTACCCATCGCCTTAATAAATTTTCCGATGGAGTCATGACTAGCTACACTAAATAAACCTGCCTGTAACTCGACTAAGCCACTATTGAAAGGAAATAAGGATGTCACAGGATAGTTGCACTGAATGACTCTATCCAAATTATCTTTTATTGATTTTTCTAATTGCCCCGGTGCAGCTAGATAAGGAATTATTACGCATTCACCAGCATGATTGAATCGAACAGCCACATGAACAAGGGGATACCGTTGCTTGAGCCATTCCATATCTTTCGCCAAGCACATCTCCACTAGCCAAATCCGACAATAGGCTTCACCTGCAACGATGGGGTTGTCATCATAATCCACATCTACTCGATATTTTGGCAAGAAAAGGGCTTTATATTTTGGAGCCTCACGGCTAAAAGTTTCAAATAAGCTTTGGGGAAAATTCATAAATTTATTTCTCTGTTCAATTAACCTAAATATGTTGATATTTCATTCCAAATAGCGCGAATGGGAATACCTCCTGTTGAACCTGGAGTCACGGCACGTCCTATACCGGGATTTCCTTGATGAATTGCAATCAGTTCCCATTGGCGATTCAAAATTGGTGCGCCAGAGGAGCCATGATCTGTTTTCACATTATGGTCAATGTAATCATCTCCTACTTGCATAATCTGTCCCAAGCCCGAAATTACTACAGGATTTCCCTGCGGATGATGAATAATACGAATTTCTTGTCCGCTATCTAATATCGAAATTTCATTAATAGAAATAGCTTTATGTTGTGTTGGAGTGTTGATTTTCAGTAAAGCATAATCAAAACGAGAATTTATCTTAATAATTTCTACTTCTAATACATCTTTTTCTGATTCGTAATTACTAGCTTTGTAGCCAAGGCGTACCCATACTTTTGTTATTTGGCTCTTGGTGAAAATATGATTACAAGTTAATAAGAAATTATTTTTAATTAATAGCCCTGTACCTATCGCATTTCCTATAGGGGATTCGATTCTAGCAACTGCATTCCTAGCAGCTAAGGCTTTGAAGTTTTCTTGACCTTTTTCCACTAATCTCATAAATAATTCTACCTCTGGGTCTGAGAATCCATAGATAGGTGTTAAATTGCTTAGATGTTTAAGTAAATTTACTAATGGATGATAATTAAATTGATTCTTAGATATTTGATAAGTTTTGAATCTTGAGACTAATGCTTGGGCAAATTTATTAGGTTGCTCATCACATTTTAAACTACTCAAAAATGCAGTATCAATACCAGAATTTTCCAACACATCTTGGCGATCACTGGCTCCATTAAATTTGAGAGCAAAACTATTTACTGCTTTAATTAAGGGTATAACATCTTGATCATCTAAAAATATTTCCGGATTCATAATATTTTCATCTCTCCAGATTGAAGTATTATTTACAATTTCCAGTAACACATTGTCCTCAGATTGAGTAGGTGCAACAGAGAATGTATTGAGAATCTGTTTTGAACCTTGTTCCTGCAAGCAAGTATCGATGCTCTGGCTAAATGTTTCTACAGTTTTCCTAAAATTTGTACTTATTTCTGTGCAATTAATAGGTTGAATAGCATTTGGTTGGTTAAATCGACGCTGTAAATCTTGAGTAAATTCTTGAATAGAACTTGTTTTTTTCCGGTGTTGTTTTAATGCTCTCTCTATCGGTTTGAGAACATTTACATAAAGGTTATCTATGTATTCTTGGCGGACAGATATTACATTCTCTAACTGTTCTGAATAAAAACTGTACCATTGCCAAAGTGACCAAAATTGATTGGGATTACAAACTGATATTCCTCTTGCTTTAAGAATTTCTATCTTAAAATAAATTTTTCTATATATTTGATTATAGTTTTCTTCATAATACTGAATTAAAGAAATAGCATTTCCTTCGCTAGCAACCTCTATCATCATAGATTGTATAGTCTTTATTTTGACTTTTAGTTCTTCTATTGGTGAAGGTTCTATCTCATGATCTAACATTTCTAGCGAAGTTAGTTTGATATAGTTTTTGCATACAATAACGTTGATTTGATGATAAATATTTTGATAAAGGTTGTGAATATATGCTCCTCGCCAAGCTAATGTGCTTAAATTAGCTTTCCAATGCTTAGACCAATCCCAGAGGGAATGAAAATTGTTAGGATTTTCGATAGATAGTCCCTCAGATTGAAAATCTTCTATTTGCGATACTATTTCTCCATAAAGTTCTTTGTATTCCTCCTCATAATCTTGAATCCGATATTCCTGTTGATTAGTAGCAACTCCAATCATTACCGATTGGAGTTTTTGAATATTTGTTAAAAGTTCTTCTAATTCTGTAGATTCCATTTCAGAAATTGTAATTTCCTGGCAACTTTGTATTTAAGGATTAGACTAACATCTGTAGCTATTTCGGATTCAGTAGATTTTCTATGTGTCCCACAAGCTTTTCTATTTGACCATTTCGGTCATGAAACCATTCACTAGACCAAACTCTGTAAATATTCCATTTCAAATCTTTGAGAATTTGAATACGCAGGCGATCTCGATCTCTTGCTGTAGAATATTTATGGTAAATTTTCCCATCACAGACAATACCTAAAATAAACTCTTCTGTCTCTGTATTTCGGTGATTTATCACTGCTAAATCAATAGGAAAGGCTGAACGACCTACCCGTTTTTTCACTTTGTATCCTTGTTCAGTTAAGGCTTGATATATATATTCTTCAAAAAGAAAATCAGAATCTGAAAAATAAAAATGATTCTGTTTTTCTAATTTTTCACCCTTACTATGAGCGTATTCAAAATACTCTTTCACCAGCGTTGTTTCTGCGTTTTCTTTTGTCGGTTGCAAATCAGCTGCTTGTATGGAAGCTACTAACACAAACTTAGTTCGAGCGCGAGTTATTGCTACATTTAAGCGCCGTCTCCCTCCTGGTTTAGATAAAGGTCCAAAATTGAAACTTAACTTCTTTTCAGCATTAAATCCATATCCGAAACTGAAAAGAATTACTTCTTGTTGGTCACCTTGAACCCGTTCCAGTGGTTTAATAAAATATTTACCAGATTCTTCTATTTCTGGATGTTTTAAAATAAGTTCTTTTAGTTGTTCCTGGATAGTTTCTGCCTGTTGATCATTTAAAGTAACAATTCCTAGAGAAAAATTGGGGTTTTGTTTATTTTCCTCCAAATGCTTTAGTGCAATTTCGGCTACAATTTGTGCTTCACGGATATTATTTCGCCCATTATCACCAGGTGTATATATACCCTCTTCAACATAATGGAAATGAACACCAAGATTAGAATCTTTGAGCGGGTTTGGGAAAGTTAAAAGCTCTGAGTCATAAAATTTTTGGTTTGAAAAAGCAATTAAGCTTTCATGTTTGCTACGATAATGCCATTTTAAAGTAAATTTTTCTAGAACAATCGAAGATTCATTGAGCAAACTTTCATATACTTCTTGTTCCTCATCTGACTTACCAGAAGCGTTACCTTTAGGATTAAAGGTTGGTGGTAGTTGCTTATCATCACCAACCACAATTACCTGCTTTGCTCGCATAATTGCGGTTACCGCATCTTCAGTACATATCTGGGAAGCTTCATCAAAGATTACAACATCAAACTTTACCGCATCTGGATCTATATACTGGCTAACGGCTAGTGGACTCATTAGCCAAAAAGGCTTGAGGGTAGTAATAAGTTGAGGGGCGTTTTTGATGAATTGACGAATTTTTTGATGACCTTTTTTTAATTTACTTTGGCTTTCAAGAGATTGAATTTGTTTTCTCGCCTCTGGCTGAATAGACCATTGCTGCCAACGTTTAGCATGGAGTTGTTGTAGTCGTTCTATTGCTACTGGGTATTGTTGAACATCAAGGTTACAAAATTTTTCTATTTTCTCTTCATACATTTTTGGATTAAAGTTTCGCAGTTCACAACTATCATATATGTATTGTAGCCAGTTATGATAAACGCCTTTTTGTAATGTTGAAACCCAAAAATCTGCTACTATCGTAGAATGTTTCAGTTTTGATAAAAAATCTTTAGCTCCAATATCCTGAAGTTTTTCTATTAGTTGCTGACAATCTAAATATTGTTGAAAAATACTTAGTTCACTCTGTGCTTTATTAATAAAATCTTCTACCTTTGGTAAAAGATTTTCTTCCAAGTCGCCTACTTTTATCATTGGATGCTGTGGAAAATGTTGCCTAATAAATTTGAAGCCATCTTTAATTGAATTTTGAGATTTTACTAAATCTTTTAGCAACCTGCTCAGTTCTTTTGAATTATCTTGTGAACAAATAACTGCTGCTACTGTCTGAAAATTTAACCCATAATTTTGTAGTTGTTTTAACCAATTTAATGCTTGTTGAATAGCATTTAAATCTGGCATCTCTTCATCATCAAAATACAAGCCAAAGTTTTGATTATATGGATGCTCTAAATTCCTTAATTTTTGTAAAATTTCTTGACATTTAATTGCTTTATTAATATCCTCAACTAATTCTTTTTTTGTCATCCATTTCTTATGGTATCGAAATTTGATTATGTTTTTCCGAGTGCGCCAATAAACACATTTAAAATATCCCCAGATGCTTTTATGAGTTTCTAATCTTTGCTTAAATTCTTGCAATTTAGATAAATTTAAATTGAAGAACTCTTTAAAGTAAGTATTATTTAAATCACTCATTATATATTTAAAATAAGAAATATCCTTTTCAAGTTCAGAAAAATTGTGTTGCAAATAACTTAAATTTGTGTCTTCTAACCAGCACAGCGGAAAATTTTGAGGAACCTCAGCAAGATGTGCTATTACTGGTTGAAGCATATCTAAACCTAGTAAATTTAAATCAAATATTTTATAATTAGATTCTATTTGTAATAATTTCTGTACATCATTTATTGTATTGAGCGCCAGATTAATTGCATCACGAAGCGCATTAATACTTTGACGTAAATTACTGCTAACATCAGCGTTCCAGATTTTTATTCCACTATTTGACCAGATAGTGTTTTGTGTTCCCATAAAAATAGACTCAAATTGCCGCAGCTCATTAACTAAGGGAGTTGCTTGCACCAGTAAAAGTTTTTCTGACCAATCTTCTAAGTTATAAATATTAAAATCTAATGTTGGAACTTTTTCATTTTCTAGCCTAATAATTTCTCCATATATTTCAAAAGCCGATTTATTAATTGGCTGATATGTTTTATGTAACATTTCATTGTGTTTATTTATAGTTGATCGGCAATCTTGCAATTCTTGAAAAAAAACCCCATTAGAATTTTGTGATTTTGATTCATTTCTTTGCGATAGCAGACTTTTGGTTTTATTTAATTCTTTTAGCAAATCATGTATCTTGTTTGTACCTCTATGATGCAAATTTAAACAGACCTCTTTAAGAGAAGGCTGAGATTCCAGTAATTTTTTATATACAGCATCAAGAGCAGTTTGCTTTTCAGCAACTAACAGAATTTTTTTGTCTTTTCCGATTAATTCAGCAACGATGTTAGCGATAGTTTGACTTTTACCGGTTCCTGGCGGGCCTTGAACTACAAAACTAAATCCTGCTTTGGCAGCTTCGATTACTACTTGCTGGCTAGAATCAGCATCACATATTTGATAGACTAATTCAGGATTAATTGTATCCAGTTCCTTGTCTATGGTGGTCTTGGTGAAAGCAACGCGATTTTCTAATGGTTCTTTCAGAGCAATTCCTTGCAGAATAGGATGACTAGCAATGAGTTCTTGATGTTGTTCTAAGTCCTTTATCATCGCTGTTTTGAAGGACTCGAACAAGGTAATATAAGCGATTTCTTCTAATTCCCAATCCTGTTTTTCAGCTATAGAACGTACCGTATTCATAAATCCTTCGTATCCTAAGTCTTGAATTGTTTCAGACTCAGGTAATATGATATTAAATTCATCCCGTAACTTATTTGCTAAAATAAAGTTAACAGAAATTTCCTGATCAGCAATATAAAGTGTATATTCTGGTGTTTTTTTACCTTTTTTCTGTAATTCTAAGGGAATCAACAACAGAGGGGAAACTAGCTTTTCCCCCCTGTCCTGATGATTTGCAGTATCAAACCAAGTTAAAGTACCCAGGACTAAGAATAAACTAACAAAACCCTTTTCCTCTACTGTTTTCTTGGCTTCACCACATAGTTTATCAAGCAGCTTGATGAGGTCAATATCTGTTTGTTCAGTTCTCAAATCTTTGACAGAAAATTCACCAGAGTCGCTTTCTACAAATTTTTGAAATAGGATTAGAGGTGGTGTAAAAATATTAACCCTTGGTTTTTTGCTCTTTTCACTAAAATTAAGCAGAGGGTTACTGCTACTGAAATCTGCAAGTTTATCCTTCCAAACCTTGATCTTTTCCAAAATTGCCAGATTCATGCTGTTACTCATTGGCTTCCGATTACTAGCAGCTAATCAAAATAGGCGTTTTTTTATACTATCTATTTTAAGTAAATTTTCTTGTTACTGGCAAAGTTTTGTATAAATTACATAATTTTCTGCAATAACCAATGTAGAAAAGAAGATAAAAATGCCAGAGACTGGCGAGGAAAGGTAGGTAATTTCCAGCCAATTAATCATTAGTATGTTAAACACAGATATACTGAAACCTGATAAATCAATATGATTAAAATCCTCCACTTATCTGACATCCATATGGGAAGCGGTTTCTCCCACGGACGCATGAATCCAGCTACGGGCTTGAATACACGCTTAGAGGATTTTGTCAAGACATTATCTCGATGTATTGACCGGGCGTTGACAGATCCAGTGGATTTGGTAATCTTCGGTGGCGATGCTTTCCCAGATGCTACCCCACCGCCATATGTGCAAGAAGCTTTTGCAAGTCAGTTTCGGCGGCTGGTTGATGCAGATATCCCTACAGTACTATTGGTAGGTAACCATGACCAACATTCCCAAGGAATGGGAGGCGCAAGTTTAAATATTTACCGTACTTTGGGAGTTAGGGGTTTTGTTGTAGGTGATACGTTAACCACGCACAACATCAATACTCGCAATGGTAAGGTGCAAGTAATTACCCTACCTTGGCTGACTCGTTCAACTTTGATGACTCGTCAGGAAACTGAAAGTTTGTCTTTAGCGGAAGTCAATCAACTGTTAACCGATCGCCTACAAGTTGTTTTAGAAGGAGAAATTCGCCGTCTTGATCCTGATGTACCAACTGTGCTTTTGGCGCATTTGATGGCTGATAATGCAACTTTAGGCGCTGAACGCTTTTTGGCTGTGGGTAAAGGGTTTACTCTACCTTTGTCTTTGCTGATTCGGCCTTGTTTTGATTATGTAGCATTAGGACATGTGCATCGCCACCAAAATTTAAATAAATCTAATAACCCCCCTGTAATTTATCCCGGAAGTATTGAACGGGTGGATTTTAGCGAAGAAAAAGAAGACAAGGGTTATGTGATGATCGAACTGGCGCGGGGTAGTGCTAATTGGGAATTTTGTCCTTTAGAGGTGCGGGTGTTTCGGACAATTGATGTGGATGTTTCTAAAACAGATGAGCCGCAAGCTGTTTTAATGCAGGCGATCGCTAAGTATAATCTTGAAGATGCGGTGGTGCGGTTAATTTATAAACTGCAATCAGAACAAATGGATACGATTGATACTGCTGCTATCCATGCTGCTTTAAGTCCAGCGCACAACTATACTATTCAAGCAGAATTAGTGAGTCAGTTGGCTCGGCCACGTATTCCTGAGTTGACTGCTAGTAGTAGTATTGATCCTCGCACGGCTTTGCAAACTTATTTAAATAATCGGGAAGATTTGCGGGATATTGCTGGCTTGATGTTGGAGGCGGCGGAAAAGTTACTCGCTGATGAGGTGGCGGTGGGGTTGGAAGGTTTTTGATAGAGGATTATATCTCACGCAAAGTCAAGCCAGTGCGTTGGGCGGGTTCCCCGACTTGTAGCAACTGGTGCGCAGAAAGGCGCAAACCTTATTCTTTGAATGTTTTGCTGATGCGATCGCTTGTAAATTCTAGGTGGGCTATGGTGTAAGTATCTAGTTGTTCTCGAAATTGCTGGAGTTGGACATCGATGGCGTTTTGCAGTTGGCGCAATTGGTACCAAGCAAGGGTTTGACTATCGTTGGTTGTCTCTGTGGGATGCTTAATAATTTCTAGCAAAATGTCTAAATGTTCTTGTTGCAATGAACGGCGGAGACTAGAAATTAATTTTGGTGTGTTTGGGGCTATAACTTCTGTCCAGATGCTTTGTTGTAGGGTGTCAAATAATTCTGGCATAGAGAGTGCTTGTCCGGGTTGAGTTTTAAACTCTATATCTCTTAACCGATTTAGGCGATCGCTGTCTAGTAATGAATGTAATATTTGGCTTTGAAATCTGATAATTCTTTCGTGAATGGGATAATCTAGACGGTTCTGGGGAACTAAGCTACCCCAATGTTGCCAACGGGATGGTGCTAATTGATTGAGTAATTGCGATGAAAAATTAAAAGCATCTTCGGCAAATACATATTCTTGTAATTTGGCTAATGCTTGACGTTGTTCTGTCAGAGTAACAGGTACAAATGTCCAGGAAGGCTCATCACTGACATGCAACCGTTGAAATGATTGTCCGCCAATATATTGAACAATTAAGTTGGCGTTACGAAAATAATATTTGAGTATTTTATTAAATAAGATGCGGAGATGACTATAACTCTCTCCTGGTGCGAGATAATGCTGATCAAGCTTTTGCCACATTACACGAGCATTATCCATTTGCCATTGGGAATACAGCAAGACATCGCTACTCATATCCCAAAGATTTGCTAAAGGATTAATATCCCAAATATCTTCATCAGTGGCGTAAAATAATTCGGGTTGAGGCGAGGCTAAGACGATTTGTTCTAAAAAGCTTTTTTCTATTTCTAGATTTGAGTTGGGTTTATAACCATACATAATCGCCCATTCATCATAAGGGCCAATAATCTCTGGAAAATAATCGCCTTGCTGGACTCCCTGTGGTGCTATATTCACAGGTAAATAGTCCATGACTGAACCTACTAACCCTTTGGTGTGGGTAATTTGCGGATTATTTAAATCTGCGGGTGCTAACATACTGCTGCCATGAAAGTTGTGACGTAAACCGAGGGTATGTCCGACTTCATGGGCAATCAAGGAACGTAAATATTGATGTATATACTCCTGCATCACTTCACTACTCGGTGTAGTGTTTTGCAAAAGTGATAATGCTAGCGCTCCCATTGCTACTTGTTCTGTAGACTCCATCCCATAGCAAATTTCACTGTCTGCTAGTAAATTTTGTGTGTCTTTTGCAGATATAGAACTGTGACACTGGTTTGTTTGTGCATGTGTTTCCATCATGGCACGATATTCATGCTGAATTGAGCGCACCATATTGGCATCGACGATGATATCTGCATCCAATATTTCCCCAGTGAAGGGGTTGACGCGCATTGGCCCTCTCGCAAAACCTGCATCCACAGAATTAAACCACCGAATAGTGTTGTAGCGAATATCTGCGGGTTGCCAATCAGCATTATCTGGCATTTGCCGCACTTCAATGGCATTTTGGAATCCTGCCTTTTCAAATGCTTGATTCCACATCAAAACGCCTTCACGAATGGCATCGCGGTAAGATAAAGGTACAGCATTTTCAATCCAAAACACAATTGGCTTTTTGGGTGGAGACAAAGGTGCATTAATATCAGATGGTTCTAGATGCCAACGATTGATGTATCTGACAAATAATTCTGGCGCGTTGTGATCAGCAAAATTTTGGAAGGCGGTAATAAAATATCCTACTCGGTCATCGGCAAGTCTGGGAATATAATTATTGTTTTCTCTCAGCAGGGAAAAGCTGTAGTGTACCTTCAAGCTCAGTGCCCGGCTATCAGGTAAAGTAATTAAATTTGCTGGATCTTGTGAGTAAAAGCCGTAAATCGCATCAATTTCTAGATTCTCTGCAAAGCTGTTAATACCACCAAAATATGACTTGCTATTATCGAGGCGGTAATCAGCCTGCAATGAGTATTTTAATAAAGGTGTTAATCCGGGAAAATCCTGCATGAGCAGATGATCCAGATCAATAATCATATTTTGATTGTCAGGATTAACTCTCTCTATTGGTAGCGAAAATAGCACAGAATCGCTAAATGAACGATCAAGCGATCGCTGTTCTGGTTCACTAGGTTGTGTCCGAAATTTTACATTACGCACCACAAAGTGCAAATTATGATTGACTCGCCGGAAGTAAAAGAGAAAATCATTCAGTGGTAGTCCACTATAAATACCACTTTCCCCAATACCCGATTCTAATGTCACCGTAGCCAAGTAGTTTTGATTCAGTTGCTCTGGTTTAATTTCTAAGTAAACCTTGCCTGATTCTTCGCTGCTATAAAGTGTGAACAGTCCCTCTAGTTTATCTGTGGCTTTGATCACCTCACGCCATCGGGAAAAATCTTCCTTTCTCTGTCTGCCAAAGTTCTCAATTTCTGCAATTACGTTGAATTGCTGCACATCAGCAGTAGTACGCTGGCTGGCTGCTGCGTAATCAATATTTAGTATTAAATTAGACAATAATACTATTAAGATGACTAACTTTGTGATCCAATATTTCATCCTTTAGAGCAGGCTTCGCCGTGAGTGTCAGCCGTTAGCGTAGCTTCCCGAAGGAAGGGTAGGGGAATGGGGAACAAGAAAACCAAAGGTAATTGAGTTTCCGAGTAATTTTTTATTTATAAGATAAAATTGGGCAGACGACAATATTTATCTCTTTAGATAGATGTTAATCCAGGATAAACACTTTTTTGGTACTGTATCTGTATTTAAGACTACGTTTAGCGGCGATCGCTTCAAAGTGAACAAGAAACTCTCATAATTAAAATTCGGCAATGATTGTGTGTGTTAATTTGCCTTGCAGTTGTCACAGCACCACTTAGCCGCTTCAAGTTTAGTCCTATCCCTCTCTCGGCTGACTGGCCATGTCACATTGCTGATGCTTTGCACACCAAGTTATATAACTTGCATCATTGGGTGAGCGTCAGAGTGTCAGTATAAAACTGCTCTAGGTTTACCTGGGGTGGTTTTTCATCTACTCTGTTAAACTCGATCTATTCCGTTTCAGCAAGCTTTTAATGATATGCTGTCATTCCCTACAACTGACCGTATTTCCGCAAATTTGCCTCTATCTGAGATTTAATTGTATTTACTAAACGTCCACGTTTCATGAACCAGAGAAAATTAAGCACATTACGGGTGAATCCATCATTAATGGATAGATTGATCAGGCGCGGGATAATCACCTGCATTCGTTTTTCAATTTGTTGTTCTAGAACTCTTAAATTGTCGTGACGATACTGAGGCCAAGCTGGTAAATTGACTACCTTTGTAGCCGAACCTACAAGAGGAATAATTGGCAAAAAACTATCTGTTTCACCTGCTGCTTGCACTTGCCATTTAGGATTATTTTTTAGTGATTCAGACCAAGAATTAAATAATGGATTATCAGCAGATAACACGAAATGCTTCTGTAAGAATCTTTGACAATTACGACGACCAAGTATGTAGTCATGATGTCGAAATTCATGTGAAAGAAAACCACCAAAGGCATTAACGCTACCACAAGCTAAAGGTTTGTCAACAGGCCGACCACTGCGTTCAGGTGCAATTAAAAAGCGGCTGTAAATATTTTCCTCCATCGCTAAAATTAACTCATCAGGCTTGAATCTTACTTGATTGACTAAACTCCTAAACATCCGCGACACTAAACTGAGTAAATTATTGTCGGGATTAACTGCATTCACATCATTGGGAAATGGATCTATCAACAAAGTTGCGCGTTTTGCTTGCCGTGCATCTTGTGGATTACGTTCTTCATTACCTCTGAGTGCAGCACGAACAAGTTCTATGGGTTCATTGCTAATAATGCCGCCATCCACACTTGTAAACTTATAAGGGACTTCACTAACTAAGTCTTTTTTATTAGGAATGATGGTGCGAAAACCAGACTTGGAAGATTGATTGGCATCCCCACCACAAACCAGCATTTCCCACAGACGGTTATCGTAGTAATTAATACTATCCCTTTCTAGTTGTTGAGGAGCTAACCCTATGGGAAAGGCACTACTGGCTAATGCAGCATTAATCAGTAATTGCCAATTATCAGTGTCACTTTTATCGGGATTGAGAGCGATCGCACCGTTTGCTGTCGTCCGATTTTGCCCTATAGTAAAGTGCATATAATCGGCATGTTTAATCATCAGATGTCCTGGGATGTTGGCATTGGCTGTCTGCGCCTGAATTACATAAGGAACACCACGCAGGTTGGTAACACACAAATAGATATGTAAAGGATCAGCAACGTAAGGTCTTGGCGCACGCAGAGGTTCCCGCTTGAGAACGTCTTGAGCAATATCTTTCAAGATGGTGGAATCGAGAAATGACAACACTGGGGATTGGGGATTTTCTAAATCATGTGCTTTTAAAAAATGAGAAATATCAATTCTTTGTACCCAACTTGTATATAGTTGATTCTTAACTGATTGATTTTTTGGATCTTCAATTACAGGAACCATTTCACCATACAATGAAGATGCCGTTAAAGAAGCAACGATCGCACCAGCTGACGCCCCAGACATAGCTTTAATTGAAACATCATGTGGGGGAATTTCCCATTGGGCAAAATCATCACCATACTGCTGCTGCTGGGCATTTTTTTGCAGATACCACTGATCTAAAGCTTCAAATAAAAAATCAATGACACCAGAGGTATAAGCACCAGCAGAGACAGCGCCAGCCATGACTAAACCAATCTCAAAAGGTGGGTGTTTTTCTGCCATTTTTTTTGTTCCTTAAAGAACGCAAAGTACATAAAGATATGAGATATAGAGAGTTTAGCTTTACTTTATAAAGCAACTGGATGAGTGGCCGCGTGTTGCAAAATTACATCGCTAGCTTTTTCACTAATCATGTATATGGAGGTCACTATAAAGAAGCCAGGAATGAAAGGAAATACTGATGCATCTACCACACGTAAATTTTGTGTGCCGTAGACGCGAAATTCACTATCTAGGACTGCCATTTTATCTTCAGGGCGACCAATTTTACAAGTACCGCAAGCATGATGTCCCCAGGCTTCATCTTTAATGAACTGCTTAATTTTTTGCGGCTCATCTATACTTTTTCCAGGTAGCATTTCTGATTTTTTAAACAAGCGAGTACGTTGGGTCATACGTCTGACAAATTCTACACCTTCGACTACAGATAATAAGTCTTCTTCATTGACATCATTACCTTCGTCAAAGTAGCGAAAATTGATTTCTGGTACATCTTGCGGATCAGCACTTTTCAAGGTAACTGTACCAGCTGTATTATTGGTATGGGCTTTCAGTACGGCCCAAGTAAATAAGTTTTTATTGGTGGCAATTTCTTCAGAATATTTGAGAAAATAACCTTTAAAATAAGCAGGTAAACCAAAAATAAATAAGTCTGGTTCTGGTCGCTCGCGGTGTGATTTTTTAATAATACCTAACACCGCACCATTAGTAGTATAGACACCTGTTTTAGAACGATTCCATTCTAATAAACAAGAATCAGTAATTTTCTGTCCTGGTTGGGGTTCTGTGAATGTACAATTATCCAGAATGGTAAAATTTTCATTCATTTCATTGACTACACCCACTTCGTAACGGTCTTGTAAATTTGCACCCACCCCAGGTAAATCTACCCGCACTGCTATTCCTAACTGTGATAATTCTTCTTTGGGGCCAATTCCCGATAACTTAAGTAATTGAGGAGTATTGAAAGCACCCCCAGCGAGGATGATTTCTCTTTTTACCGGAACTGTGTGTTTAACTTGAGAGTTATCAGTTTGATTTGCTCTCGGATCAGCACGATAGAGGTGTTTACCTTCAAGATACTCCACTGCGATCGCCTGATTTTGCTCATCCAAAACTACCTTGGTCACCAAAGCATGGGTTTTGACAATTAATCGCTCAGGATACTGGCGTTCGATTTCGCGGATATATTCTCGCGTTCCCGTCCGCTTACCGTCTTTCACAGCTAGTGGTACAGAAAACACTCCTTGACCACTACTTTTGACAACTCGCCAATCATTGGGGTCTAAAAGTTGATCAATGAACTCTAAAGGATCACCCTGTCCTAATTTCAGTAAATTTAAGACATTAGCCAAAAAACTCTGGAAAACTACCTTAATAATTTGCAGTAAACTTTTACCTTGTTCCCCCAAAGCTTGCAAAGCTGACTTTAAAATCACTTTTAAGAGTTGGCGATCGCGCACTACTAACTTGGGATCTGCTAAATTAGTTGTCAGCCAGCCATCAAAGCCGTGCCGACTCGGATTACTATTGGGATTAATCGGGCGGTCAAGATAATTACAGCGTTCCAACCTTTCAAAATATTTCCGCATTTGATCGCTGTTCCAGGAAGCATCCCCGGTAATTTCCGCGATTTTGTCCCAGTCACTATTGTGGGGATACACCGTAATCATGGCATTGTGAGCCGTACATCCCCCCAGCGTCCCCGCCCGTGGATATAAAATTCCTTGATGCTCCGGGCTAAACTTAGAATCACGCCGTTGCTGTGTCTCATCAGAATAGTGTTTAACAAAGAAATCCCAACGTAAATCTTTGTCTTCTGTGGCTCGTGCGTGCAATGCTGGTACCGAGTAAGTGTAACGTTCCTTGTCTTGAGTTTCTCCCTCGTCACGCAAAGGATCACCACCTGCTTCCAACAGTAAAACCTTATAACCTGCTTTAGCTAAATTTGCCGCTAAAGGGCCACCTCCAGCACCCGAACCAACAACAATATAATCATACTCAGCTTCTTTATTATTCATTCTCTGTGTCCTCTGTGGTTAGTTGAAGAAAATTCTTTCATTTGGTGAGGTACAACAAAAAAGAATTAACCGCCGATAGAATAAGATGAACGCAGATAAACGCCGATGAACTTGTACCTCTGTAGAGGATTCCTATTTGATTGATGAACAGCCTTAGTACAAAATCAAAAGGTTTGCCCCTACTCCCCACTCTCTGCTATGTTAACGATTACGAAAACGCTGATGTCTAAAAAATAGCTGACTATCACCGTA
Source organism: Anabaena sp. CCY 9613 (assembly GCF_963920895.1). Lineage (NCBI taxonomy): Bacteria > Bacillati > Cyanobacteriota > Cyanophyceae > Nostocales > Nostocaceae > Anabaena > Anabaena sp. CCY 9613. Next base: position 95,620 of record NZ_CAWUDE010000014.1, read on the forward strand.
AAATGAAGAGGCAAATTCCGATGTAGTTTCAATATGTCCAATCAATTGCGATCGCTCACGAATTTCCCCTTGACTCAACTTATTATCTGCAACTTCTTCCGGCTTCACTCCATAAACAGAATATAAAACTGTCCCCTGAGGAATTGTTGCTAAGTCGTTTCTAAAATCATGGGGAGGACTTTCAGGAAACTGCAAATCAGGATGAGGAACCAAAAAAATCTGCGCCGGATAATAAGCCTGAGTTTCTGGTTGTCCCTGCTGGTTTATTTCTCCTAACTGCTCTAAATAAAGCTTTGTGGGATACCGCGTCACGCGACTAAAAATTAAGTTGATAATAACAGGGCCAAAACTCTTCACCACTGGCACTATATTAGATAATTCATTGGCAAAGAAATTATAATTTTGCTCTTGCCCCACTAAAGATACTAAAGCAGAAAAATTAGCTGATGGTTTACCATCGACAAATAACTTCATAGCCAAACCTGGTGCAAAACCTCGGTCTGCTGGATCTCCAGTTACAGATAAGCGTAAAAGTCCATAATCTGCTTTTTTAAACAATCCTGTAAATGGTGTATCATTTGTAGGAATAAACTTAATTTTTGCCACACTACCATGAGCATGAATCGCCTTTTTCCAATTAATAGGTACTTCATCCTCTTGACGATCCATTTTAGCTTTTAGGGCAGTCAAAAATAAACCAATAATATCAATTTTTTTTAGGGGAGGAAGTTGCTCATAGCGAGATTTTAAAATTCTATAGTTCCATAAATAATCTTGTTTTTTCTCAGCCGACCATGATTGATAATCTTCAGGTAAGACACCCAAATCTTGGGCATGATGCCAAAATTGCTGAATCTCTGCTAAATGTTGCATAATATCCTCCCTCAATGAGAACAAGTGAATACATCTGAAATTTCCTAAAATATGATTAACTAGTCCTGGTAAAGTTAATGCTTGAACCACAAAGACACAGAGTTCATGGAGTTGGCGTAACCATAAAACTCTCCATATCTTCTTTCTCTGTTTTCTTAGTGTCTTGTGTGGTTCGTCTCCTCTTCCTAGATAATTAGGAAACATTACCAGGACTAAAATTGTTAACGTACCTTTCTCCAAGGGGCAAAACCATTACTCACACCAAGCAAAGCTGGCGCTAACTGAGGATAGTGACGACGGAGAATTGTCAAAATAGTATTGTTGTCAATCCAATCCAAGCCAAATTGAGTGTAAACCTCAGATGTATAATCTTTCGTAAAGAAGCGATCGCTCTTTAAACGCCGGGATGCCATTAAGATAAACACCCGAAATGCTGTATCACTAAAACCAAAGCCATCTGGTAGATCTTCAGCAAATAAACCCACCATCAGATCTACACTGTCAATATCGTTGTTATAAACTTCTTTGAGTTCCTTCGCCCATTGTGGGTTACTGGTAATTTCGTCAAAAGATTTGACCTTACCACGACCTAACAATTCCCGGAAACGATTATAACGAGGAACACCTCTTTCTCTATCCCGCAAAATATCAATAGCGGCTAAATCAAAGGCTTTTGTGTCGTCTCCTAGCAAGTCTCCCGACAGTTGTCGCAAAAAGCGGGGATAGTTATGTAACCGCACAGCACCGGGGTAACTAACACCAAAGGAGTAAAATAAATCCTCCATCTGCATTTCTTCTAGAAATTTGCGAGTGTTCTTACCCGCTACTTCGGGAAATTCTTTGGTATTGATTAACTTACCGTCGCTGACTGCATGAAACTCCAAATCATCGGGAATTAATGGATGCATCCGATATACAGAGACAAATTCTTCGGTAAGATAATAAGGTGCAGCATGATGGTCAGTAGCTGAACCAACAATCCCACTCAACAATTCACTATCACCAATTCGCCCCCAGCGCCGTTTAACATCTTGTCCCAGTAACCCCCACCAGTTGGCATTTAAGGCTATGTCTGTAGCTGGATGGGGAAGAATAGCTGGAGTCCATTCTACAGTGTGGATTTTCGCCATCAAAGCAGCGTTAATTAGTCGCGCATGGTCGAATAATTCGTCATCTGTCCACTCTGGATATATTTTCTGTAATTGTTCGCAGATATGGTTATGTTCTTTGACAAATAAAGTATGCAACATGCTGAGTCCTATCCACCAAGCACCAGCAAAGCCTACTTGTTCCTCAATGCCATTTTCGGTGGGTAATAAGCCATTATCACTAACGCGTAATTTACCGTCAACATGGGAACGTAGTTTGTCAATAGTTTCTTGGTTACTGCCATAAACTTGCGAAGCATCCCACCAGTGAGTCACTTCATTAATAAAACTGGCAGGTTTTTTTGTATCTCCTGTGCGAGTAGGGTCATCTAAAGTTTTCTTAACTGGCATTTCCCCATGTTCTTCTGACCAGGGGTCATCCTTTTCTACCGGAATATCAATTTTTTTATTCGGCTGATTATTACCATGACTGAACCAATCATGAGTCTGAAATTGAATCCATGAAGCAGCCATCAAATTCAAAATTGTCGCGGGCTGAAATTCATCGCGTGCTAATAAAATTCGGCTAACAGTCCGGGGGTTGGGTGTGAGTAAATCTTTTTCATTTGCTTTGGCATCTTGCAGTGGCACATTGCGCCCAAACCGAGTTCCTGCCATACCCATTTCTGGTTTCTGGAGGTCGTTATAGCTGCCATCTGCTGTGCGAACCTTTAAATGCTTGCCGTCGAGACTAGGAGTAGGCTGTGGTAACTTGCTAGTGTCGGGTAATTGTGCCGTATCGTGGAGGTTGTCTTTACGTAGCTTGCCACGGAATTGAACTAATTTTAAAAGTGCCAGAGGAGTCGGTAGTTTATGCCACGGGATTCCAAACATGACTATATCTCCTGATAATTTTTCTTTTTTCTGTCAATTTGAGAATCAAGGCTATACAAATATTCAATATTCCTTGATTCCATCTATTCCCAAGGAACTAAATTTTGAACCTGAGCTATGTTGTTTCACCACACAGTCACAGAAATCTATTCCGGAAAAATTATGATTTTTAACAAATTGTTACCAAGAACAAATAAACAGCAGCCAACAAATTTCAGTTGCCTTATTAAATTAAATCCGGGAAATATTTAGATAGTAAAGCGATAATTGCATCATGCTATACAATTCAAATTATATCAACCGAATTTGAAGAATTTAATACCTTCTTAAGACACTGTTTGTAAATGAATATGAAGGATTCAATCAACAATTTGTGAGTATTTTCCCATGAAAATGATTAATCATAATGTCATCAATCATCGATTCGCCAATTGCTAGTAACAAAACGTAATCATCATCCTAGGGAGGTTACTGATTTCACAGCAGGCAACAGTAATAATAATCCTTCTTGAATATTGAATCTCCAGTTCTGCGGCGAGAAAAAGCGAAAAAACGCAGTCTGAGACTTTGCCCAAAACCGCGTTTTTCAAGAAAATGTATGTGTTTTTTTTTGACTGCAAGCCGAACACGCGTGACTTCTAGTCATGAGTTAGGCGCTCCACTTAGATAAGATTCAAAAGCCTACTTAGGAATATGGATTTAGTAAAATACAGAACCTCACCCTTACCAAGGAGAGGGGAGATTTTGACGCAAGTCAAAGGCGGGGTGAGGTCAAAAACTAGACTTGCGTGTTATTTAATTCTTGTTCCTTAGAGGTTACTGAAATGTCATGAGCATTTTGCAACCTTGCCCGAATAACCATCAATTGCTCTTCGTTACTGATGGGGGAACGTGGGGATGGGAGTTCGGTATTAGGCCAGTTGGGTAAATTATTGCAGGGACAAGACAAAGCTGGCATCCCCAAGCTGCGGATAGGTACTGGCATATCACAACGACCACAAGGGGACATTTCCCAAGCAGGGGTTAACAGTTCGTGAATGGTTTCATGAGTGCCTTCTAGGTAGGAATCACCTGTGGGTTGTGAGAGGATCTTTTGCCAACATTCTTCAAATTCGGCACTATAGCGATCGCCTTGTAGCACTGGTTGGGGCAAAAAGCTTTCCTTCCCATTGCTCGTCACCACTTTTTTACCTAACTGAAACCAGTAGGCTAAATACTGTTTAACTTCTTGTTTGCTTGCCATACCACAATTCTAAAGTTTTGCCAGGCTATTTTTTCGGTTGAATACCTAATTTTAAATTAAATTTTGGGTGCGGGTAATGGTGCGCCCAAAACACTGAGATTCAAAACATGACCGCCAGTGACTAAATAAACAGATTCGCACAACCTACCTAACTGGCGGACTAAAGTACCCAAGCGATCGCGAAACTCCCGGCCTAAAGGATAAGCTGGAACTACGCCCCAACCTGTTTCTTCGGCGACAAATATCATATCAGCAGCCACTAATTGCACTGTCTCTAACAATTCTGCCAGAGTATTTTTCCACATATCTTCATCTTGTTCTAGAAGATTAGCTACCCAAGTTCCCAAAGAATCAACCACAAGACAGCTATTAGGCTTGGCATCAGCAAGGGTAGCAGATAATTCCACAGGTACTAACAGTGTCACCCAATCTTGAGGACGGCGTTCTTGGTGTTGTTGAATGCGCTGTTGCCACTCGGCATCACTGGGGTTTTCCGTAGCTGTGGCCACGTAAACAACAGCTTTTGCTGACTGTATCGCCAAAGTTTCTGCCCATTCACTTTTACCAGATCTGGCGGGGCCTGTGACTAAAATAACTTTACCCAAAACTTGTTCCTTCTTGCGACTGTTGAGACGAATAACTTTAACGAGATAAAATTAGCACCATCATCAGATTATTTATGCCAAAATTGGCAAAAGCGATAAATCCCAACAACCCCATACCACACCTTTGGGGACAGCAAACATCAGGATATTGTTATGAAAACAGGTTTAAAACGGATTGAAGCAACTTTACATGATTTAGGGAATCGTAGTACTGTCCCCACTGAAGGCGGCGATCCCATCAAGCAGTCTTTCTCCTTTAGAATTAGTGTTGGCGCCACAGAATCTACAGCAGTTACTCAGACATCATCTGAGAAACAGACAACTGAACTGGATACAGAATACCAAAGTGGGCATGGGGTAGAGCAAAATTTATTTCCGCAACATCAATCTGTGCAGACATTCCCAGCACAAGAAATAGATGGTAAAACACCTAGCTTACCCAAGTTTAAAAATCCTAGCTTCAGTAGCCATCGCCACGGTGCTAATCCGGCACTAGCAATGAATATTTTACAAGAAATTCAAGAACATGTTGCAGGTTGGCAAATAGAACTACAGACAATCATGCAGCAAATTCAAGATATTTACCTAGAAGGCCCCATAGTTAATGGCTGGCTAGAATCCAATATTAATATTCAGGATAAGGATCAGGAACCAGAACAGGGAGGAACTGCTACACTACGCCATGCGGAAGTTGACCGTTTGATGGATTATGTAGAAGAAATTTGCACAACTAGTGGCAAAGTCTCTTATAAATCTGCTCATACTGGTTATCGCCTTTGTGGTTTGGATGCTGCGGGTAAAGTCTGGTCACGTCCTTGTCCCCCAGAACAATTACCCATTGTCAGTATGGCCATTGCCCGGCATCAAAAGTTGCGTCAACTTTTGGGACGCAAGCAATATTTAGAAACTCGTCTTAGTCAATTGGCTGAAACTTTGGTAGTTTTACATAGCAATATCCAGCAAACTTGAAGTTTGGCCGATTATTTCCGAAATAACTCAAAAACCACCGAATTTACCATTCGTCCTATGCCCGACACCCAAATCTCTGCCATTATCTGCACTCATAATCGAGATACCTATTTAGGCGCCGCGATTGATAGCTTGTTGGCACAAGATTTTGCCGCTGAGTTTGAAGTTGTGGTCATAGATAATGGATCTAGCGATCGCACCCGTGAAGTTGTAGAACAAAGACTTGGCGATACCCGTGTCAAGTACTTCTTTGAACCCACCCTTGGGTTATCGGTGGCCCGTAACACTGGTGCCAAAGTTGCTAGGGCGGAAATTTTGGCTTATTTAGATGACGATGCCGTTGCCAGTACTTCTTGGCTGCAAGTCTTGTATGCTGCCTATGAGGATAATTCTCAACTGGCCATCGCCGGTGGCAAAGTTACTCTTTTATGGCCTCCAGATATCCAACCACCACAGTGGCTATCTACTGGGTTAGCTAGCAATTTAGGCGCATACGACTTGGGCGACAGTATGATCTACATTGAGAAACCAGGTTTGACTCCCAGAGGTTTGAATTACTCCATCCGCCGCAGTTTCTTAGAGGAAATTGGTGGTTTTGATCCCCATCTCGGTAGAGTCGGAAAAAACTTATTATCTAATGAAGAATTGCAAATGACAGAATTAGCCCTCCAACGGGGTTGGCAAGTTGCATACCTTCCCGATGCTTTAGTAGCTCACAATGTTGCCCCAGAACGTCTTAAACGCTCCTGGTTTTTAAATCGAGGCTGGTGGCAAGGTATAAGTGAATGCTATCGGGAACAACTAGCTGGTAAAGCCGATATTGGTCAATTGCAACGGGGTAGTGAGCGACTGCTACGGGGTTTATATAAGGCATTACAATATTTTTCTCATCCAGCAGAACGCTTTGACAATCTTGTTTATGCTTATGGTCAAATAGGTTACTTAAATGCGGCTATTCAAGGCTTAATATCCCCAAATAAGAAACCATAATTTTATGTTAAAAAAATGACCAATGATTAATGACGAATCTTTTGTAGATTTACGTAAGTATGACCAATCGTGGTTTGATCGGGGAAGACCTGGTTGGTATATTTTGTGGTGGTGGTTTGTACAGGCGATCGCTTTTCCTCTAACTCCTCATCCTTTTAGTGGACTGCGTTGTGCTATTTTGCGTCTCTTTGGCGCTAACATTGGCCAAGGTGTGTTAATTCGACCTACTGCCCGTTTTACTTACCCGTGGAAAATCACCATTGGTGACTACAGTTGGATTGGTGATGATGTAGTTTTATACAGTCTGGATGAAATTACTATCGGTAATAATTGCGTAATTTCCCAGAAAAGTTATCTGTGTACTGGTAATCATGATATGCATGACCCGGCTTTTGGTTTGAAAACTGGGAGTGTCACCATTGATAATGGGGTATGGGTAGCAGCCGATTGTTTTGTGGGGCCGGGTGTACAAATTGGGGCTAATGCCGTGATTGGCGCTCGCAGCAGTGTTTTTACTGATTTGCCATCTGGACAGGTGTGTTTTGGTAGTCCTTGTCGTCCCCGGTATCCCAGGCAGAAGAATTAGGAAGATTTCACAGGACAAACATCATCTAATTTTTTTCCCCAAGAATCGGTTCTTCGGCAATGTCATCCAAGCCAATGCTGTTGAGTAAATCTCGCCACTGAGTTTTAAGTGTGACATCTTGAAGATTTTGCTGCCGCAATTTAGCTAAGGTTGTAAGTGCTTCATGCCAAATGCCATTTTCGGCATAAATAGCAACCTGTTGTAAAGGTGTTGCTGTTTTTATCTGTTGGGTAATCTTCTGATTTAAGTTAATGCGTTTAATTACCCCTTCTACATATATGGGAGGAGATTGCTTTTGCTGGTTACAATTAATAGTTAAAAACCATCGATATCGTGTTTCTAAAGCTAATGGGGGAGCATTACTAGGTAGAGAAATACTGATAATTCCTGGTTGATTTGGTAGGGCGATCGCCTGCTGATAAATTGGGTTTAAATCTTTATCTTGTAAGATAAATTCTGTGGGGTAATCAACATCTTTGGTGTATGGCATATAAAACCAGAAAGTAGGATGTGTTTCTGTAGCTAACCCCCACACATTTGTGACTGAAGGCGGTTCCTGATTCGATGGTACCAGGGCAGTGAGTTCGGGTTTGATTGCGGGACAAGTATCGCGTCTTGCTCCCCCACGTAGGCGTCCTCCAGGTGGCGGATCTGCTGGTGGTGGTGGCGGGATAAAGTTAATAGTTTGGGCAATATATGTAGGTGCTGGAGTTGCTAAACCTAAAGTCTGGTAAGTAACAAAACCTGTGTAGCTAAAAGCTAAGACTAAAAATAGTTTTACTTTGTGTAACATAGTTATATTTATGTTTTTTGATTGTAGTTAATTGTGAATTTTGATATCACACCAGCACTGGCTACTAAAGATAAAACTGACGGTACAAATGGTACCCAAAGACCTCCAATTAAAAGACCAAAACATAGTAAATACAAAACACCAGAAGCTACACCCAAAGTCAAAGCTAATCGAGGAAGTAAACGCCATTGCCAAGCAAGTACACCACCGACTACAGACCAACTTCCAATCCAAATCACTTCCAACCAAGGTGACCAAACTCGCAGCAAGGGTCGCCCATCTAAAACAGCACTGAGAATTTGGCTAACTTTATGGGCATGTACCAAAACTCCTGACATTTGTTCATCTAACCGAGTGCCATAGGGAGTAGCCCAGTAGTCTGGTAAATCTCCTTTGGCGACTACACCAATTAAAACAATCCGGTTTTGAATTGCTTTAGGATTAATGGGATTAGATAATAGTTGGGTGAGTGATATTTGTTCGGCAATTTGTTTTGTGGAACGGTAGTTAAGTAAAACTTGACCACCATTAGCGTCAATACTTTGATAACCACCAGCGCGGGATGAAAGGCGAGAAAAAACAGTCTTACCTAGCTGTAAATTTCCTGTTGATGTAAACTTCGGTTCAATTCCTTTAGATAAGAGATAACGAAATGCCAGTTGTGTACTCAGTGCATAATTAGCAGAACACACAGATGCAGTTTCTTGGTTCATATATAACAAATGCCGCCGCACTACATCATCAGCATCGTGAATAAAGTCACTGAATCCTAAGCGTTGTTGGGGAATTTCTGGCGGTGGTTGGATACCTTTATTCTCGGTTTTAGTATCACTACCTTTACAAACACCAATTAAGTTATTACTTTTTTGTAGACGGGAAATTAAATCTGGGTTTTCGGCAGGAAAATCACGATAAATATCTAACCCAATGGCTAGGGGTTTGTATTGTTGTAATTTTGTGAGTAGTTTATCGAGATATGTATCAGAAATAGAAGTACCTTTTAATAACTCCTGATTGCGTCGTTGATTCATTAAATCGGTATCATCAATTGTCACCACCAATAGACGCTGATCTGTTCCCTCATCAGGACGCGATCGCATCATTTGGTTATAAGCTTGGAGTTCACTACTTTGCAAAATTCCTAACCACCTGATTCCACAAACTAAGGCAGTAATCGCCAAACTGGATAACAAAGCTTTGTTAATTTTGGGTCGCAATGACTGATGTAAATCTGGTTCTGGTTTTTGGATTTGGACTAAATCTTGCCAAGTGGGTGGTATCTGTGCTGGATTTTGGCAAATTATTGGTAGCCAAGTGGCGCAAGGAAATCGATCTTCCATTCCCTGCAATCGTTCTCGTCCTTGTCGTACTGCTTGATATAAAGACTCTCCATTGGCAAAGCCTTCGAGAAAATATTTCAAGAATTGCTGGGCCACTTGATCTGGCACAGGTTCGCGCATGACAATCATTTGGGGAATGTGCAAATCAGCCAGTTCTCGCGCCAGTCCTAAACCATCACAAGAGTTGAAAATTGCCAATTGTAAGCCGCGTTCAATGGCTTTTCGTAAGGCATATTTTAATTCGCCGATGCTGAGGCTATCAGTTTTATTTAAGTAAATGCGACCACAGCTATCATGCTGTTGACTAGAACTATGCCCAGCAAAAAATAAAATATCCCAGTTTTTTTTCCACAAATAATCTGTTAATTCCTGGCGTTGTGGTTCTACTAAAAAGCTGACATCGGCATGAGGACATTTCTCTAATAAAGCTTGGTCAGCCTGGATATCAATGCCCTGACTACTACCCAAAATCGCCAAAATATTCACCACTGGTTTGGATGTGCGTGGCTGAATAATATACTCGTAGGTTGGCGATGCTAAAGCAATTTCTGCCTTGGGGTAGCGGTCTAGTAAATCCCACGAGTGCCAAGGTAATCTCTGCAATTGGTTATTTTCTGATTGTAAAATTACGCGGATTTCGTCGGTAGATGACAATTTTTCCAACCATTTTTCTCTCAGGGGGCGAAATTCCTCAGCACGTAGCCAGGTATTAAAACGTGCCCGTAACAGATGGGACATACTGTGGCAATCCTGGGTGATGGACACATTCGTCACCTGTATTTTTTCAGCATCTAGGCGATATTGGTTACCCAATTGTAAATAGCTAGATTGCCAACGGTCATAATAAAGCGGCATTTCCGCGCATGGTGGCAGTTTTCCCGTAATTTCTGTAAAGGGGCGATCGCCTTCTTCACCTATTTGCAGAGTGACGGTAAACCCCTGTTCAAAACTACTATCTCCGATTTTTAAAACTACTAATTTAGTCATGACTGTTATGTCACTCCCAGTCAAATTTTAATTGACAATTTAAAATATTTGCTGCGCTGCGTACGCCTCAATAATGCCTATCTCACCTCTCTAAAATCTAAAAAATTTCAATAAATATTGGTTCTAGATTATAAAGTGTTCTGTAATACTCATATCATCGAATGATACCTGAACGCTAAATTGTTCTTTAATTTCACCTCTAAATTGCAATTGAATGTAGTTATCTGCACTTCTAGCAGCCGCTTTTAAAAATACTGATCCCGATTGATCTAAAACTGTGAGTTGGACGTTTTCGGGTAAATAAATTTGATTACCTGTGGCATGTAACTGTAGACGAATACTGGTTTGTTGGTTAGCCTCAGGGTTAATTTCTACAAGTAACATCACGGGTTGGTTATCTATTTGAATACCCAAGTCCATCAGTTTCGCCCTTCTGGTAACCGTTTCTGCTTGGTTAAGAGGTGTGTTTTCCGTCATTACTGCACTACGAAAGCCATAGGCGGGTATAGATCCTAGAGAGTTCCACAAAGATTCCAAGGTTTGCCAACCAGCCTCACATTGACCAACAAACCACTGACTCAAATTCACTAGCGTTTTAACTGGGGATGTTTTGAGTTCTGCTAAACAATCAATTAATGTTTCTGGGGGTTGTAATTTATTTAAAGGTAATGTCTCAGTTGTGGCATTTTTAATAAATCCCAGCAGCTTTGCTTCATGAAGCGATTCATCAATTTGCACCACTACATAACCTACTCGTTCTTCCCAAGTTTCTGCGGGAATTATACACGCCTGTTCATGTAACCTCACAGGACGACATTCTAAACGACCAACTGAGGGGATTTCTAGGTCAGCTACATTGGCACAGAGTCGCACAATTAAATTCCAACTATCACTACCGCTGAGGTCAGTAGGAATTTCCATCATCTGTAAGTAGTCATTGACTGTTAATACAGCTAGCGTATTTAGCCGGACTTGTTCTGCTTTTGCTAGAGTTGGCTGTTGGTCGGCAAATAACTGTGCTGTGGTTCGGGCTGCTTGGGAAATAGGCAATGGTACTGCAAAATTTTCTAGCCAAGAAGTGATGTTAGTCATGATTCAATCTTCAGGGATCAATGCTGCTGTTTATATATCATCTGTACTCAAGAGTTTTATGCCATGAAATGGGGGATTTGTTTCCACTCTGTGGTTGGAGAATTTTTTCATCTGTGCCAACAGCCTGTTTTACTGGCTAATTTCCCGACTTGCCCATAATTGTCCCGGAAGATTCTCAAGCTATCAACCCTAACCCTCTCCCATAACTCTCAGGACTTACGCAACTGTGCCACTTGCGTAAGTCCTGTGTATGTTGATGACACTCAAATATCTTGGCAATTACTGCTACTTTCCAGCCTTTGGCATTCAATCGCAACATTTGCGCCCGGTCACGGGTTCGTTTAGGAACATATCCAGCATGACGCAGTTCATTTAAGGTCAAGTCTTCTTCCCAGGTGAGAATGATACGTAGAGGGGCTGGCATCTCAATAGCGATCGCAATAAATTAGCCGGTGAATGGCGCATTAATGAAGGTTCCGGTAACACTACCGCATACAACCATGTTTGCTTGGCTAACATACACTCGCTTCCGTGGTTAAGGTTGAGTTATTCTTTGCTGTGAGCGATCGCCTACTAAAAATACAATAGATTTCTGGGATAAAATCCGAGGGCGATCGCAAATTACATAGCCCGAAGTAGTATATCTTGAACTTGCAGACATTGATCCCCTGTTCCAGAAACCCTCGAAGTTTAAGCTGCTTCTTGGCTGGAAGTCAAACAAGTTATGAATCGTAATGCTGTTAAACGGCTTCTATACAATCAGATTTTAGAGATGGTGCATGAAGCATAATTGCTAACGCTAACGCCAGTGAATCTAATCACGTATCTACATATTACGTGTAGCAGTAGGTCGCAAGGCTTCTTCAAAATACTGTCGATACAGCTCACAACTGGATATAACCTGATTTCCTTGCAGCTTGACTAAGCCCATGCTGTGCAACTTAAATGCTACAGTCTGTTCTAATTCTACAGGAGTTGATGACTTGATTACCTCTTCATACGCTGCTGCTAATTGAGGATGTTCTTGTAGGCTACGTAAATGACGATGTAAGTGATTGTCATAAATACCTGCATCTGTAACTGCTGTTTGGATTAACTGCTTGAAAGTCAAGTCTTGTTGCGCTAAATGATACAAAGCTTGCTGTATTAGATACGGATGTCCATCCACAAGCTGCATCAATTCTGATAACTCATTTTCAGATAAATGAATTCCATAGCACTGAGCTAAATTGCATACCTGCACAGGTGTAAATGTTTGCAATTCAATTGCTAAACCCACATTAAATGGTGATTTGTTAATATCTAGAGGAATATATACTTCTGTGGAATGAACAATTACCAAACGCAAATTTTGCCACAGAGGATTACCGATATCTCCATAAGCAGCTTCTTCATACCAAGAACGCAATAAAGTGAAGAAATCATCAGCAATTTCTGGATGTAAAAACACCTCATCAACTTGATCTAAAGCTAAGACCAAAACACCATTAATATCTGGTAGCACACAGTCTTCAAAATAAGCGGTGCAATTGCTTTTACTGCCAAAAGTTGCGCTCCAATAATCCTCGACTCGATGGGGTAACTGAAGCTTACGAGTAATCGCAGCACAAAACCAACGCAAGAATTTATCTAAGTCATTAAAAATAGCACTTTCAGCTCGCTGTAAGCTCAAAGCTACAGTACGTACTGATGAATTTTGTTGTTGAGCATGGGCTAAAATTCTTACCATTAAAGAAGTCTTACCCATTTGACTGGATGCTTTAATACGAATCAATGCCCCATCTCTGGTAATTTCCTCATAACAGCGAGACTCTACCGGAGGACGTTCCATATACAAAGCAGAGTTCAATGGTATGACTCCAACTGGTGATTCTAATTCTAGGGGTTGGGGACTGGTTGCTGAGAGAGAAGAAGAAAACTCTTGAATTGTAAGTTCTTCAAAGGCTCGTTGTGCTAAAACAGCCATCAAATTAGTTTTACTGACTTTTTCTCCTAAACTAGCTGATAGTATCTGCCATAACTTTGGCCCCACATCATGCTTAATATATTCTGGAGCATAGTCACATTCTGCGGCAATTTTGTCATATTTTTGCCCTAGTAAAGCTCCGCGCAATACAGCTACTTCAATATTTTTTAGATGTCTTTGATTCTTAGCAAAAACTGCTTTATTTGCTACTTTTAAAGCTGTCTCGAATGTTAGTGTTTGTTCTTGAATACTTTCAGTCATTATCTTAAGTTTATTTAACTAAGTTATCTGAATATTTTAATTTATCTAAATTTGAGTTTTAAAATTTTCAACTGGCTTTTTCTGCCACCTGTTGTACCATTTGAGTCAATGTATGTTCAGGGTATTGCAAACAAAATATTCCACTACTACCGAGTTGTGCCATGTCTTCTGAAAGTGGAAATATCCCTGCAACTGGGACGTTATAAGTTTTTTCTACTTTTTGCTGTAGCGATGAAAAGTCCATGCGACTGGGTGTTTTATTCACGATCATCATCATTTTGCTGACTTGAAGTTGACGAGCAATATTAACTGTTACCGCAGTACCTTGAAAGTCTTGGCGATCTGGACGGATAATCACAATTAAAAGGTCAGAAATAACTATAGATAGTAAAGTTTCTCGGCTAAGTCCGGGGTGAGTATCAATAAATAAGTAATCTAATTCTAGCTCTCTAATTAATCTTTGTAATCCACTATTAAGTAAACTAACGTTGTATCCTTCGCTGATTATTTTGGCAATTTCATCAGCATTGATACTTGAAGGTATGAGGAAAACCTTCCCTTGCGCGATCGCTAGATCAGAAGTCACATCACAGGCAGTATCAGCAATGGAATTACGATGCCATAAATAATCGTTTAATGTCTTACCTGTAGTTGTTTCATTAATAGCAAATAGAGCATGAATTCCAGGAGATTGCAGGTCAGTATCTACAATGGCCACTCGCTTATTTTGTAGTGCCATTGTTACCGCTAAATTTGCTGTTAAGTTAGATTTACCTGTTCCGCCACGGAATGAGTGAATCGCGATAATTTTAGACATAGAGGAGTAATTCGTAATTCGTAATTAAGATGTCTTGGTATTACGAAGGGATGCAATTTCTATTTGTAATTGTTGAAAATAATCAGTTTGAGTAATTTCTGCTACCTGATGTGCGACTTTATGTAAATCAATTTCGATTTGCATCTCTTGGAGTTGAAGTTTTCTAGTCTCTTGCTGCTGTTTCAATAGACTTTCTAATTCAGCTTTTTCCTGTTGTACAATTGCCAATTCCTGTTGCAAAGCAACAACTTCTGCTCTTAAAGTCTTTTCGGTATTTCGCAAGTAAGACTGAGTTTTGTGTTTTACCTGATTCCGGGCTAGTCTGGCAGGAAAAGGCATGAGAACATTATTACTACCTGCATTTTTGAAAGCAGTGAAGTTAACAATTTTAACGGTGACTGCTTCGTAACTGATATCAAGGGGATGTTGGGGCATGATTTACTCCATGTCATCAACGTCTATGTGGGGAGTGTTTGGATCTATATCTTTCTCAAATTAGGCGATCGCACCACATGACGAAAGATCAGTTTTGTAGCGCAGCAGCACTTGGAAAACTGGTCTTGACGAAATTATAAATATGTGTATATTTGCCGTACCATACCTAAGATCCAATTATTTCAGTCTCAGCCGCCATTTCTGAGCCAACTGAGGTGCGTAATTGCCTGCTGAAGCTATTTTCTGTGTATGGAGAATTACAACGTAAAGCCAAGCGTGAAAATACATCTTTACCAGAGAATAACTTACCGCGCTTATGGATTTTGGCAACTACAGCTTCAACGAGTTTACTTGAGAGTTTTGGCGCTAGATTAGATACAGATAATTGGCTAGCAGGTGTTTACTTTCTACCGGACTCTTTCAAAACAGCAATAGTAGCAATTAACCAGTTACCATTGACTGTTGAAACCCTATGGCTGAGGATTTTAGGAAAAGGAGAAACCCAACGTCAAGCCGTCAGCGAATTACTTTCACTTCCTCAAAACAACCCATTACGGCGAGATATCCAAGAACTGATTACCAGTTGGCGGATAACTGTTATAAACCAGGAAAATCTTACGGAAGATGACCAAGAGGTGATTATGAACTTATCGCAAGCTTACTTAGAATGGCGGGAAGCTACCTTACAAGAAGGGCAAAAAGATGAACGTCGCCAAGTGGTAGAAAATTTGTTGCGTGTCCGATTTGGTTCGCTAGATGAAGAATTAGAACAAGTAATTGAGCCTTTACTACAATTACCACCGCAAGAGTATAGCCGCTTCTTACTCGAATTATCCCGTGAGGAGTTGTTGACAAGATTTGGTGGTGGTTGAGTTAGAGCTAAAGTTCCTAGTACGAACTTATCAACAGCTTATCTTGGGTTCGCTGGAGAATATTCGCCAAAGTGCCAACGCAGAGAACAAGCATTTCTAATTTCCAAAACTTGCTCAATATCAAACTCTACTATACGCTGCGCCCCAGCAAACTCATTTAATCTTTCTACATCCCAAATCACCTTTGCTTTTCCCGTCAGTTGTAATGTGTGACCTTGTTCAAAATCGATAAATAATAAACCTGCATTGGGATTTACAATCAAGTTACCGAAGGTCTGAAACATATTATTACCAGAGTAATCGGGAAACACAAGCTTATTACTATTCAAAACTTGTACAAATCCCGGAAGTCCTCCTCTGTGGGAAGTATCAGCCCCACTTTCTGGATGATAACTAGCGATAAAAAAGGTATCAGCTTGAGTTATCCAAAGTTGCTTTGTCTCGCTCAAAGCATCTCTGATAAAAGTTTCAGGTAGTTTTAGTGAATCAATTATAGTTTTTTCTATATGACGTATCTGAATATATTTAGGACAGTTAAAAAATACCTGCTGAATTTGTACTTTTATGTTCTCCTGATTTACCTCTGCTTTGCCATTCAAACGCAAGCGCCTGCGGTTTGCTAAATCAATTACCAATAGCCCAATATCATTGTTAGTTTGCAGATTTTGGTGTAATGGATCGGTTTGTATGGGAGTAGTATTAATCTGTATAGTTTGCGTGTTTAATATCTCTACAAAACCAGGGTTTCCTGTTAACAAAGATGCCCAAACTCTAGCTTTACTATCAACTGTACTAGCAATTGCTAATTGTTGCGTATGCAGGAATTCTTTAGCAGATGATTTGATTGTACTACTAATAACATTACAAAGACGTTGCGCCTCTTCTCGCACTCCCGCCTGAGTTTGGACTCTAATTTCTCCAGAATGGAAAGACATTGTATTAATTCGTAATTAAGAAATGATATTGTATAATTTCTATACATTTATTTAATATTCGTTATATAGTCTTAAATTTTCAAGATCAGTTTCGGAGTTACTGCAACAAGGATAAATGATCTTGGCGATCGCAAAATTTTATGCTATTGCAAAAAACCTTGTCATTCTGCAAATATATCTATAAATGATTCAGAGCAAGACGCACTCAAAAATTGTGGCTACTCTCAAAGCTTCTCCACAGGGACTCGCAAGCATTAAACAAGCTAGAAGTGAAAAGGGTTGGTCTGTTGATGATTTCAGATGGATGGAATTAGCCAGTGAAGTTTTAGGTGTCTCTTGGCAAGAACATGGTGTTCTCGCTGTTGGTGTATCAGAAGGAACATGGAAACGTTTCTTAGCCGGAAAGCAAGCAATTAATGCTGAGGCGTTTAAAGCCTATTGTCAGGTGCTTGGGCTGAATTGGGAAGAGGTGGCCGAGACAAAGATTGAAGGTAAAAGGATCAAGGATGAAAATAATTCACTTCATACTTCATTCTTTATACTTAATCCTTCCAAAGATTGGGGTGAAGCACCAGATGTATCTATTTTTTACGGTCGCAGTGAAGAACTGGAAACTGTGAAGCGATGGGTGACGCAGGACAACTGTCGCCTAGTGACGTTGCTGGGAATGGGTGGAATTGGTAAAACGACTCTATCAGTTAAGCTGGCACAAGCAATTATTGGCAGTCGAGGGGAGAATGGGACAAGGGAACAAGGGGGAATTTTATCTTCCTCATCTCCAGTTCAATACATCATTTGGCGTAGTCTCCGCAATGCGCCGCCAGTGGAAGATATTTTGGCTCAATTGATTCAATTTGTATCTCAACAGCAAGAAACAAGTTTACCAAATCAGTTAAATGGGAAAATCTTGCTTTTACTCAAGTATTTACGTTCGTCGCGCTGTCTCATAATTCTGGATAATGCTGAGTCAATTTTACAAGCAGGCGATCGCACTGGTCGTTATCGTGCTGGATGTGAAGGTTACGGTCAACTCCTGCAATGTGTAGCCGAAACTTCTCATCAAAGTTGTTTAATACTTACTTCGCGGGAAAAACCCCAAGGACTCGCTAAGTATGAAGGGGAGAGTTTACCAGTACGTTCTCTACAACTTACAGGTTTACAAGAAAAAGAAGGACGGGAATTATTTAATGTTAAAGGTAAATTTACAGCCTCCCCAGACCAATGGCAAGTTTTAGTTTCACGCTATGGCGGTAATCCTTTAGCTCTGAAGATTGTAGCTTCTTCTATCCATGATTTTTTTGATGGTAATGTTGACAAATTTTTAGCACTTTCTCAGCAAGGTACATTTATCTTTGACGATATTCGTGACCTGCTTGACCAACAGTTCCATCGTCTCACAGTCTTGGAACGAGAGATTATGTACTGGTTAGCCATCAACCGCGAACCTATTTCTTTAGGAGAGTTACAAGCAGATTTTGTAGCTCATGTTCCACTTCGGGAATTGCTAGAATCACTCTCGTCACTGCAAAGGCGTTCTGTAATTGAAAAAAATGCTGGTGGCTTTACTCAACAACCTGTGGTGATGGAGTATGTCACTAATCAGTTAATTGAGCAAGTTTGTGAGGAAATCAAGCAATGGGGAATAGAAAAGCAAGGGACTTCCCCTACTCCCTTATTTACCACTCATGCACTCATTAAGGCACAAGCTAAAGATTATGTACGGGAGACACAAATTAGTCTGATTGTTCAGCCTGTTATCGATAAATTAATTACAGAAGTGGGCTGTTTGGAAAATATAGCTAATTGTCTCACTCAAATTCTCTCCAACCTACGTAATAAGTCTCCTCAAGTAACGGGCTATGCTGGTGGCAATGCTTTGAATCTGCTACATCAAGCAGAAATTGACCTTACTGGCTTTGACTTTTCGGGTTTAACTGTATGGCAAGCTTATCTTCAGGGCGTAAACCTGCATGATGTTAATTTTGTCGGCTCAGATTTATCTCGCTGTGTTTTTACGGAAACATTAGGTAATATTTTATCTGCTGCTTTTAGTCCAAATGCTCAACTTTTAGCAACCTGCGACACTGATTGTCATATTCGTGTATGGGAGGTGAAAACAGGTAAATTATTGCTGATTTGTCAAGGACATACTAACTGGGTGCGCTTTGTCGTGTTTAGTCCAGATGGGGAAATTTTGGCGAGTTGCGGTGCTGACCAGAAGATTAAACTTTGGAATGTCCGAGATGGTGTTTGTATAAAAACGTTTACTGGTCATGATCATGAAGTATTTTCTGTAACGTTTCATCCAAAGGGTGAGACTTTAGCCAGTGCTAGTGGGGATTGCACTATAAAACTTTGGGATATCCGCAGTGGTACGTGCTTGCACACCCTTACAGAACATACAGATTGGGTACGTTGCGTTGCTTTTAGTCCAGATGGGCAAACCTTAGCGAGTAGTGGTGCTGACCACACAATTAAACTGTGGAACGTGCATCAGGGTAAATGTTTGAGAACTTTAAAAGCACATACAGGATGGGTACGTTCGGTGGCGTTTAGTTCAGATGGGCAAACCTTGGCTAGTGCAAGTGGCGATCGCACCATCAAACTCTGGAATTATCATACAGGTAAATGTCTGCAAACTTACACCGGACATACTAACAGCATCTATTCTATTGCCTATAGTTCTGATAGTAAAATTTTAGTCAGTGGTAGTGGCGATCGCACTATCAAACTCTGGGATTGTCAGACCAACACTTGCATTAAAACTCTACATGGTCACACCAATGAAGTTTGTTCCGTCGCCTTTAGTCCAGATGGTCATATATTAGTATGTGTTAGTTTAGACCAAAGTGTTAGACTTTGGGATTCTCGTACTGGACAATGTTTAAAAACTTGGTACGGAAATACAGATTGGGCTTTACCTGTAGCTTTTAGTTCTGACGGGCTAATTTTAGCCAGTGGTAGTAACGACAAAACAGTTAAGCTATGGGATTGGCAGACTGGCAATTGCATTAGCAGCTTGCAAGGACATACAGATTTTATTTATGGTATTGCCTTTAGCCCAGATGGACAAATTTTAGCAAGTGCGAGTACAGATTCCTCAGTAAGATTGTGGAACATCAGTACAGGAAAATGTTTCCAGATTTTACTCGGACATACAGATTGGCTATATGCTGTTGCTTTTCATCCCCAAGGTAAAATTCTCGCTACTGGTAGCGCAGATTGTACAGTTAAGCTATGGGATATTAGCACAGGTCAATGTCTCAAAACTTTGAGTGAACATACCGATAAAATCCTGGGAATTGCTTGGAGTCAAGACGGGAAAGTTTTAGCTAGTGCCAGTGCCGACCAATCTGTAAAAGTGTGGGATTATTGTCAAGGTGATTGCATCAACACATTACAAGGACACGATAGTCGTGTTTATTCAGCTATTTTTAGTCCCAATGGTGAAATTATCGCTACTTGCAGCACCGACCAAACAGTAAAAATATGGAACTGGAAGACAGGTAAATGCCTCAAAACATTGACTGGACATACCAATTGGGTATTCGCAGTTGCATTTAGTCCTGATGGTAAAACCCTTGCTAGTGCCTCCCATGACCAAACTGTGAGAATTTGGGATGTGAATACAGACGAATGTCATCATATCTGCGTTGGGCATACACATTTAGTATCTTCCGTAGCTTTTAGTCCACATGGGGAAGTTGTCGCTAGTGGTTCTCAAGACCAAACTGTGAGAATTTGGGATGCAAAAACAGGCGAGTGTTTAAAGATTTTGCGAGCGAAGAGACTTTATGAAGGGATGAATATTGCTCGTGTGAAAGGGTTAACTGATGCGACGATTTTGACGTTGCAATCTTTGGGTGCAGTGGGTTAACTTTTTCTAATAGATTGCTGGCGATATCTCATGACAAGCTGCGTTGCGTCTACGCCATAATAAACTGAACTTATATAGCAGTAGCCATCTATGTTCCCTGTTCCCTAGAAATTAAAATATAATGTCCTAACCAATATATCTGTTGCTATAAAATCGAAAAGTTCTACCAAAAGATAGATATTAGCTGCTTGACTTTGAGCCGTCTTAATTTGACAATACCAGTGTTTATACTCAGTCAAAAGCCATTTACTCTTTAAAGCTCTATGAGTAAAGTTTATTTGATCACCGGCACATCAACCGGATTCGGTCGCGCCCTAGCAGAAGCAGTTTTAGAGCGCGGCGACAAAGTTGTGTTGACGGCACGAAAACCCGAACAAGTTGCACAATTGGCACAAGCTAACCAGGAAAATGCAATTGCCGTTCGGCTGGATGTAACAAACGCCCAAGAACGAGACGCAGCTGTGAAAGCCACCTTAGAACGCTTTGGCCGCATTGATGTTCTAGTAAACAATGCAGGGCAAGGTTCTCTCGGTGCTTTAGAAAGTTTTTCATCCGAGCAGATCAGAAAACAGTTTGAAGTTAACTGCTTCGGCGTTATTGAAATGACACGCGCAGTTTTACCTGTGATGCGCCGCCAAAGATCTGGTCATATTGTCAATATTACTTCTATTGGTGGTTTGGCTTCGATAGGCGGATTTGCACTCTACTGCGCGACCAAATTTGCAGTCGAAGGTTTTGCTGAAGGCTTGCGTGATGAAGTTAAACCACTGGGTATTAACGTGACAATTGTCGAGCCGGGAGCGTTTCGCACCAACTTTGCCGGTGATGCCAATATGCAGCCAGAAACGGAAATTGATGATTACAAAGCAGTGATTGAGCCCATTAGAGAATATCTCTATGGTGGTAACGGCAAACAGCCGGGTGATCCGAAAAAGGCAGCACTGGCAATGATTCAAGCTATTGAATCGGAGAATCCACCACTGAGGTTGATACTCGGCTCGGATGCTTACGGTTTGTGGGAACAAAAACGGACAGAGGAACGTGAGGAATTTCAGTCTTGGAAAGAAATCGGAATTAATACTGCCTTTGAAGACGCGGTAGTTGCTCCCATTGGTGGGTAAACTAATCCATCTTTCAGTTGTATGATCCTTAGCCTTGATCAGCTCATTCTCAAGGTAAATCCATTTCTCATGGGTTCAGGTATTCCGCTTTTTTCTGGAGTAATTCAGCAAACTAATCTAGAACTTACTGAGAGCAAGATATATAAAAATGGTGTCTTGTTACTTCATTATCAGGTGAAATTATAAACACATGCAAAACGCTGTATTAGGCAAATTAGCAGCTGGGAAATATTCGGGTTTACCATTAAATTGCAACTGCCCTTGATTGAGCATCACCAACCAATCTGCACGCAGAATAACTTGGGGACGATGGCTAATGAGAATAGTAGTTTTGCCCCGACGATGATTTAATATGCGATCGAGTACTTCAGTTTCGGTAACTGGATCGAGATTAGCCGTAGATTCATCCAAAATCAGAATTGGTGGATTCTTTAAAACAGCGCGTGCGATCGCAATTCGCTGTTTTTGCCCACCAGAGATGTTTGCACCCACGACTCCCAAGATTGTTTCATATTGTTGGGGAAACTGACAGATAAATTCATCGGCTCCCGCAACTCGGCAAGCTTCTATAATTTCTTCAATAGTGGCATTGGGGACACTCAGCCGGAAGTTATCAATAATGGAACGATGTAAAAAGAAACTATCTTGAGGAACGAGAACCACTTGCTGACGTAAACAATCGAGGGGTAACTCAGACAAAGCATGATTCCCTATGAAAATTTCCCCAGAATTTAGATAATAAAGGCGAGTGAGTAACTTAGCAATGGTACTTTTACCACAACCAGATTTACCCATAAGAGCGATCGCCTGACCACCAGGAATAGTCACGGATAAATTTTCTAGCAGTTTTAACCGACCAGGATAGTAAAAAGTCAGGTTTTTGAGTTGAATGTCGGCTGTATCTGACAAGTGAACCCAGGGTTTAGCCGCATCACCTTGATGTTCGGGGATATATTCAAACAGTTCAGCCAGTAAGCTGGTGATGGCTTTAATTTCCGTCCACTCGCTGATGAATTTAACAAATGCGATCGCAAACTGCAAAAAGCCTTCTTTCAAGCCGTAAATGGCAATTAACCTGCCAATGGTGAGGTGATCCTGAAAAACCAGCAAACTACCAAACCAAAGTAAAATAACTGTACCGACACCTGCGATCGCTTCGGAAATTGTCTGATTGCTAACATGAATTTTCGCTGCACGTAAGTTGTATTTTGATTCTCGTTGTGAACGCTCTTGAATTTCCGACCATAGTTGCGGTGCAGCTGCCATTGTTTTCAGGGTTAATGCTCCATTAAATGCTTCAGATAATACCCCAGCATTTTCACCTGCAACGGCAAAGGAACGGTTAGTTACTTGTTTAATTTTCGGTTGAAAAACCAAGGTTGCGAAGATCATGGCAATGCCTAATCCTACAGTCACTAATCCCAACTGCCAGCTATAAACAAAAATAAAACTAACAGCAACCAAGCCAATAAAAGTTTTAATTGGTAACTCAATCACCAATTGAGAAATTAGTAAATTAATCTGTTGAATATCAGCCAGACGGCGAATTGCCGTACCACTGCGACGAGCTTCATGATAGGACAAAGGCAAATGCAGCACTTGTTTACCAAAATCCAGTTTTAATTCTTTCTGCAACTTTTCTGCAAATGCAGCCACCAAATTCGATTGCGTCCAAGTCAAACCACTATTTACTAGGGTTAACCCCATCACTCCCACAGCCACCAGAGTCAGCAGTTGACTATTATTTTCTACCAAAACTTGGTCGGTGAGGAATTGCAACAACAATGGAGTAGCTAAAGCTAATAATCCCACCCCTAAATTTAAAGGTAGCAAAATCTGCAAAATTCCCCGTTGTTGCCAGAGACGATGCAGCAAACTGGCAAATGGATTAATCGGAGTTGGGTCTTCAGCTTGAGCTGCAAAACGCTGTGGTTCTGGTTCTAGCAATAACATCATATAGCCTTGCCAGTCTTTAAGGAGTTCTTGGCGGGTGAGATAGCGAATACCCATTGCGGGATCGGAAATTACAAACTTCCTACCTTTTTGCCCGTAGAACACCACAAAGTGATAACCTTTCCAGTAAAGAATGGCAGGTAAACTTAGCTCGTGCAGTTCGTCTAAAATGTCGGGGGATGCCTTAATCGCTTTCGTCTCAAATCCCAAAGCTTGTGCGCCATATTTCAACCCCAACATGGTAGTTCCCCCTTGCCGAGTGCCTACCAATTCTCGAATATAGTTAATTCTTAAACAGCGGCCATAATGTTTGGCGACAATAGCTAAACTGGCAGCTGCACAGTCTTCCCCACTATGTTGTTTTACCCAATGGTACTTCATGACAAAACCTTAGTTGCACTCCAGGCATAGCGAATCTCGTCCAAATATGGTTTGAGGCGACGATGCACAAACTTCACCATTGGGGTATTGTCTATATCCACCCGAAAAGTGCCTTTGGTATGGGGAAGATTCTCCACTTGTAGTTGAATTGCTCTAGCTAATAATAAAGTACTGCGGCTCAAAGGTTGAGATTTGGGATTTACAAACATTTGGGTGTAGCGGATAGCATCAGGTGCAGTGCGATGGGTAATTATCCAGCCAACTACTTGATTTTGATAGCGTAAGCCCAAACTATTTAGGGGTTCTAGCTTCTTCTCTTCTGAAAATGGATTAAATCGACGCACCAAAGCATCAGTTTCTACTTGCTGTGCGATTTCTTCTCGTTCTTTATTTGTCAAAGTATTCCAAGGAAAAAGGCTGTAATCTGCTGGGAGATTGGTAAGTAAACGATCTAAATATTGCGTCAAGTGCGATTGCTTGGTTTGTTCAACTCTATCTGTGGAAGCGTAGCAGACCAAGGCTGTAGCTTTGGGTGTAGACCATTTTTGATGGCTGAGAATACCTTCCAAAGCCGGAGAATTAGAACTTGTGAGATAGTTAATCTCCATTTCAGTACAGCCTCGGTGCTGAAGTTCTGTTTCCATTCGCGCCATTAATGCTGTACCCACACCCTGGCTACGATGGGTAGGGACAACAAATAAAGAAAGTATTTGCCCATAAACTTGTGGACTATAACGAGCTAAAGCTAACCCAATGGGATTTCCTTCTAACTCAACCCCAATGCCCACAACAGGGACATCGGGTGTCAAGTTCTGCAACAGGGAACGGAAGTGAGGATAGGTAAATTCTTCATAAACAGAGGCATTGGTTGTATCAATCAAAGTCAATTGATATGATTTCACCGTTTCAACGCATGGAATTTTACCCATATTCTTTACTCCCGTTCCTATTGACTTATCAGAGTTCACGTCATCATCTACTTTGACAGTCAAGCTGCTTCAGTCTCTACTTCAATGACTGAGTTACTTGACATGAATTGAAAAACCCCTTCTACGTCCAATCAAATTTCCACCTCCGCAAACAACCTCTAATTCTGAGTCGTTAAGTTCTGGGTACTTAACAGTATTTTGGATATTGATTTTAGTGTCGTTATTGGAATTTTTTACAGATTGAGTATTCATCATTAACATCCTACTTTGAGTTATTTTTGCTTGTTGAAGCTTGATTCTCTCTGCTTCACAATTTCCATAATGGAATGAGAGCAAATAATTGTCGATACAGAAAAGCTAAGGACTTATCTGGCTTAACTGACTTAACTTAATTGGGTGAAACAGCAAGAAACTGCTTCTGTAGCTGAGAAAGAGGGCGAAAAGTTAAGTAAATCGACTCTGTGTTAAATCCTTAACTTTTATACATCGACATTAATTTCTAGAAATCCTATAAATAAATCATTGCTGAAACACACAATCAAATGTTACAGCAAGCTAGCATTTTATTCACTTACAATGAGGATTAGAAAAATGGAAATAAATTATCAATCATTCCCCTATGAGTGCGATTATTCTTTATCTCAAGAAACAGCAGTGAAAGTATCTTTAAAGTATCGTGGTGCTGCTTACAATATTAATTGTTCAGTTGTTAACCAAAATGTACCAACATATCAAACTCTAATTTATCGTGGCGCACTTTATATTAAAAACCAAGTTATCTCTACAATTTCCCAACCACGGAGAAGTTTAAAATATCGTGGTGTGATTTACTCTTAATTTTTCTTAAAATCCACAAATTAAAACTAAATGTAACGCCGCTTCCACAAAGGCGGTGGTATTCCCTATTCTGCCTAAATTTACTAATCAAAGGATACTCAAATGGCAACTTTCACCGTTACTACATTAAATGATGTTGTTAGTTCCACAGATGGGCTGTTGAGCCTACGAGAAGCTGTCACAGCAGCAGAAGCCCTACCTGGAACGGATACCATCGTCATCAATAGTATTGCTCTCTTAAATAACCCAATTGTCATCAGACCAGGCAATAACATTAACTTCCAGGGGAATGGGACTAGCTTTACTGGCTTTAATGGACAGGGGCGCACCTCCTTATTTCTCATTAATAACAGCACCGTTATATTTAATAATTTGCATATTAACAGGGGTCTGGCTCAAGGAGGAAACGGCAGTCGAGGCGGTGGTGGCGGTTTAGGCGCTGGAGGAGGCCTGTTTCTGAATCCAGGTGCTAATGTCACAGCAAATAATGTCGTGTTTTTTGATAACCGGGCAATCGGGGGTAATAGTTTCGCTGGTCGTGGCGACGGTGGACGGGGTGGCAATGATTCCTCGGCTGGAAGCAATGGCTTTCCGGGTGGTAGTGGTGGCTTACCAAGTTTCTTTGCCATTGGAGGTATAGTCCCAAGTGGCGGCGGTAGCGGTGGTGCTGGCGGTCGGATAGTCGGAACTACAGGCTTGGGAGCAGGTGGCGGTGTTAGTGGTACCTTCTTCGCAGGCTTTGGTGTTGGTGGAGGTAGTGGAGGAGGTGGTGGTGGTGGTGCTGGTGGTGCTGGTGCTTTCCGAGATGCGACTGGTGGCGGTGGCGGCGGCCGTGGTGCTTCTGGGAGCTACGGCGGTGGCGGAGGTGGCGGCGGCGGTGGTGGTGGCGGCGGTGCCAATGTGTTGGGAGGACAAGCTCGCCCTGGTGGTGCTGGTGGTATTGGGGGCGCAGCTGGCGCATTTGCTGGGGCTGGACGCGCTGGAGCGAATGGGGGTAATGGTCGCGCCACCTTTACAGGTGACAGTCCAGGTAGCGGCGGTGTCGGAGGACAAGGCGGCGGTGGCGCAGGTTTAGGCGGTGCAGTTTTTGTCTCTAACAACGCCACTTTCAACGTCAGGAACAGTTCATTTCTCTTCAATTCTGCCGCTGGTGGTACTGGCTTTCAGAATGGTCAAGGACATGGTGGTGCAATCTTCGTTCAGTCAGGTGGTACATTGCGGGATATGGGCGGAGTAAGTTTCATCCAAAATTCTGCATCAACGGCGAATCCTGATAGCAATATCTATCCAGTCAAAGTCAACCGAGGCGATCGCACTATTGAGGTAGAAGACTTTACAGGTGTAGGTCGGGGAAGCAATCCCTCAGTGGAAGTGAAGGAAACCTTTGACGAACTCATATTTACAGGAGAGGGTTTAGTTGCCAAAAACTTGCTCCTTACCCAAACTGGTGATGATTTAGTTGTCAGTTTTGAAGGGGTTGATGATACCCAAGTGATTCTCAAGGACTTTGCTCTAGAAAACCTGGATAATTTGCCGATTCCTGGTGGTCAACACGGTCAAATTGGTAATATCATATTTGATGGTGACACTACCCTGCAAGACAGTTTTGATGTTTTTAACGTTGACTCCACCCAAAACAGAATTTGGAATCGTAATACAGTCACCTTTTTGAATGATTTAGATAATCATGTACGTGGCTTTGACAACTCCGATGATGTCATCAACGGTCAAGGTGGTGATGACATTATTTGGGGTTTGAGTGGCGATGATATTTTGCGCGGTGGTGAAGGTAACGACACACTTCATGGTGGCACTGGTGCAGATATTCTTGTAGGTGGGCTGGGAAACGATATGCTGTATTTGGGAAGCGATCGCCAAATTGATAAAGTATTATATCGCCAAGGTGATGGCAGTGATGTGATCCATCAGTTCCGGCGTGGTGAAGGTGGCGATTTATTGCAATTTGAAGGTATTGATGCGATCGATGTCGTGGTGCATGGCCGCAATACCTATTTCCACTTGGGTGATGGCGTGACTGGAAATACTGGATTTGGTTCCGGTGAGTTATTAGCAGAGTTACGCGGTGTAACTGGCTTCACTTCAGATAATCTTGCTTTGAATTTAGCAACCGATAATACTGCACAGTTTTTATTTGCATAAACTACTAAAGGATTTAAAGCAAGCGATCGCATTTGATTCTGGTAATTTTGATGCTCGATTTTTTGGGTTGTTCTTTAAAGAAAGTATTATATTGCTGTGTTCATGGAGACACAGAGAATCTAGAAAGCCTAAAAGATGAGAGGATGAAGGGAAACCATAAAAAAGCCACAAATAAATATATAGAAATATTACTAGAAACTATATTGCCCAAATTTGTCAGACGCAAATATCGACATGGGGATAAGTTCTAGCAATAAGAACCCACATCTTCACCGCAGACATCAGCAAGGTAACAAAGGGCACGAAACCGCAGACTAATTATTTGTTCATACAAGGGATTGAGTTTACACAAGGGGGGAATATGAGCAATTTTTTGACCAAATAAGTAAATATCTCGCGCAAATGGACACTGCACTGGAATAAATCTACACAAAAGGTGGGCAATTTGGGGATTATCTATTTCAATGCCATTAAGCCAGATGCGAATTGGTTGAAGAATATCGAAATTATCAACTTTAGACCAGGTTAAATTCAACATTTGTCTGTATTTATAAACTACTATTAAGCAGTTTATAGATAATTTTTGGAAATGTAAATAGGATTGAAATATAAGTAGTTTTTATGTTTAATCAGCTTAACTTATACTATTTGTTGCATCAATACCATGTATTTATCTGCATAAATCATTGTCAGCGTTAGAGATGCTATTGAATGTACTAAGTGCTTTAGTGATGGTGATTGTTATGTTGTTCCTGGTATGGGACATAGTACGAATAAATGGGGTTCTTCTTTCGTTGATCATGTACACTATTTTTTAGTAACACAGTTAAATGATTGGAGAAATTAGCAACCTGAATTAATTAAATCAGTCAGTAGAGGTGCATTGACGACGCTATTAAGAGTTCGTTTGTGGACTCTTAAGAATCCCCCAATTGTTTAAATGAGCGCAGCGAAATTTAAACTATCGAGAGAGTGTTAAAGGAGTTGCTAGCTTTAGAATTAATGCTGCGCTCATCAGACAATTTTCTCTCTATGATGCCGTCGAACTTGCTCCTGAGATAAATTTTCATTCAGAGACAGTCGTTGCACCAACTGCCATTACTTGAGACCATTCACTGACACGGTTACTATCTAAAACAGCACGCACTCGATAACCAAGCTGAATCTTGTGCATTAACAAGATTAAATCACGATTGAGTAATCCTTGTGATTTTTGGTTTTCATTAGATGCAGCTTGTATACGAAAACAGCGATCGCTTTGACGTTT
This sequence comes from Anabaena sp. CCY 9613, assembly GCF_963920895.1. NCBI lineage: Bacteria > Bacillati > Cyanobacteriota > Cyanophyceae > Nostocales > Nostocaceae > Anabaena > Anabaena sp. CCY 9613. The sequence goes on from NZ_CAWUDE010000014.1 coordinate 124,891, forward strand.
CAATTTTGGAGATTTTCCCTCCATCAACACCGTTTGTAGTTCGTATTCTTTAGCTTCGGGATATGGTTCCCAGCAAAGTTGCCAGTAAGTTGACCAGCGAATTAAGTCTGATGGTAATTCCTCGACTTCATCCGACAATGTAGAAACAAGTCCGGTGATTGGAGGTTGTACAACTTGAGGCTGATTGGCGGATATGTCAGCAGCTATAGATGAACTGCCATCAAAACTTAGTACCAGCCCAAATATCAAAGTGAAAAGCACAATCAATTGTAGGCATTGTAACTGCACCGACAAGATTTTCCGATTCATAAATTATGCAAAATTGATTACCACTCCACAGGTAAAATCAGGCTGCCGTTGTCGGCATAGATTGTGCGAGAACGGATATGCGTTCTAGGAGCTAATGTCGAATTGAAGACTGCGCTTCTTTGCCCAACTGCTGAATTGTTGCCAATGCTGGCGCGGAATATCACAGAGTTCGGCCCTAGCCCTACGGCATCACCTAAGCTGGTCTCAGGGCCGTTAGCAACACCATTTACAACTTGCCTACCACCATGAATTAGAGTGCGAGGCCCATAACCAACTCCATTACCCAGAGTCAAACTAGTTGTTTCTAAAGCGTGAAAGACAACATCATTTGCCATCCCAGCAATTGACCCAACATTAAAAGGTTCACCCTCGTCAGCACGTAGCGAAATTCTATTAGCTAGGTTATGATTGAGCGTTGCTAAAGAATCTTGAAAAGTGAGATTGCCGATAATCCGGTTACGGTAGTTCGGATCACGAGTTGGACTTCCACCTATCTGCGGCAGACCTCCAGGGTTAAAAGCTGTGACTGGAGCGTAATTAATTCCTGTTACGTTGGTCAAGTCTGCTCTGGCTAAGTCTGTATAACCTTTGGCAAATGCTTCATTGACTTCGATAATGCCTTCCATCAATGCAACGTCTGCTTGTGTCAGGTTGACTACTTTCCCCAAACTGCCACTACTAGCTTGTAAATTAGTTGTGACATTTTTACCAGGCAACACAACTTTACCCGCAGGTAAAGTAACACCAGGGCCAACCCGCGAGAGAAAGTTGACCACTGTGTTTCTTTGTATGGTTGCACCATCTATTTCACAGTTGAAGGCAAGAAATGTCTCTGGAGTAGTATTACTGAACTGAGTATTGGTAACTGGGTCGGTAAAAGGCCCGGTTGAGCCTTGAGTACCAATTGTGGCTGCACCTTTAACAACAGCCATGTGTGCCATAATCACACGCTCGCCAATCTGTACTCCTGTTCCCGAAGCGATGATTTTTACCTGGTCTTGAGCATTAGAATCTGCGGCAATACTAATGGGGGCATAAGTAGCGTCTAACTGAGCAAATGGTGCAACATAGACTTTTTCGCCCAAGGTAATATTTGTGGGATTGGTGATGATTGCAGTTGGGTCAACGAAACTAGCTGACTCGGAAGGTGCAGTACTTGGGCATATAGGTAGGTTTCCTACAGTTGGATTACACGTTACTCCGACAGCTACTGCGGGTTGTATATATATCTGTGTGCTGATTGCAAACGCAAGGATAATCGCAGTTAAGGCACTAAAAACTGTGCGAGGTTTGAACATAGGAAGAAAAGTCCTCACGGGTTATGGAATATTTGGCTATGGGATAATCTGCGTTAATGAATGCGAGATATGTTGAGGCTATGTCTGGTGAAAAGACGCAGAGCATCTACACAGGCAGACAAATTACCGAAAAACTACACTGCAAAAGCCTCTATTTCGACTATTTTTCTGTTGAGATCTGAGGTAAAGAATTAACCGCCCCAAAACCCTGTTAAGCTGTAGACTATTTGCAAAATAGATGATAACAACAAGCCCAAAAGTGGAACTGAAATTGTCGTTGTTGCCCCAGCAACCGCATCATTGTATACAGTCTCCCAAGCATCTGGCCCGCTAGTGAAACTACCATAGACTTTTGTATTCACAGCTAACGTTAAGCCAAGCACAGCTAAACCTGCTAGTATTGCACGACGTTTCAACATTATTTCTTGATACCTAATAGTTCTCCAAGTTTATTTGGTGGAGTAAATCGAAAATATCAAACAAAAGTTTTAACCTTTCGCTTTACTTAACCTAATAACTCTCAAATTTCAGTCAATGAAAACTGAATTGCTACCAGCAGCAATTAACAGTCTATTGTATGACTATTTGTTAATTTACACTAGATCTTTTTATATTAGTAAAATTTATGATTTGGATATAAATATTAGCTAGTTTATTTTTGAGAACTTTATTTTTAGCCTTAGCAATAGGAATATAGAAATTATCTATCTCACGATGGATGTTTTAGCTTTTACTTTCATGATGGACTTCTAGAAGTGAATTTGAATAGTATAAATTAGCTATTGATAAGTTAAAGCTAATTTGATAACAGACTTTTTATGCAGAAAAATACAGATATTCCAGGATTGAGAATGGTGCGGTTAGCACAAGGACGTTCATTGAAACGCTCAAGGTTGGAGTTAAGCACCAATCAAGTCAGAGGGTCAGATCTCATGTCATCAACCCCAGTGCAGAAGAAAGTTCAGGCTCTTTGGACTGCCATAGTTTTACTTGGTGTTTTTTTTTGCATAGAACTAGGGACGGGAATTTGGAGTCATAGCTTATCGCTTTTAGCTGATGCTGAACACATTTTTTCAGATGTAGTAGCGTTAGGTTTAGCACTGGTTACAGCCTGGTTATCTCAATTCATATCCCAGAAAAGCATACTTGGACGCTATCGTTTAGAAGTCCTAGCAGCCTTGATTAATGGCATCAGTCTAGCGGCTGTTGCTGGCTGGATTATTCAAGAAGCTCTGGTGCGCTTGCAATCTCCCGTCATAGAGATTCATGGTGTACCGATGTTAATAACTGCCCTGATTGGTCTACTTGTTAACGGTTTTAACGCTAAGTGTTTGCACAAATGTAGTCATCATGACCTCAATATGAGAGGAGCTTTACTGCATCTGCTAGCAGATATAGCCAGTTCAGTGGGAGCAGTATTAGCAGCCATTGCAGTGATCTGGCTCAATTGGACTTGGGCTGATGGTGTTATCAGTTTAATTGTGGCAGTGTTGATAGCTACATTTGCAGCCTATTTAGTGATTCAGAGTGTACAGTCTTTGCGCGGTCAGATTACTGATGTGACTTGCATTTGTGATGTGAAAGTGCAAGATTTTAGCGATCGCCAGCAAGCAGAGAAGCTATTATTTCCTACTTTAGAGGAGCTTGTGTGATAATTTTATTAACGGATTTGTGAGCCTCGAAAAGAGTATACCTGACCGAGTTGTATATTGTTTACGTGAGTGGGAGTTTGCTTTCTCAGCTCTGGCAGACTTCCTAACAATAAAGACCCTGCCAGCAACAAAATCAACTTCTATAGACCTGGGAAAAGCGATCGCCTGTGAAATAAAGGTGTCGAGCAAATGGTCATTGAGTGCCCGTCCCTTGACACTCGCCAGTGAAAAAAATTAATTGATAACAAAAAGATGAATGAGAGAATTGCAACAGAAGTCATGGAGAATACTGTTGTGATTTTGAATACCAAAGACATTGCAATTCAGAACATAGATCATTTAGCTTGAACAGCAAGAAGCCTCTCACTCGTCCTTTCGGACTGAGTGATGAGATGAATTGCGCGTGAGTTGACGACAATCTCCCGACGGCAGTTGCTACAAGTCGGCAGAGCCGCCCAACGCACTGCCTCACCAATGCGACAGCGAGGGAGGGAGATATGGAGGAAACGAACAAATTTTAATTCTCTGGTTGTTGCTGATTTTCAATGTATTTTTTCAGAGTTGAAACGGTAACGCCACCACAACTAGCGATAAAATAAGACCCATTCCAAAAAACATCTTTGCTATAAAAAGTTTTTAAATGTTCAGAAAATTCTTGCCTCAATTTTCTAGACGAAATAGATTTTAAGTTATTGACCAACTTGCTAAGTTCTAGATCAGGGTGGTACTGAAAAAGAAGATGTACATGATTATCTTCGCCATTGAACTCAACAAGCTTGCAATCCCACTTTGCCAACAACTCCTCAAAGATAGTATGTAAGCGTTCTAGCATTGCTGCGTTAAATACTCTGCGTCTGTATTTTGTTGTTAAAACTAAGTGAGCTTTCAGGTCACTAACAGACCTCCCTTTGGAAACAAAGTCATTTTTCATTGGATGTAGACTTAAATTAAAATCAGTGTATACTAAAAACATAACACTGATTTACAAAGGTGGTGATAAACAGTTGAGAACAGCATACCAGTACAGATTACGCCCAACAAAACAACAAGCAGCAGCAATAGACCGATGGCTGTCTATGCTATGCGCTCAATATAATTATTTGTTGGCTGATAGATTTAATTGGTATGAGCAAAATCGTTGTTCGGTTAACGCTTGTCCTCTTGTTTGTCATCTTCCAGAGTTAAGAGATAATCCAGACTATTACTCTCAAAAGAAAACATTACCTGAACTCAAGAAAACTCATCCTCATTATGGTGATATTTATTCACAAGTTTTCCAGGATGTAGTTAAACGAGTTAAGGTAACTTTTGATAGATTTCTCAAAGGTGATAGCAATGGCAAAAGAAGCGGTAAGCCAAGGTTTAAATCTCGTAGCAGATACAAAACTTTTACTTATCCTCAGATGAAATATGGATGTTTACAAGATGGCTTAATCAATCTTCCAAAGCTGGGACAGATTAAAGTTATATTGCATCGTCCATTACCTGACGGGTTCAGGATTAAAACTGCTTCTGTTACTAAAAAAGCAGATGGTTATTATTTAACTCTCAGCCTAGAAGATTCTACAGTTCCAGAAATCAAGCCAGATATTAATCCAGAATTAATAACTGGTATTGACATGGGATTAAAAGAGTTTTTGACAACTGCTGATGGTGAAACAGTTGCTATTCCTCAACATTACCGTAAGGCTCAAAAACGCCTGAGAGTTATTCAGAAGCGTGTTTCACGACGTAAAAAAGGTAGTAACCGTAGGCATAAAGCTGTCAAGCAACTAGGTAAACAACATAAAAAAATTGCTGACAAACGTAAAGACTTTCACTTTAAAACTGCTCATAACTTACTGAAAAAATATGATGTAATTGCACATGAAGACTTAAACATCAAAGGACTTTCTAAGTCTAGACTTTCTAAGTCTGTACATGATGCTGGATGGGGTAACTTTTTATCAATACTGACAAACAAAGCCGAAAATGCTGGTTTGTTGGTAATACCTGTTAAAGCATCTGGGACAAGTCAAGAATGCTCTAGTTGTGGTGCAAAAGTACCAAAAAAATTGCCTGAACGATGGCACGATTGTCCACATTGCGGATGCAGTCTTGACCGTGACCACAACGCAGCAATAAATATAAAAAATAGAGCCGAGGGGCATCCGGTTCTTAAAGCTCATCGAGTATCCGAAGCCATAGCTGGATTTGGTGAGAAGCCTACACTGTATGCGATAGCATCAGTGTAGGAGTATGTCACGGATAGTAGCGAATCATAGACGCGATAGGATTAGTAGAAACAATAAATGAATTAATAGGAGAGGAAAAAGGAGAAAAATTCAGTCCTGGTCATGTAGTCTTGGTTATTTTTTCAAGACTATCCCTTTGTGTGGCTGCTCGAATTAAAATTTCAAAGATATTTTGTTGTTTACACTTACTCTGAGTCTGAATTGAAATATGTGATGATCGCCCCTATTCTCATGAGAACCTGGTTGCCGTTTTATAATGAAAGGATGCAAAAGCTTACCATCACCCGACCTGACGATTGGCATCTGCATCTGCGCGACGGTGCAGCACTGAAAGCGGTTCTGCCCTACACGGTGCGTCAGTTTGCCCGCGCGATCATCATGCCGAATTTGAAGCCCCCTATCCGCTCGGTGGCAGATGCGGCAGCCTATCGCGATCGCATCCTCGCCGCCATTCCGGAGGGCCAACAGTTTGAGCCATTGATGACGCTCTACCTCACCGACAACACCAGCCCCGACGACATTCTGCGGGCGAAAGAATCCCAGTTTATCAAAGCGGTCAAGTACTACCCAGCCGGTGCAACGACTAACTCAGACTCCGGTGTGACGGATATTCAAAAGAGCGATCGCGTCTTTGAAGCAATGCAGCAGGTGGACATGCCGTTATTACTGCACGGGGAAGTGACCGATAACGATGTTGATACGTTTGATCGCGAGAAGGTGTTTATCGAGCGATATTTAATCCCCCTCAAGCAACGATTTCCCAAACTGCGGGTGGTGCTTGAGCATATCACCACCTCCGATGCGGTGCAGTATGTCCTGTCTGCCAACACCATCGCGGCAACAATTACGCCCCAACATTTGTTGTTTAACCGTAATGCCCTATTCAAAGGCGGCCTTCGCCCCCATTTTTATTGCCTGCCCATTTTGAAACGGGAGGAGCATCGTCAGGCTTTGTTGCAAGCGGCGACATCGGGGAATCCGAAGTTTTTTCTAGGTACCGATAGCGCTCCCCATACCCGCACCAGCAAAGAAAGTTCCTGTGGCTGCGCGGGATGCTTTTCGGCTCTGCACGCCCTTGAGTTGTATGCCGAAGCATTTGAAAGCGTGAAAGCCCTGGATAAACTGGAGGCATTCGCTAGCTTCTATGGCCCAGATTTTTATCAACTGCCGCGTAATACCGAGCGAATTACCTTGTCCAAAACGACTTGGCGCGTTCCTGATGAACTTCCATTTATGGAATCTGGGCTTGTACCTTTGGGGGCGGGGCAGGAAATGACATGGCAACTAGTGTAAACGACCCAAATAAAATAATGCTAAAAAACTCAAAAAACTCCAAGGAAACCTGTATTGTCTCTAATCAACTCTCAGTCAAATCCAATTAAAACTTATGACTAGAGCGATAAATCGACAGTTTCGCTTGGCTGCTCGTCCAGTTGGCGACATTAAAGAAAGCGATTTTGAGTACCGAGAAGAGCTAATTCCCAGCCCCAAAGATGATGAAGTGCTGGTACGTACTATATATCTGTCACTAGATCCTACCAATCGGATCTGGATGAGCGATATCGAGCAGTATATGCCTCCTGTGGAAATTGGGGAAGTTATGCGTGGCGGTATTATAGGTGTCGTTGAAGAGTCCAAAAATCCCAATTTTAAAAAGGGAGATTTGGTTTCTGGGATGCTCGGTTGGCAAGATTACGCCATCGCCCTTGGAAACAGCGGCTTTTCAATCACGCGATTACCTGATCCTCTACCTTGTCCGCTCAACGCATTTACCGGGCCACTGGGAGCTACTGGTTTTACAGCTTATTTTGGGTTATTAGATATAGGACAGCCAAAAGCTGGAGAAACTGTGGTCGTTTCAGCCGCATCCGGCGCAGTTGGTTCCATTGTTGGACAAATTGCCAAGATTAAGGGTTGTCGGGTAGTTGGTATAACTGGCAGTGATGAAAAGTGCCGTTGGCTTACAGAAGAACTTGGTTTTGATGCAGCAATTAACTATAAAACTGGGGATTTAGAAAAAGCATTAGCTCAAGCTTGTTCCAATGGAATCGATGTGTATTTTGACAATGTTGGCGGAATAATCCTTGATACCGTGCTAACCAAAATTAATCTGCACGCACGCTTGGTTTTATGCGGTTTAATCTCAACTTATAATGCTTCAAAGCCTGTTCCTGGCCCATATAATTACAGCCAAATTCTCATGAAACGCGCTCTCGTCCAGGGATTTATTATCTTGGATTATATTCCCCGATTTCATGAAGCGATCGCGGAAATTGGAAAGTGGCTAAACCAGGGGAAAATTAAATATGCTGTTGAGATTGTCGAAGGCTTGGAAAATGCACCCAAGGCGATCCTAAAACTTTTCGATGGCAACAAAAAGGGAAAACTGATTATTAAAGTTTCAGATGAACCTGCATGAAAAATTTACCATAAGCCAGGTACTGTTCAAGTAGGGTAAGTTTTTTGACTGCGGTAGTCATAAACCCTTTTTTATTGATGCTCTGAAATTAGATTTTACCAACTTTTGGGCAGATAACGTTGACCTTGCCCACCAATCTGCTTGTTGAGCGAAACTTTATCCCCCGCCATCTGTCCAGCAATAAATCCGTCTTCTGAACTACAAGAAAACCTTTGATTTCGGCTTTTTAGATTCAATTTTTTAGAATATGCTTTTAACTCTGCGTCCAGCTTTTCATAGAGCGATCGCATAACAATAGCTGAAATTGCTGCTGAATTTTCGGAAGCTGCTACACCCTCACATTTTTGTTTCTCTATGCCTGACAAAATTCGGGCATGAAGCCGATGTGCAGCACCTAACTTGAAAGCATTCTTGAAAGTACGGTTGCCATTCACCTGTTTCGCCAGTCGGTCAACTGTTTCGGCTAAATACTCAAACTGTATTCGGGTTGATTCATTATTAACAGGTCGCCCAAAAATTATCTGCTTGATTCGGTTTTTTTGTTTAACCCGATAAGCAAAACAATAGTTTGCTTTGCAAACTGCATTTAGCAATATCCCTTTCCAAGAGCTTTGCCTTTGGGATTCGTTGAGAATTTGTTCTTCTATCTCTTGGGGTGTAGAATCTGCTAAGTCTGCCATTGACAAGTTGTGGCGAGTTAGCATCTCTTGAGCTTTAGAGAAAGCTGCGAATGCTTCTGATTCATTAGGAGATTGAGAAAGGGACAATAGTTTTTTAATTTTGTCAGCAACCTTTTCAATATCTTGGGCATCATATGTAGCTTTTTTCTCCATAAATCATAGATAAAAAATATGAAATCAAGATATTTTTCTTACCTGAAAATATAAACGTTTAGAATGTCAACTAGCTAATTACTTTGTGACAGGGATACCGTTTAAAGTCATCACGGGATCGCTATCGCAAAGACTAATATTAGCTTTCCAACGAGAGGGAAAATCTGAATCAATGAAAGTGATTTCAAATCTGCCCCAATGATAAGTAGGTTTACCATCAGCCCCTTCTCTATAGGTATCGCAACGTACCGATGAAGAATTCTGTACCCAATAGCCATTGTATGAACCCCGGTCAGAAAACACTCCTGCTAAACCATCAATGAAAATAACTCCATCTTCACCATAGTGCCACACGGCAGTTTTATTGCGATCTTCTTGATAGACAACATTGTATTCTTCTGTTGTCCAAACCTCATCAGCTAAAGCTTTTTGGGGTGCAATAGCACAATTTAATAAGACTAAGATCAGGAAACCATAATTTATTTTCATAATATTAAATGTTGATAAATTCAAAGTTCTATATAAAGTTAACAAGTTGATTTTGTCATAATTTTATGCGCCTATTGCAAAACTCAACAAAAGTATTGGATCTCTCAGATGTCATTACAATACCGAGATTCCCAGTGCTTGAACAGCTTCTTGCCAAAATGAGAATTGCTGGGGTTTTGAGTCAGAACTTGTGCGCGTGCAGTACCTCCATCACGTCACAGATATAGGTGATGCCCGAATAATTGTCGAAAAACTTCGCTGCGACCTCATCCGAAATCTTTACGGCCATATCCCGATTGGGGGTGAGCACCTCGAACTTTACATTAGTGTAGATGTCGCCAACGTTGGGTTGTCCCGACGAGCGCACGCCGCGACTGCCTTTACCTCCAGCGGGCACCACCGTATAACCGGTAGCACCGGCTTCGTCGATGATCTTGGCGACCTTTTTCAGCAGCACCTTTTCCGTGACGATGACGAGCTTACTGGCTTTCTGGGTCATGTGGTTTACCTCCTGATACGTTCTATTACGACAATTCAAGGTAAGACTCTATGGTTTTGCCTTGAATCATATCTTTAGAATTATGCTAAAGATCGGCGAATCTACTAACCTCTGTTGAGAAAAATTGACTCAGATTAGCGGAAGTATTTTATAAAAAACACTTATCCTTTGGGATGCTCCTCGCAATTTGGGAAGTGCAGTCATAGAAAGCCCTTCTTAAAGGATAACAACGTATAGAGAAAATTCTATGATCGTTATTTACATTAACCAGAGATATACAGGTTTTCTGAAAATAAAAGGAAAACTTATGATTTGAATTTGAAATTACTTAGCAGATCCATGTAGAGCAATGGCAAATTTGTACGAATTTTAAGATAAAGTTAAACACATGTCTGCCTTCCTAACCTTTTTTGAATTCAAAATGCAAAATGCGAAATTAAGAAGAAGATTTATTTTGAATTAATTCTGGGTACAAGCCTCCACTGAAATTCGTTCAGTGATCTTCCCTAAGGGACGCTACGCGAACAATCAGTAGTGGTAAAAGCCCCTAATAAGTGCAATTTTGAATTGATAATTTTGAATTGTTTGGAACCCTAATATCTGAATCAAGGAGGAATTACAACATGGATTTTTTGTCCGATTTCTTGATGCGCTTCTAAATATAAACTTAAGAATATCATTCAAGGTGAAAGCATAGATGTCTGTTTTCTGTTCGACATCAATGTCAGGTTTGAGCGACTCAGTCTTTCTCTTTGAGACACTTTCCATTCACAGGTGAATTTCTGACAAGTGTTTCCGTAGCGGCGGGCAATTGCCCGCCACCGCCACACACGTTCGATCAGCATGGAGCGTACACAATGAACAAGTTTGACTCAACTAAACTGCCGACCAAATTTGACAACACCAGCGAAGGCTGGCTAGTGCAGGTATATAGCGGCGACCGCCGCCTGCTCTGCGTGCTCGACTCGTCTCACGCCTGGACTTTTTTGTTGGGCTGTGGGTTCGGTCTCCTACTGGCTGTGGGGTGGTTTAACCTCGCCAGTTACAGTCCGTCCACGACTGATGTGCAGTCAACAACTCCCCCCGAAATGTGGATTGATTAGCTCAGCCATTGCTAGAAGAGTGGTGCCCACGCAACTCTTCCGATTTGGTCATCCCCATACCGTTCTCTGGTGAAAACAAGCAGACGCTGGCCGGTTCGACTGGACAAGTAGGATGGAGCAGGGCAGTCCCCCGCAGATCGAGCCAGGATAACTTTGACAAAAAAGTGCAGTCATAGAAAGCCATTTCTGAATAACAACAACGTAAAGAGAAAATTCTGCGATCGCTATTTACATTGACCAGAGATATATAAATTTTCTGAGAATAAAAGGAAAACTTATGATATGATTTGAATTTGAAATTACTTAGCAGATCCATGTAGAGAGATCGCCAATTTGTACAGACTTTAAGATAAAGTTAAACACATGTCTGTCTTCCTGAGTTTTTTGAATTCAAAATGCAAAATGCAAAATTAAGAAGAAGATTTATTTTGAATTAATTCTGGGTACAAGCCTCCACTAAAATTCGTTCAGTGGTCTTCCCTACGGGACGCTACACAAACAATCAGTAGTAGGTTCAAGCCCCTAATAATTGCAATTTTGAATTGATAATTTTGAATTGTTTTAACCCCTAATATCTGAATCAAGGAGGAATTACAACGTGGATTTCTTATCCGATTTTTTGACGAAATTCGGGGCGCAGTTGCAGTCCCCGACACTCGGCTTTTTGATGGGTGGTATAGTCATTGCCGCCCTCGGTAGCCAACTGCAAATTCCAGATGCGATCTATAAGTTCATCGTCTTCATGCTGCTCATCAAAGTTGGATTGAGCGGCGGCATTGCGATCCGCAATTCCAATCTGACGGAGATGCTGTTGCCCGCACTGTTCGCCGTGGTAACGGGGATACTGATCGTGTTCATCGGGCGCTACACGTTGGGCAAGCTGCCAAAAGTCAGAACCGTGGATGCCCTTGCGACCGCGGGCTTGTTCGGTGCCGTGAGTGGCTCTACCCTCGCCGCCGGCATAACGGTAATGGAAGCGCAAGGTATGGCATACGAACCCTGGGCCGGCGCACTTTATCCCTTCATGGACATCCCAGCGCTCGTGACTGCGATCGTCGTGGCCAGCATCCATACCAGCAAGCAGCGCGACAAGTATTTCAGTCAGGAGGAGTATCTCAGCCAGCAGCCGGTTGCCGCAGGTAAGTATCCCAGCGAGCAGGAGTATCCCAGCACCAGGCAGGAGTATCTCACTCAGCAGCACGGTAACGCAGGCAAGCGGGTCGAGATCTGGCCCATCATCAAGGAAAGCCTCCAGGGATCTGCTCTATCGGCACTGCTGCTCGGCCTTGCTCTAGGCATAATAACCCGTCCTGAAAGTGTCTTTGAAAGCTTTTATGAGCCCCTCTTCCGCGGACTGCTTTCAATACTGATGCTGGTAATGGGTATGGAGGCCTGGTCAAGGATTGGCGAGCTACGCAAAGTAGCCCAGTGGTACGCCGTATATGCCTTGGTGGCTCCGCTGCTGCATGGGTTTATCGCCTTCGGTCTCGGCATGATTGCCCACTACGCCACGGGATTCAGCCCTGGCGGTGTAGCTCTTTTGGCCATCATTGCCGCCTCCAGTTCAGATATCTCAGGGCCGCCCACTTTACGAGCTGGTATCCCGTCTGCCAATCCCTCCGCCTATATAGGCGCGTCTACAGCTGTCGGCACGCCAGTTGCGATTGCCTTGGGAATACCGCTCTACATCGGACTCGCCCAGGCGCTGATGGGCAGCTAATTCCAGACAGGTTGCGTTCTGTCGGCCCTCCCTTGACCTGACAGACCAAGCGACTCAATATATAAGATAAATTACGGTAAGGAGGTAAGCAACATGGCCAAGCCAGCCAAAAAGCTCGTCATAGTCACGGAAAAGATTCTGCTGAAAAAGATCGCCAAGATCATTGAAGAAGCCGGGGCAAACGGTTATACGGTTCTGGAAACTGGCGGTAAAGGCAGTCGCAACGTGCGCTCGACGGGACAACCCAACGTTTCTGACACCCAGGTGAATATAAAATTCGAGGTGCTCACCCCGGATCGGGATATGGCCGAGAATATTGCGGATCAGGTCGCAGTGAAGTTTTTCCTCGATTTTGCGGGCATGATCTATATCTGTGACGCAGAGGTACTGTACGGGCACAGTTTCTGTGGACCAGACGGCTGTTGAATTGAGACGACACAGACCTAAAAAACCGGGGCATGACCCCGGTTTTTAGTAGCCGTATTTCTTGCTTGCGGGACTTGGGTCTCAGTGGAAGTCCCCGACACTCGGCTTTTTGATGGGTGGTATAGTCATTGCCGCCCTCGGTAGCCAACTGCAAATTCCAGATGCGATCTAGATCTATCTTAATGGAGCGCGATTATTATTATCTATACAATTATTCACTGAGACACTCAAGTATTGAAGGTGTTGCTAAGTATTTTGAATGACTTTGGATTCAGTATATTGTTACTTATTAATTGGGCAACTAAAACGTCCAGATATTGCTATGTCTTTTGTGTAGTTTTTGGGCGCTCGGTGCGCGAAGCGCACCATTGCTTGTGCCAGTTGCGTAAGTCCTGTATTAGATAAAACGGGATGTCAGGTAGAAAAATACAGGCTTGCTGCTGAGGGTATGAAAACCCTAATTGGTTTTTTGAGTGTGATTGCGGTAGAACTGTTGCAGTTAACTTATCTACACCGTACTCAGCCCTTAGCCCCCGCAATTGAAATTCTCAATCCCCTTGAACTCAAGATTTTAAAAGCTAAGTCTCCCAAACTCCCCAAAGTGCTAACAGTTAGCTGGGCTGTTGAAGCTGTAGCTCGTCTTGGCGGCTACCTTGAACTTTGGAGTCGCTGGGGAAGCTCAATCGGGTTTATTTGGCGTTGGAGGAGAAGTTGTTGGGTTTGTTGGAGTTAGAAGCTAGCGGCTAAGGATGGGATTGCATCTTGTATAGGCAGAATCAGAGATTTCTCGCCTTCAGGATCTTTAGAAGCTTACTGCCAAGACATCGCTGATCATGGTAATCTAGCCATAGAGCTTAATAATAATAATTCCTATTTATGGCAGTGCTAAGAGGTCGGAGTGCAATTTATGGTGATGGTGCAACAGGTGGGGTAATTAACATTATTACCCGACGACCTATTCAAGATAGGGTAGTTTCCGAGGCAGAAATTAGAGTGCGTTCTGTTGGTAACTTCAAATCTGGTAGTTTTGGCAATTTGATTAACTATGGAATTTCCGCTAGACAAGGTGATGTAGATTTTACCGCTTCTTTCACCCGTGATAGTTATGGTCAAGCGTTTGATGCGGAAGGCGATCGCATTCCATTAGTTTCGGAAGCTGATAGTGCTTCTATCAACGTTTTGGGTAAGCTAGGTTTTGATTTGGGTTCGCAACAGCGACTGCAAGTGACAGCCAATTATTTTAAATTACCGTTGGAGTTGGTAAGTTGTTTCTTGAAATTCGCCGCCAGATAATACTGACTATGCATAAATACATTGGCTTGGTCATTGTCACAGTTATCTTAATTACGGCTTGTCAAAGTGGTGTTCCCAATAGCCCCAAATTGGAGCATTTACAAGGAACATCCAATGATTGTCGTGTTGTGCAACACGCTGGCGGTGAAACTACTATTTGCGGTCAACCCCAGAAAGTAGTTGCACTAGAACCAAAAATGCTTGATATGGTGCTGGCGCTGGATGTCCAACCTTTTGCTTACGCGGAGACTTATTTGCTGAAATCTCGCCAATTCGACAACCCTAGTCAACAAATTCCATACTTGGGTAATTTTGTCACAACTCAACCGATTAATGTAGGCGATCGCAGTCGTCCTTCTCTAGAAACTTTGACTTTACTCAAACCAGATTTAATTTTGGGGATGAAATGGCAGGAGAATAAGTTATTATCTGCTATTGCTCCGACTGTCCTAGTAGATCACATCGAAAACTGGCAAGACAACATTCACATTGTGGCGCAAGCACTTGATCGTGAAGACAATGTACAACAAGTCATTGACTCACATCAAAAACAACTTACGGAAGTTCGCACCCAATTAACCCCACTTGTCAAAACTCATCCGCGAGTGCTGAATGTAGCTTGCAGTCAATCAATGGATTACATTGACATTAGATACAGTGGAGCTTCCGTTCAACTCCTGGAAGAAATTGGATTTGAATCTGTGTTGCTGGAAAATGTAGAACGCAAGCCAGGAGTACACCCCAAAGTCACCATTGAAACCTTATCTCAACTGGATGCAGATATTATCATTGTCTCTAGCTGGGTTGATAATTGGGATGGCACATCTACTTATAACGTGCCATTAGCCGCACTCCAACAAAAATGGGCTAAAAATCCCCTCTTGCATTATTCACGAGCCTGGAAAGAAGGTCGAGTCTATTTTGTGGATTACACACTATGGGGTGGTACTATTCTGGGGCCGATGGCTGATTCTATGATTTTAGAGAAGTTACCAGAACTTTTACTTGCACATACATAAAGTAATCACAAACTAATATAAAACTGGTGAATTTGTAATATTTCTAGACCCTATATATTACTTTATTATTTATTTCGATTACCTCGTCATTGCACCTAAAATTATGACTAAATACATTATTCAATGCTCAAGGTTATCGACTCACTCCTCAACGCCAATTAATTTTTGACCAACAATTATAGTATTAGTCCCTTGTAGTCTTGATTCTAACCTTTAGCGATGTCCTTAAAAGGCGATCTCGGTTTTTGGTATGCTTCAGATTACGTTACGTTTTAAGTAGCACAGAAATTCAGCATCATTGCTGTGGTATTGTTTCATCAGTAAAAAATTCGGTTCTGGTGGGTGTCAGCCATCAGACGTAAGGGGGAAAGTCCGGTGTAAATCCGGCGCTGTCCCGCAGCTGTAATGAAGTTCCGGCTTCAAAGTCAGAATGCCCGCCGCAAGTAACAGACAAACCCACATCCATCTGCGAGGTACAGGTGAATATAACTATGAATATTGACGCAATCAAATATAACTATTGTCTCATAGTGTTGGAAATTTACGACACGCTACAAGTTTCTATGAGATTGTAGATATTTGTCTACTCATCAGCTTTTAGACATTTAACTTGCATGTCACAGAGATCAAGTTGTCATGGCAAATTAACGGTGTATTAGCCTACCAGTTTTGCCATAGAACTAAAGACTCACATTACATATAGTCATCTTCATTACATAAGCGTTAGCGTTACCGCAGGTTATGACAATATCTGCGCTTCAGACTTCATACCTTTTAAGCATTGAAAATCAATGAACAACAAACACCATACTATATTTGTCTGCACGACCTGTGCCAGTTTATGGCAAGACGTCCAGCGAGTTGGTACAAGTGGCGGATAGCAATTATTACAGCAATTTCAGTAACTTGCACAAGATTGGGAATTGCAAACTAAATTTTCTATTCAAGTCGTTAATTGGTAAATTACCAAATTATGTGATAATAATAATCATTATCAAGTTGCTGTCCGATACCATTCCTTCTGGCGTAGAGTTTTTTGCTAAAAAAGCTCAGATTTTTGCTGGCGACCAAGTTTTAGTTATACAGGTGGCTTAAATTACCGATGCGTAATCAGTTTATTACCAGAAAAGGAATTCAACTAATCATTTTGAGTTTGACTGTAGGGATGTTATGGGAATACAAAGCCATCGCCTCAGAAGTTGATATTGAACTGACAGTCATTGACAAGTTACTGAATGAACCTGTATTTTCCCCTTTTCGTCGTGAAGGAACAGTACAAGATTCCACCCGTCCGGTTTACGTCATTACCGGCGAAGAAATGGAAGCGCAAGGTGCAAGAACTGTCAGAGAAGCACTACGTTTTCTTCCGGGTATTTTGGGTGATGGGACAGTGGGGACGGAAGTTAACGCCTTAAGCGGTCAATTTATCAGGGGTTCTAATACGAGTCAGGTCTTAATCTTACTGAATGGTAGACCTATCAATAATGTTGGTAGTGGTAGTTTTGACCTATCCGAATTTACTACTAACAATATTGAAAGAGTAGAAGTATTACCCGGAGGCGGTTCAACTCTTTATGGTTCTGATGCTATAGGAGGGGTAATCAATATTGTCACTCGTCGTCCTACCGAGAGAATTACCACAGATACCAGAGTTAACCTTGGTTCTTATGGACTCAACCAACAAAGTATTCAAAATAGTGGTACAACAGGCGATTTTTCCTGGGTGGTAGGTTACAACCGCACTCAAGCGCAAAATAATTATCCGTTTACAATACCTGAAGCTAATTTTGAGGGTGAGAGAAGTAATAATGATGCTCTCTACAATAACTTTAATGTCAAACTAGAAGCGAATTTAGGTACACGCAATACTTTAACTTTATCAAACTTATATTTAAGTAAAGTGCAAGGAGTACCAGGCGGAGTACCCATTCCTGAACCTCAATTCGGTCAGGGATTTTTTAACAATCTGACGGAAAATAATCGTAAATACACAGACCAAGTACTCACAGATTTAACTTGGAATTCTCAACTAGGAAACGGTAATGATTCCCTATTAATTGCTAGAGGTTACGCCGATTTTCTCAAGACTCGTTTTGATAATCGTAGTGGCGCACTAGCATCACAAAATAGATTTGATACCAGACAAAGGTCGTATGGACTTCAAGCTACACATAGTTGGAATATTACTAATAATCAGACTTTAGTCTATGGCTTTGATTATCGGACTGTGAATGTCCGAAATACGACTTTTAATTTTGGAACAAATCTCACGCGAGAAAATTACAATAATGGTATTAATCAAGGAGCAATTTTTGCCAGATATGACACGGATTTGTCACCTAGCTTCAACGTGAATTTAGGCATTCGACAAGATTTTAGTAGTTTGGTGAATGGTTCATTTACATCACCGTCTGTAGGTGCAAAGTTAGCAGTCGCAGATTCAACGACACTACGAGCTAACTATATCCGAAATTTCCGCGCCCCGACTATTGCCAATTTATTTAACAACAATCTGACTAATATTGGTAATCCAGAACTCAGACCAGAAAGAGGTGATAGTTTTGATGTGGGTGTTGACCAAAGGTTAGGTAATTTTGGTTTATTACGTTTGACTTATTTTCATAACAGAGTATCTGACACTATTGCTTTTACAAGGTTGATTCCGCCTGTGAATGGAAATACAGGTACATTTGAAAATATTGGGTTGGTCAGAACTACAGGATTGGAAGCTTCTTTAAATTTACAATTAGCGAGGAATGTCTATGGTTTTGTTAATTATACGTTGAATGCTCCACAGATTTTAGAAAGTACTAATCCGGAAGAAATCGGTAAGGAGTTAAGGTTTGCAGGTGCGAATAAGTTGAATTTAGGTGTTTCTTATGAAAATCCTTTGGGTTTGTATTTGGGGGTGTTGATGAATTCTTTGAGTGGATATCCTACTAATAATATTAATACGGAGTTTTTGTCTGGTTATACTACTTTTGATGTGAAAATGTGTATACCTCTCACGGATGGTTTGGTATTGACTGGTGGTGTAGATAATATATTTAATCAGCGTTATCAGTTGTTTCCGGGGTTTCCTGATGGGGGGAGGGTTTTTCAGGTGGGGTTGAGTTCTCGGTTTTAAGTTTCACGCAAAGACGCAAAGGTAGAAAGGAGGTTTTTATGACTGAGTTTAATTGTTGGGTGAAATCGATGAATGAGGTGGTGACTGAGGAGTTATCTACAGGGGGGTATATTGAGTATGAATATTTTGATTGTGGTAGTGATGTTTTGGCATCGCTGGTTTACACTTTATTTGAGCAAAATTGGCAACAGGTAGGGGTGGCTCATATTGTTCAAGGTAGTGTTTTAGAATTAGAGTTTAATGCACCACCAAAGCTTTGTATTCTCTATGATGGATATTTGACAGTAGCGACTGAAGGTTGGCATTTACATTTATGTATTGAGGCTAATTTAGGTGGGCCGCTTTGTAAAACGCCTGAAGAATTAAGAAAGCAGCGTCAAGTTAGTCGTGCGGCTTTTTATCGGCGATTTAATCCAGAAGGAAATCCTAGAAGTTGGGGGATTCAATTTTGGAATGGTGCAGATGAAAAATTAATGACGATTTTACTACCTAATCCTTTGGTAGATGGGGAAAATTTATTACCAGAGGGTAAACCTGATTTATCAAAATTAGCTCTTTATCAAGAACTCAGAGAAATTTATGTGTTAGGTAATAAACCGATTCCATTTATTAAAAATCCTCTGAAACATTCTTATATCTCAGTTTGTACTTCTACTCGTTGTCTTCCTTCCCGTAAATGGCAACCTACATTTGATGCTTTAAAATCAGCAGTAGAAACAGCAGGTGTAGATGTAGAAGTAAGAACATCCGGCTGCTTAGAAGTTTGCCAACAAGGGCCAGTAGTCTTTTATTCCGATGATAGAACTTGGTACACCCGCGTTAACCCAAACGTAGCTGAAATTATCGTCAACGAACACTTAGCACAAGGTAAAAAAGTCAGCGAAAACCTATATCCCCCAAGGGAATAATTTGTAATTCGTAGTTCTTAATTTACCAAAATATAAGGTTTAAAACCGAGTAGAATTGTGGGTAGTTTTTCTCCCCTGCTTTCTCCCCTTTGCCCTGCTTTTTCACTCCTCATACTCTCTGCGTCTTTGCGTCTTTGCGTCTTTGCGTGAGACAAAATTCCATGAATCTGGTAAAATTTCCCCACTCAAAATTAATTTCTTTTCTATTAATCTTCATTACCACACTAATCATCGCTTGCAACCATACCCCAACAATCACTCATAACCCTGCTTGTATCGAAAACTATGACCCGAATACCGATTACTTCCCCCATAAAATTCAAATTAACCATGCCACAGGATTGGTAGTAGAGTATCATCACAACTACAAAATAGTCACCGTTAAAAACCCCTGGCAAAATACTAAAACTAACTTTCAATATGTTTTAGTTCAATGTGGAACTCCACCACCACCAGGATTTAATCAAGCACAAATAATTACAGTACCCGTTAATTCCATAGTTACTCTTTCTACGACTCATTTACCTCATTTAGCCAAATTAGGTGTAGTTGATAAATTAATTGGCGTGAGTAATAGTAAACAAGTCAATACTCCAGAAGTGGTAGAGAGAATCCAAGCAGGTGAAATTCTGGAAGTAGGTAATAATGCCAATATTGATATTGAAAGATTATTAGAATTAAACCCCGATTTGGTCACAACTTTCGGTACAGGTAATTCCC